>CAMCQY010000024.1 GCA_945877135.1 Candidatus Kuenenia stuttgartensis
GATCAGGCAGGCCAAAATCGTCGCCCCGAGCCCTTCCGCGGCCCTGGTGACGGCCATTTGCGTTGTCCTGAAAACCAAAAGAATCCTGGCCGGGAACACCGGCGTCGTTATTGGAACGAAACATAGGAAAAACCTCGGAGGCGAAGGAATTGCCTCCGGGATGGGCAGTCCGGCGGGGCACGAAGCCCCGATCCGCTCAACGGCCTCGGCGGTAGAGCCTGCGGACCGTCCTCTTCCGTACCGCATCCTCCTCAAACCAGACCTGGTAGGCGAACGGGTACGGGCAGAGACCGGCTGTTTCCGCGGAGATTCCGCCAGAGTGCCGAGTCGTACCGGAAGTGTCGTCGGGAGTCGCCCCGACTTCAATTCGCTGCGTGCAGTGGCAGCAGCGTGACAACGGCCCCTCATCCCCAAGCTCGACCCGGCTATACTCTAAGCGTCGTTCCCCGGTGACGGCTGGGGAGAAAACAGCCCGGCGGTGATCTCGCAGTGATCGCGACGGCTGGGATTCCTTCAACGAGAGGAGGTGGTCTAGTGACGCAAACTGACTGTACGGGAGGGCTGCGCCGATAGCGGCGAGTCGACGGGCCTGCCGTTGATGCAGCCCACCAAATGGTTCCTACGGCTGCCGCCCCTTCGGGGGCGGCAGCTTTTTTGTTGACCGCTCGCACTCCGCTGAGCGACAGACCGTCAGCATGACAGTCTGATCGACAGGACCGCGACCCCGCTGCCGGGCGGGCAAAAACTGTTTCCGTGGTGCAGCCCCGCCGATGCCGTCCCAGACGGCCACTGGCTTTTCGTTCGTCACGGTGCGAGAGTTGTATCCGGCTCTCCTCCCTCGGGAGGCTGGCCAATCTTCGGAGCCCCACCGTGCATGTTCCATCATTGATGGACATGGTCCGCCGGCTCACGCCGCGGATCATCGCGGACAAGGACGCCATACAACTCGACGCTCCATTCGCCGCGACGGATGTCGGCTCGCCGCTGCGCGGTGATCGCCATCTTGCCGACGAAAGGCCCCTACGCGGGGAACTCTTCTCCACCGAGCAGTTGCAGCGGCACGCCCGCACGGTGGCCAATTCGCATCGCGTCACACGGCACCGCACGTCCGGCAGGCTACTCACGCGGTTGGCCGACAACGAACGGGTGTTGATCGAGACCTACGAACTGCTCGCCGCTGCGACCCGGCGGGGCAGACGCATCGCGCCGGCGTCGGAGTGGCTGCTCGACAATTTCTACCTGATCGAGGAGCAGATCCACTCCACCCGCCGCCTCCTGCCCCGCTCCTACCTCGACCAACTGCCCGGCCTCGCCTCCGATTGTCCGCGGACCTATGCCATCGCGATGGAACTGATCGCGCATGCAGACGGCCGCGTGGACTCGGCGGCACTCGACGCCTTCATCGCCGCTTATCAGTCCGTCTGCCCACTCAGTCTCGGTGAACTCTGGGCCATGCCGCTCATGCTGCGGCTCGCCCTCATCGAGAATCTTCGCCGCGTGGCCCAGCGGCTCGCGACCGCCCGACATCAACGCGACATCGCCGCTGACTGGTCCGAGCGGATGCTCGAGGCCGCGGAGAGGCGGCCCGCTGACCTCGTCGCCGTTCTGGCCGACATGACACGGGCTTCCCCTCCCCTGTCCGGCGCCTTCCTCGCCGAGTTCACGCGGGCATTGCAGGGCCACTCGCCTGCCTTCGCACTGGCCGGCACCTGGCTCGAGCATTGCCTCGCCGGACAGGGCCTCACGATCGAGCAGACGGTGCTGGCCGAAGGACAGGCGCAGGCAGCCAATCAGGTTTCGGTTGGCAACAGCATCGGCAGCCTGCGGTTCCTCGCGGTGCACGACTGGCGTGACTTCGTCGCTGGGCACAGCATTGTGGAGCAAACGCTCATCAATGATCCTGCCGCAGTGTATGGCCGGACCGATTTCGCCACCCGCAACCGTTACCGCTCGGCCGTCGAAACCATCGCCCGGCGGACGGGGCGATCCGAAGAAGAGGTCGCCGAACGGACCGTGTCGCTCGCTCATGAGGCCAGTGTCAGCGGCGTCCACGCGTCGCCTCCACGTGAATCGCACGTCGGCTACTGGCTTGTCGATGCGGGCCGCGACCGTCTGATGCACGAACTCGGCTGTCGCTTTGTCGGGGTGGCCGCCTGGTTCGCGCCGTGGCGTTCGTGCATCGCGGCAGCGCAGCGGAGCACGCTGGGCCTCTTGCTGGCCAGCATCACGATGCTGACCGCCGCCGGTGTGCTCACGTTTCTGGAGGCGGCCGGCCTGGAGGGCAGGTCGTGGCCCCTCGTCGTGCCCATGCTGCTGGTTGCCCTGCATCTTGCCGTGGGGCTGGTCACCTGGGCGGCGACGCTCGTCGTTCGGCCGCACCCTCTTCCGCGGCTCGATTTCAGGGAGGGCATCCCACCCGATCAGCGCACCCTCGTCGCCGTGCCCGCCATGCTCAGCGACGCGGCCACGGTCGATCGACTCCTCGAAGGCCTGGAGATCCGCTTCCTCGCCAACCGCGACCCACACCTGCATTTCGCCCTGCTCTCCGACCTCCCCGATGCCGCGGCGGAATCGCTCCCATCCGACGAGCCGCTGATCCGGCAGGCCGTGGCCGGGGTTGATGCACTCAATCGGCGGTATCCATCCGATCGCTCCGATTCCTTCCTGCTGCTGCACCGCAGCCGCGCATGGAACGCCCGCGACGGCGTCTGGATGGGCCGCGAACGCAAACGCGGCAAGCTCGCCGATTTCAACGCCGTGCTCCGCGGAGCCGCCCTCACCGGCCCCGGCGGGCGATTCTCTCACGTGGCTGGAGACGGCGCGTTCCTGCCGCAGGTGCGGTTCGTCATCACGCTCGACGCCGACACCGACCTGCCCCGCGACGCGGCCCGCGAGATGGCGGGCGCCATGGCACACATCCTCAACCGGCCCGTGCCGCACCCCACGCAGCCCAGCATCATGGCCGGGCATGGCATCATCCAGCCGCGTGTGGCGGTGAGTCTGCCGAGCGCGCAGCGGTCGCGTTTCAGCCGCCTCACCTCGGGCATCCCAGGCATCGATCCCTACACGCGGGTCGTCTCCAACCTCTACCAGGACCTTTTCGACGAGGGGTCCTTCATCGGCAAGGGCATCTACGACGTCGATGCCTTCGAGCACTGTTGCGGCGTATTTCCCGAGCACACGATCCTCAGCCACGACCTGCTCGAGGGCTGCCACTGTCGCTCTGGATTGGAGAGCGACGTGGTGCTGCACGAAGACCATCCTTCCAGCTATCTCACCGACGCGCGGCGACGGCACCGCTGGATTCGCGGCGACTGGCAGATCCTCTGGTGGCTGCTCCCACGCGTCCCGAGTCATGGCGTGGCAGGTGTGAAGAACCCCTTGTCATCCCTCTCCCAGTGGAAGATCTTCGATAACCTCCGGCGGAGCCTCGTCCCTCCGGCGATGCTCGGCCTGCTGATCGGGGCCTGGCTGTCGGGCTCGTTGCGGCAGGGCATGGCGGCTGCGGGGCTGGTCGTTCTGGCGGCGCTTCTGCCCCCCTTGCTGGCCTGCCTGCTCGACTTTCTGCGAAAGGCCCACGACGTGCCGCTCTCGACACACCTTGTCGAGGCCGCTCGGTCGGCGACGAGGCCACTGATGCAGGGGCTGCTCCAGCTTGCCATGCTGCCCTACGAGGCGAGCATCGCGATCGACGCCATCGCGCGGACGCTCGTACGGATGTTCCTCACCCATCGCCGCCTGCTGGAATGGCGCACCGCAGCCGACACCGAGCGAACGGCGACGGGCGATCTGCCCGGCTTCATTCGCGCGGTGGCCGTCAGCCCGCTGATGGCCATTCTCCTGGCCGCGGTTCTCTTTCCATATGGTCATCCCGACATGCTCGTGGCTGCATTTCCCTGGCTTGTGGCATGGCTGCTCGCGCCACTGATCGCCTGGTGGATCAGTCTGCCACTGCCGCCACGGACGGTCCGACTTTCGGACACCGAACAACAATTCCTGGCAACGGCCGGAAGGCGCACCTGGCGGTACTTCGAGGAGTATGTGACGGCCCATACCAACTGGCTCCCACCGGACAACGTGCAGATGAACGGTGAGTTGATCGTGGCAGCCCGCACCAGCCCCACCAACATCGCGATGGGGCTGCTCTCCGACCTGGCTGCCTGCGACTTTGGCTGGTGTTCTGTCGCGCAGCTCGTCGGCCGCGTCGGCCATACGTTCGACACGCTCGGCAGCCTCGAACGGCACCGTGGTCACCTGTTCAACTGGTACGACATCCACACGCTTGCGCCGCTCTCCCCTCGCTACGTCTCCACGGTCGACAGTGGCAACTTTGTCGGCAGCCTCCTCGTGCTCGCCGGAGGGCTCGACGAACTGCGGGACGCGGCAGCGGTGTCGCCACGGCTCTTCGCCGGCCTCCGGGACTCGCTGCGTGTCCTGGCCGAATCCCGCCATGCATCGCCGACCGGCCACCGTCGTCAGCGTGACGGGGCGGCCTGCTGGCCCGGGGTTCCCGACGAACTCCTACGGGAGTCTGTCACGGTGGCTCGTGCCGCCGCCGCGCTGCCCCGCCTGATCGCGGCCGGCGCGGCGGCCCGCGGTGATCTTGCCGCCGACGCCGAGTGCCGCTGGTGGACGGAGGCGGTGCTCCACGCCGCTGCCGACCAACTCGCCGACCTCCATCATCTCGCGCCATGGACCACGCTGCCACCGCCACCCGAGCATTTCTGGCAACGGGTCACTGCGCAGTCGAATCCACGGGCGGCCAAGCTCCGCGCGATGCTGGACCATCTCAACGGCAGCCCCACCCTGCGGGAGATCGTCAGCCTGCCCGAGACGGTGCTGCCCTTGGTGGAGGAAGTGGCGCAGGCCAACGACACCAACCACTCGCCGGATGCCCCGGCCTGCTCGCGCTGGCTGCGACTGCTGCACGCATCGCTCGAGACCGCCACGCTTCATGCCAGCGAGCGGCGCGACGAACTCGGGCAGCTCGCGGACGCCTCCCGGGCGCTGGCCGACATCGACTTTCGATTTCTTTACGACCCGTCGAGACGGCTCTTCGCGATCGGCTTCAACGCCACCGAGCATCGCCTCGACGCGGGCTACTACGATCTGTTGGCGTCGGAGTCGCGACTGGCCAGCTACGTGCTCGTCGCCCGCCGCCAGCTCGACCAGGATCACTGGTTTGCGCTCGGCCGACTCCTGACGACCACCGACGGCGCACCGACGCTGCTCTCCTGGAGTGGCTCGATGTTCGAATACCTGATGCCGATGCTTGTGATGCCATCCTGGAGCGGCACACTGCTCGACCATTCCTGCCGCGCGGCGGTGCACCGCCAGATCGGCTACGCGGAGCAGCGCGGGGTGCCGTGGGGCATCTCGGAATCTGGTTACAACGCCCGCGATGTGCAGATGAACTATCAGTACAGGGCCTTCGGCGTGCCGGGGCTGGGCCTGAAACGCGGGCTGGCCGACGACATCGTGATCGCTCCCTACGCCAGCGCCCTGGCATTGCTCGTCGCGCCGCGAGAGGCCTGCAGCAACCTCCGGAGAATCGCCGCCGACGGGGGCATGGGTACATGTGGCTTCATCGAAGCGATCGACTACACGCCCTCCCGCCGCGTGCCCACCAGCACCAACTCCAGCACCGGGCGGATCGACCCGGCCGAAACCGAAGCCGCCGCCGGTGGCGGCTTGGGCTTCGCGGGAGGCGTGCCTGTGCGGCAGTTCATGGCCCACCATCAGGGCATGAGTCTGCTGGCCTTCGCTTCCGTGCTGCTCGACAGCCCCATGCAGCGGCGATTCATGGCCGATCCGGCGCTCAAGTCGGCAACGCTGCTCCTGCAGGAGCGGATCCCGAAACTCACGGTCACGGTCTTCCCGCATACGGGCGAGGCGGCCAAGGCCCGTGGAATCCCGGCCGCACAGCCAAATGCAATCCGCGTGGTGACCGACTTCGACGGCCCAATGCCGGAGGTGCACCTGCTCTCCAACGGCCGCTACCACGTCGCCATATCCGCCGCCGGCGGAGGCTGGAGCCGATGGCGCGGCCTCGCCGTCACCCGTTGGCGCGAAGACGCCACCCGCGACCACTGGGGACAATTCTGCTACCTGCGGGATCTCGATAGCGGCGTTGTCTGGTCCAATACCTGGCAGCCGACGACTCGTGGGGGTCGCCGCGGCGAGGCGGTCTTCATGCAGTCACGGGCGGAGTTCCGTCGCTTCGACGAACAGATCGAGGCACACACGCTCGTCAGCGTATCCACCGAAGACGACGTGGAACTCCGCCGTCTCTCTCTCACCAACCACTCCGAACGCCGCCGCTCGATCGAGGTCACCACCTACGCGGAGGTAGCGCTCGCCCCGCAGGGCCAGGACGAGTCGCATCCAGCCTTTTCCAACCTCTTCGTGGAGACCGAGATCCTTGCCGGGCGGCCCGCGCTGCTGGTCACCCGCCGGCCCCGCAGCCCGGAGGAGCGGCCGCCGTGGCTGCTGCATGTCGTTACCGGCAGCTGTCCGACGGAAGCGTGCACGCACCCGGTCGGCGAGCCTTCGTTCGAGACCGATCGCGGGATCTTTCTTGGCCGCGGCCGCACGCCCCATGACCCCGCCGCCTGCACGAGCGAATCGCAGCACAGGAACACGCTCTCCGGCACCAGCGGCGCCACGCTCGATCCGGTGGTGAGCATCCGCCGCACCGTCGTGCTCGCGCCGGGCGAGACGGTGCGGCTCGACATCGTCACCGGCATCGCCGAATCACGCGATCAGGCCGCAGAGATCGCCGTCAAATATTCCGATCCGTGCCTCGCCGATCGCATCATCGAGCTGGCTTGGACGCGGGGCGCGATCATGCTGCAGCAGCTTACGATCTCGGAGCAGGAGGCGCAGGCCTATGGAAGGCTGGCTGGGTCGCTGGTCCACGCGTCTCGACTGCGACGCACGAGCCCGGCGGTGATCGCCCGCAACCGCCGTGGCCAGTCGGGGCTGTGGGGGCATGGTATCTCGGGTGACCTGCCGATCGTGCTGGTTCGCATCCGCGATCACCACCAGCTCGAACTCGTGCAGCAGGCGATTCGCGGGCACGGTTGGTGGCGGATGCACGGACTCGACGTTGACCTCGTCATCTGGAACGAAGACGAGTCGGTCTACCGGCAGGTGCTGCACGAGTCGATCCTCGACATCGTCTCCGCCAGTCCGGAGGCCGGGCTCATCGACCGCCCGGGTGGCATCTTTGTGCGCCGCGGCGAACAGCTCTCCGAGGAGGACCGGGTGCTGCTGCAAGCCTCCGCCCGCATTCTGCTCACCGACGAAGCTGGCACACTAATCGAGCAGGTCGAAAAACGTAGCCGAGCGGAGATCACGATCCCCCGACTCAAGCCGCGGCGGCGGGCACCGCCTGCATCGACGGCCACCGACCTGGAGTCGGGGCCGAAACCGTCCGAGCTCCACGCCTTCAACGGCCTCGGCGGCTTCACGGCTGACGGGAGCGAATATGTGATCCTGCTTCGCCCAGGCGTCTGCACGCCGGCACCATGGGTCAATTGTCTGGCCAATTCCCGTATTGGCACCGTGGTCTCCGAGTCGGGTAGCGGCTGCACGTGGGTGGACAACAGCCACGAGTTCCGACTCACGCCCTGGACCAACGATCCGGTCTCCGACATGGGCGGCGAGGCGATCTACATTCGCGACGAGGACAGCGGCCGCTTCTGGTCGCCCACGCCTCAGCCGGCCCGCGGCCGCGGTACCTATGCCGTGCGGCACGGGGTCGGCAGCACTGTCTTCGAACATGCCGACGACGGACTCGCCTCCGAGCTCACGCTCTTCGTCGCCGAGCACGAACCGGTGAAGTTCGTGCGACTCACGATCACCAACACCTCCGGCCGGCCGCGGGCCTTGTCGATCACGGGCTACTGGGAGTGGGTGCTCGGCGAACTCCGCACCCGGTCGCTGATGCAGGTCGTCACCGAGATCGATCAGCTCACCGGCGCCCTGTTCGCCCGTAACGCGTTCACCGGTGAATTCGCCGGCATGGTCGCCTTCGTCGATGCGAGCGAACTTGCCCGCACCGTGACCGGCGACCGCACGGAGTTCATCGGCCGCAACGGCTCGCTCGCGGCGCCGGCGGCGCTCGAGCGGATGCGGCTCTCCGGCCGCGTGGGGGCGGGCTACGACCCGTGTGCGGCGATGCAGGTGCAGGTGCTCCTCGACGAGGGGGAGTGTCGCACGGTCGTGTTCACGCTCGGCGCGGCACAGGGCGTGGCCGAGGCACAGCGGCTCGTGCAGCGGTTCCGCGGGGAACTGGCGGCGGAGCAGGAATGCGTCGCGATGCGTGCGGGGTGGCGGCATCGGCTCGCGGCGGTGCAGATCGAGTCGCCCGACCCGGCTGTCGATGCGCTCGTCAACCACTGGCTTTTGTACCAGGTCGTCTCGTGCCGACTCTGGGGTCGAACATCGCTCTATCAGTCATCGGGGGCTTTCGGCTTCCGCGATCAGCTCCAGGACGCGATGGCGCTCGTGCACACCGCCCCCGAACTGCTTCGCGAACACCTGCTCCGCGCGGCGGGCCGACAGTTCGAGGAGGGTGACGTGCAGCACTGGTGGCATCCTCCCGAGGGCCGCGGCATCCGCACGCACTGTTCCGACGACTTCCTCTGGCTGCCGGCGGCGGTCTGCCGCTACGTGCAGGCGACCGGCGACACGGGCGTGCTCGACGCGCCGGTGCCGTTCCTGCAAGGCCGCGTGCCCCGGGCCGACGAGGAATCGGCCTACGACCTGCCCCAGTCGGGCCCCGCCACCGCTTCGCTCTACGACCACTGCGCTCGGGCGATCGAACGCGGGCTCCACTTCGGCGTTCACGGTCTACCGCTCTTTGGCGGCGGCGACTGGAACGATGGCCTGAACCTCGTGGGGCATAAGGGCCACGGCGAGAGCGTCTGGCTGGCGTTCTTCCTCTACGACGTGCTCAGTCGCTTCGCCGACATTGCCGAACAGCGTGGCGACGTCGTCATGGCGGATCGCTGCTCCATCGAAGCGGGTCGTCTGCGGGGCAATGTGGACGACACCGCCTGGGACGGATCATGGTATCGCCGCGGCACGTTCGACGATGGAATGCCGCTCGGGTCGGTCGGCTCCGCCGAATGCCGGATCGACTCTCTTTCGCAGAGTTGGGCGGTGCTCTCGGCCGCGGCCCCTCAGGCGCGGGCCGCGGAGGCGATGGCCAGCGTCGATGCGTTGCTCGTGTCGCGGTCCGATCGACTCGTGAAGCTTCTCACGCCCCCCTTCGACACCGCACCACTCGAGCCTGGTTACATCAAGGGCTATCCACCGGGTGTCCGTGAGAATGGAGGCCAATACACCCATGCTGCCGTCTGGACGGCGATGGCCTTCGCAGCCCTGGGCGACCACACCCGCGCCTGGGAACTCTTCCAGCTCATGAACCCGGTCAGCCACGGCGACAGCCCCGATGCGATCGCCACCTATCGCGTCGAGCCCTACGTGGTCGCGGCCGACATCTATGCCGCCGTGCCGCACACCGGCCGCGGCGGCTGGACCTGGTACACCGGCTCGGCCAGCTGGATGTATCGGCTGCTCGTCGAGTCGCTGCTGGGCATCGAACGGGAGGGTACGGTGCTCAGACTTTCGCCCCATCCGCCCCGCGACTGGCCCAGGTATACGATCCGCTATCGCTACTACGACACGCTGTACCGGATCACCGTTCACCATCCGGGGCACGGTGTCCGCGAACCAGGGCCGATCCGTACCATGGTGGTCGACGGCGTTCCGCAGACCGACCATGCAATCCCGCTCGTCGATGACCAACACGAACACGTGATCGAGATCAATTTGGCATGAAACCAACGTATTCGTCATTCATGGTGTTCGTGCCTACGGAATCCGTCGCCTGAGCACGACCAGCGGGTCGGCCCCATCGCGAACCTCCCGATGGCTCATCGGCTTGGCGAGGATCATGCCCGCCACGAAACCCGCTACGTGCGCCGAGTAGGCTACGCCGCCGCCACCGCCCTGGTCGAGAAATCCGCTCACGAGCTGAAACAGAAACCAGATGCCCACCGCCACGTAGCCCGGCACGTCGATCATCATCCGCAGCAGGATCACGCTCACGCGGCGGTGCGGATGGAGCACGAGATAGGCCCCCAGTACGCCCGAGATCGCACCTGATGCACCCAGGCAGGGCGTCAGCGACGCCTCGCCCGTGCTGTTGAGCGCGACGAAAGCCAGTGACGCGATGATGCCCGTGGCCAGGTAGAAGAGCAGGTATTTGACGTGCCCCATGTCGTCCTCGACGTTGTCGCCAAAGATCCACAGAAACCACATGTTGCCAGCGAGATGCATGATGCCGCCATGCATGAAGATCGCGGTCAGCAGGGTCATCCAGGGGGGGACCGGCGTCGCTTTGAGGCCGGGGTCGGGAACCTGAACCACGCCCTCGGGCGTCTGGACCATCCGCACCGACGGCTCGGTGATGACATCCCGCCCCGAGATGATCTCGGCCGGCACCTGGCAGTAGGCGAGCGTGACGTTGTCGTTGGCCCCCATCTGCTGGAGTACCACAAACACGAAGACGTTCGCCAGCAAGAGCGCGATCGTCACATACGGAAAGATCGTGCGGTCGGAATTGTCATCGCCAACGGGAAAGACCATTGCGGAGCTCCTGAAGCCTCGTATCCTGTCACAATCGCATCAAATACCAACTGTCCTTTCACCTCTCCTCCGGATACGGTGAAGCTCCGGGCCAGGCGAAACGGTGGCAAAGTGCGACTATCGTAACGGACCTGGCCGGCCCCCGCATGGCCGCTGGACATTCGCTCTGCATGGGACGATACTACCCGTCGCAGGGGCAGACGGAATCAGCAGCATGGAAGGCATACCCATGGACCGCCCCCTCTTTCTGCGCCGATTGACCCATCTGGCCCATGCGTGCCATGGCCATCGGGCGCATTCTGCAACGCTTCGCGGCCTCCGTTCCACGACGTGCACGGCCGAACTCCTCGAATCGCGGCTGACGATGTCCGCCGACGTCGCCGCAACCGCTCTCAGGCAGATTGAATGGCTTGGTCAGACCGCCGCTGCGCGGTCCGATGCCTGGATCGTGCGGACCCCCGCAACGGCGGCCACAACCGGCTGGAACCTCGCCCCAACCTGGCAGACGGCATCCTTGGGCGACGGCTTCCATGCGCTCTCCACCCCCGGAGCATCGACGCAGGACGTGCTCGGCTGGGCCGCGCGGACGACCGGCGTGACCTACGTCGAGCCCGATTTCGTCATCGCACCCACCATCGCCTCCAACGATCCATCGCGTGGCCAACTCTGGGGCCTCGACAACACCGGACAGTCGGGCGGCGTCGTCGATGCCGATATCGATGCCCCCGAGGCATGGAACATGACCACCGGCTCCCGCAGCGTGGTCGTCGCCGTCATCGACACGGGCATGGACTACAACCATCCCGATCTGGCTGCCAACACCTGGCGTAACCCCGGCGAAGTGGCAGGGGACGGTATCGACAACGACCGCAACGGCTTCATTGACGACATCATGGGCTGGGACTTCGCCAATAACGATGCCAACCCGATGGACGACAACGGCCACGGCTCGCACGTGTCGGGCACGATCGGCGCGGTGGGCAACAACGGCGTCGGCGTGGTGGGGGTCAATTGGCAGGTCTCCATCATGCCGCTGAAGTTTCTCGACGCCGCGGGGAGTGGCAGCACCAGTGCCGCGATCGCGGCCATCAACTACGCCACCCGGATGCGGCGTGATTTTGGCATCAACGTCGTCGCCACCAACAACAGCTGGGGCGGCGGCGGGCTCTCGACGGCCCTCCGTGACGCAGTCGACGCAGGCGCAGGGGCCGGGATTCTCTTCGTGGCCGCTGCGGGGAACGAGTCGAATAACAACGACGCCACTCCCTCCTACCCGGCCAGTCATCCGGGCACGGCCGTGATCTCGGTGGCGGCGACCGACCGGTCCAACCGTCTGGCGACCTTCTCGAACTACGGCGCCACGAGCGTCGACCTCGCCGCTCCCGGCGCGGCGATCCTCTCGACGACACCCAACAACTCCTACGCCTCCTATAGTGGCACGTCGATGGCGACGCCCCACGTCACGGGCACCGTCGCCCTGCTGGCGGCGGCCAACCCGCAGGCTACGGCGACACAGATCCGCACCGCGATCCTGTCGAGCACAACGCCGGTTGCCGGTCTCTCCGGCAAGGTGGCCACAGGTGGTCTGCTCAACGCGGCGGCCGCGCTGCAGGCTTTGGGAGCAACTGCGCCCGCCCCGACTCCGACTCCGACTCCGACCCCGACCCCGACCCCAACGCCGACGCCGGTTCCCTCGCCCATCGACGCTGGTGACACGCTGGCGACTGCCGTGGCTGTGACGGCCTCGTCGGGCAGCGTGCGTTTCCCCGGCCAGATCGGTGACGGTCAGTCCGGCAGCCGCGACGTCGATCTCTTTAAAGTGGTGCTTCAGGCCAGGCAGTCGTTCACGATCGACGTTGATGCCCGCTCGCTCCCCTTGTCATCCACGCTCGACAGCGTCGTCCGTCTCTTCGACTCCCGGGGCCGCGAACTCGCCCGCAACGACGACGCCAATGGCTCGCTCGACAGCCTCTTGTCGGTGGTCACGCGGACGGCAGGCACCTATTACGTCGGCATCTCGGGGTATCGCAACTCGGCCTACACGGCGACCCGCGCCGGTTCGGGCCGCGCCGGTTCGACAGGGATGTACGAAGTGGCCTTTCGCTTCGGTGCGGTGACACAGCGCACGGGGGCGAAGGCCGCCGCCATGCGAATGATGGGCGTTGCAGATGCCACGCAGCCAATGCTCCAGCCGATGTTCCAGGCGAGTGGAGCGGGCCAGCAGCAGGGCATCCTCGCTCAGCGATCCGCCGTGAAGCGGTGGACCATGGTGTGGCGATAGGTCTGCCCCGGATCGAGCCGGACAGCCGGCCAGTCGGCCTGGCCGGCATGGTGGATGCTGTCGGGATACTTCTGCGTCTCCAGGCAGATGGCAGCCTGCTTCGCATAGGCCGTCCCGCCCTTGCCCGTGACCGAGCCATCGAGATAGTTGCCGGTGTAGACCTGGATGCCCGGCTGATCCGTGAGGATTTCCATACTTCGGCCACTGGCCGGATCCCGTAGCAGAGCCACACTCCGCAGGCTGCCATCGGGCTTCCAGTCGCGGACCACATAGTTGTGGTCAATGCCACCCGGATTCTTGCCATCGGTTGACGGCGGCAACTCCTTGATCGCATCACCGAGCACAGCCAACGACTGGCGTTCGGGCCGGAGGTCGAACGGCGTGCCCGCCACCCCGGCGAACTCACCCGTGGGGATGCCGCCGGCATCGACAGGCAGATAACGGTCGGCGGTCACCGACAGCGTATGCCGGTGTATCGAGCCTGAGTCCTGACCGGCGAGATTCCAGTAGGAGTGGTGGGCCATGTTCACGATCGTGGGGGCATCGCAGGTCGCCGACATCTCGACCCAGAGTTCGCCGTCGGGCGTGAGCGTGTAGGTAGCTTTGGCCGAGAGCTGCCCAGGATAGCCCTCGTCGCCTGCGGGGGACACCATCTCAAAGTCAATCGCCGGCCCCTTCTCCGAGGTCCGTGGCGTCGCCCTCCAGAGCTTCTTGTCGAAGCCGACCAGACCACCGTGGAGATGGTTGGGCTCGTTGTTCGTCGCCAACGTGTAGGCCTTGCCATCGAGTTCGAACCGTCCGGCAGCGATGCGATTGGCCACGCGGCCACAGGTCGCGCCGAAGTAGGGATGCTTGGCCGTGTAGCCATCGAGCGAGTCGAAGCCGAGGACGACGTCCACCGGCTTGCCGTCCTTCCCGGGCACGTGCAGGCTCGTGAGGATCGCACCGAAGTCGGTGATGGTCGCCTTCCAGCCGCCGGGAACTTCGAGTGTGTAGAGGTGCGCCTCTCGACCATCGGGCAGACGGCCGAACGGGCTCACCGTCGGCAGAGAAAACACTGCAGCGGGCATGGACGTGGCAACTCCCAGTTTCGATGTGGACAAAGACGATGCCGGTGGCGCGGCTGCCGCCGCGGCACACGGCAGGACCACGATCAAAACCATCGCCCACAGTCGCACCCACGCCATGGCTTCAACTCCACCGGATATGAATGGCTCGGATCAACCGCGTTCCGCCGGCTTGGCGGTGACTCGCGGCTTGGCGGGCGCTCCGCTCTCGGCTTCCTCGCGTTTCATGCCGATCCAGCCATCGATGCTCCATGGGCCGCCACCGAACGCCATCAGCGAGAGCAGGCCGCCGGCGATCGCCATGTTCTTCATGAACTGGATCGTCTGCAACTGCCGCTGACCGGCATCGGCGACCGACCAGAAGTCGTGGAAGTAGTAGGTGGCCGCGAGCAGGAAGACGAGCAAAAATGCCGCGCCGATCCGGGTCCAGGCGCCGAGCACGACGCTCAAGCCGCCGATCAACAGCAGTCCGATGGCACCGAATAGGGCAAACTTGGGATTGGGCACCCCTTCGGTGGCCATGTAGGCCGCGGTCGCCTGGAACTGTGGAATCTTGTTCGCGACAGCGCTGACCACAAAGATTGCGGCCAGGAGCAGCCGTGCGACGAGCGCGATGGCGCCCTGCATGATCGAGGCAAGCTGTTCCATGATGGGTGTTCTCCTGATGGCGTGTCGCGTGGGGCGCTGACCCGGTCAGCGTCGGCCATGATCGTCGCGAACCGTCCGCCCCCCGGCAAGAGCGGATTGGCCGGCTGTGACGGCCGTTGACGCCCGAATGGCCTCAGCCGGCCGGCTGGTCCCGCGTGATGCAGTGGAGGGCTCCGCGGCCGCGAACGAGCTCCTGGCAGTCCACCGGCACGATCCGCCGGCCCGGAAAACAGGCAGCCAGCGTGTGGATTGCCGCCTCGTCGGTCGGTCCGCCAAACACCGGCACCATCACGGCCCCGTTGGCCACATAGAAATTCAGATGGCTGGCGGGCAGCTGCGTGCCCGCGAAGGCGAACCGCGCCGGGATGTCGATCGGGATCACCTCCAGCCGGCGGCCACGGGCATCGACGGCCGCCTCGAGCTGCGCGAGATTCTCGGCAAGCGATGCGGAGTTGGGGTCGAGCCGATCGGACTGACGCGCCGCCACGACGCGGCCGGGGGCAACGAACCGGGCCAGTTGGTCGATGTGTCCGTCGGTGTCGTCGCCGGCGAGGTCGCCGCCCAGCCAGATCACGCGGTCGATGGAAAGCTGCTGCCTGAGAACCTGCTCGAGTTCGCCGCGTGGGAGGCCGGGATTCCGTTTGGGATCATCGACACAGCGGTGGTTCACCAGCAGCGTGCGCTCGCCATCGGTCTCGATCGCGCCCCCTTCGAGCACAACACCGGGCGACACGACCGTCATGCCGAGCCGGCCCGCGATGGCCCGCGACACCTTTGCGTCGAGATCCCAGGGAGGATACTTCCCGCCCCACGCATTCCACTCCCAGCAGACAGCCACGGGCCGGCTCGCCCCCTGCCCCTTTGCCCGCTGCTCGAGCGGCGTGAGAAAAACCGGTCCCGTGTCGCGGAGCCACGAGTCGTTGGTGGGAATGTCGATACACTCCACATTGGCCACGCCATGGAGCCGATCCTGTGCGTCGGCGAGCGCCGCACCGCTGGCGATCACCCTCACCGGCTCCCATGGTGCCAAAAGGCGGATGAGCCGCGCGAAGAACTCGGGGATGACGGCGAAGTCTCCCAGAAACGTCGCCCGCCGGTGCGGCCAGGCTATCCACGTGGCCGCATGCGGCTCCCACTCCGCCGGCAGCCGATAGCCGTCCACGTGCGACACGGCTATTTCTCCCACCGCTTCAGCAGGCTGCCGTAGGCATCGATGCGGCGGTCGCGGAAGAAGGGCCAGCGGGTCCGCGACCATTCGATCCGGGCAAGGTCGCACTCCACCACGACTGTCTCGGGGGTCTCATGGCCCGCCGTCACGAGTCGCTCGCCATTGGGGGCGTAGACGACGCTCGCGCCCCAGAACCGCAAGGGTCCCTCGCGGCCCGTGCGGTTCACCGCCACGACGAACACGCCGTTGGCGATCGCGTGGCTGCGGAGCATCGTGTCCCACGATTCATACTGCTCGCGATGCAGGTCCTCCTCGCCGTCGAGCCAGCCGATCGCCGTGGGATAGAAGAGCACCTCCGCGCCGGCCATGGCCGTCAGCCGTGCCGCCTCGGGATACCACTGGTCCCAGCAGACGAGCGGGCCGACCTGCAGCCGGCTGGTCGGCACCGACATGAATCCGGTGTCGCCGGGAGCGAAGTAAAACTTCTCGTAGTAGTGAGGGTCATCGGGAATGTGCATCTTGCGGTAGAGGCCCGCGGTCGAACCGTCGCGATCGAAGATCACGGCCGTGTTGTGGAAGAGCCCGTGCGACCGCCGTTCGAACACGCTTCCCATAAGCACGACACCATGCTCGCGTGCCGCTCCGGCAAGCCGTTCGGTGAGCGGCCCGGGCACGACTTCCGCCTCGGTGAACTTTCCATGATCTTCGGCCTGGCAGGGATACTGCCCGGCGAAGAGTTCCTGCAGGCAGACGACCTCAGCGCCACCGCGGGCCGCCTCGGCGATGCCGGCCAAGGCCTGCGCGATGTTGTGGTCGCGGTCCGTCGTGCATGCAGACTGTACCAGCCCGATCCGTACATAGCGTCCGCCGGCGTCGCCCACCTTCGGGTGCGGTCGCTGCGTGCTATGGAGGCTCATCGTCCAGCCACTTCCACAACCGCATCGAGCTTCGCCGCAGGAACCGGAAACTGTTCGGCCAACTCGGCCACGTCGCCCTTTGTCGTCGCGATCAGCTGCTGATCGCTGGGTGATTTCAGCACGCGAAGGATCCAGGCCGCGATCTGCTTCATTTCGCCAGTGCCCATGCCGCGGGTGGTGAGGGCGGGCGTGCCGAGGCGGATGCCGGAGGGGTCCATCGGCTTCCGCTCGTCGAACGGGATCATGTTCTTGTTGCAGGTGATGCCGCAGCGATCGAGCACCTCCTCGGCCAGCTTGCCGCCAATGCCCAGCGGCGTCACGTCCACGAGCATGAGATGGTTGTCGGTGCCGCCGCTGACCAGCTTGACGCCGCCGGAAGCGAGGGCCGCAGCCAGCGTTCTGGCGTTGTCGACGACGTTCTGGCCATACCGTTTGAACTCCGGCTTGAGCGCCTCGCCGAAGGCCACGGCCTTGCCGGCGATCACGTGCATGAGCGGGCCGCCCTGCGTGCCGGGAAACACAGACCGGTCGAGCGCCTTGGCATTTTCCGCGCGGCACATAGCGATGCCACCCCGCGGACCGCGGAGGGTCTTGTGGGTGGTGCTGGTAACGAAGTCGGCGACCGGCACGGGATTGTCGTGGATGCCCGCGGCGACGAGCCCCGCGTAGTGGGCCATATCGACCATCAGCTTCGCGCCCACCTCCCGCGCGATCTCGGCGAACCGGCCGTGAGGAATCTCACGTGGATACGCGCTCGCACCGGCGATGATCAGCTTCGGCTTGTGCTCCCGTGCCAGGCTCGCGATCTGGTCGAAGTCGAGCAGCTGGTTGTCACGGCGGACGCCATAGTGCACGAACTTGTAGAAGATGCCCGAGCTGTTGAGCTTCATACCGTGCGTGAGATGGCCGCCGTGCGCCAGGTCGAAGGCGAGCACGGTATCGCCCGGCTGGATGGCGGTGAGGTAGACGGCGGAGTTGGCCTGACTGCCGGAGTGGGGCTGCACGTTGACGTGCTCGGCCCCGAAGAGAGCCTTGAGCCGGTTGCGGGCGAGGTCCTCCACGGTGTCGACGAACTCGCAGCCGCCGTAGTAGCGGTGGCCGGGGTAGCCCTCGGCATATTTGTTGGTGAGCACGCTGCCGACCGCCTGCATGACGGCGGCGCTCGTGAAGTTCTCACTGGCGATCATCTCGAGCCCATCCTGCTGGCGGGTCTGTTCCGCAGCCATGGCCGACCACACCTCGGGGTCATCCTGTTCGACGAGATTGGGGGTACCGTTCATCGGTTTTCTCCTCTGGGGTGTCCTGGCGGGACGGGAGCGGAACTTTAGCGGGGCGAGCCCCTGCGGGCGAGGTCTTAAATTGTGGGCAGCGGCGGCGGGAGCGTCAACGAAGCGACGTGGCCGCCACGCTTTCCGCCATGCGCCACCGTTCGGCCCATGCCGAGCCGTGCGTTAATTCTTCCAAGCTTCGACAGTTTTGCGCCTTGCCGGCAGTGGAACCGCTGCCGCGGGAATGATGGTCCGACCCCGCCCTAGTCCAGCAGCAGCGGCTCGGGCATGAAGGTCACGATCGGGATTAGAAACGAGAGCACACCCAGCACCGTGCGGGCCAGGCCCAGCGGCCGGCCATCGGCACGAATAGGTGGATGATCCGTGCCCAGCAGCGTCACGATCACCACCATCGCGACCCAGTTGGTGCGGCCGAGGATCACGATCGCGGCGATCGACGCGATGAGCACGCTCCGCGCGATCCAGTGGGCCCGTCGACCGAAGATGGCGTAGCTCACGTGGCCGCCATCGAGTTGGCTGATCGGAATCATGTTGAGCCCCGTCACGAGCAGGCCCACCCAGCCGGCCATGAAAAGCGCGTTGGGAGCGATGGTCGCGTCGGCTGCGATGTCGGGTCGGACCAGCCCGAGAATGCCGCGAGCCAACGGCGGCATGGCGAAGGGGCTGTGCTTCGCGGGCTCGCCCGTGAGCAGGCCGACGGCGAGAACAGGAAGGGCGACCACGAGCCCGGCCAGTGGCCCGGCCAGCGCGATGTCGAAGAGCTGTCGCCGGCTGGCTCGGGAGCCTTCCATTCCGATCACGGCCCCCATCGTGCCGGTGAGCAGCACCGGCACCGGAATGAAGAACGGCAGTGTTGCCGGGATTCCGTGCAGTCGGGCGGCGATAAAGTGCCCCGCCTCGTGGGCCCCGAGCACCGCCATTACCGCTGCCATATAGAGGAGGCCGCGTTGCCAGTGCTCAGCCACCCTCAGGCCAAACTGGTCATCGAAGCCGAGCAGTTCCGCCTCCCAGCCCGATACGCCCGCCGCGAAGGTGGTGATGCAGGTGAGCAGAAAAAGCAATGCAGGCAGCCGCATCGGCTGCCGCCGCACCGGCAACGCAGCAGGCACCGCCGCATACGGCGGGGAACCGGGCTCGAAACCGTGGGAAAGCGGCTGCATCGACTCCACAATACAGGTTTTGTGACTCGGCTGGTAAGCTGCGATCACCCGGAAGCTCCGCGGAGTTGCGGAACGCCAACCCCACTTGATCGCTCGCGAGGGAATTTCGATGTCGTTCCTGCCTGTCAGCTGTCGTGGTCTGCGAAGAACAATGGTCGCCTGCGCCGTGGCTGTCGCGCTCTGCGTGGGCGGCCTCGTGCGGGCACACGCCGACGAGCGGACGGTCTTGGCCGTCGTCACCTGCGACAGCTACGCCGACCTCAAGAGACAGTTCGGCTGGCTCGGAGCGCAGGTCGGCCAGCCCGGCCTGCCCGGCATGCTCGAGTCGGTGCTTCTCATGGCCACACAGGGCCGGGGCCTGGCCGGTCTCGATGTGAAGCGGCCGCTGGGCGCGGTGCTGACGACCGACGGCGGCGACATCGCTGTGCACGGCTTCGTGCCGGTCAAGAGCCTCGACAAACTGCTCGATTCACTCCAGGCCGTGACCGGCCCCACCGAGCAGTCGGGCGAGACCCGCAGCCTCACGCTTCCCAGCGGTGTCGCGCTCAACGTGAAGGAGAAGGATGGCTGGGCGATCGTATCGCCGCGGGGCATCGACGCCGAGGCGGTCGATCCCGCGCCGCTGTTCGCCCCGCTCTCGGAGAACTACACGCTCGGCATCGAGCTGTTTCCCCACCGGCTGCCGGACCCGCTTCGCCAGCAACTCCGCATGCTGATCGAACAGGGGGCGGCCGCCGCAGGCGATCAGGGCCAGCAACTGGATGGCCGCGCAGTCGCCGCCGCGCTTGACAGCCTTGGCAACACCGAGTCGCTGGCCCTGGGCATCGCGATCGACAGCGAGAAGGATCGGCTCTTCATCGAGAACCGCACCGTGGCGGTGCCGGGTTCTCCCATGGCGCAGGCCATGGAAGGCTCCGACAAGGGCCAGTCAACCGTGCCCATGCCGCCGGCGGTCGACGGCAAACGCCACGCAGTCAGTGGGCATCTGGTGCAGTCGGTACCCGTGGCCTCCCGCCAGGAGGCTCAGATCATGCTTGATCAGGCTCTCCCTCCCGGCAGCAACGATCCGCTGACGAAGACCTTGTCGCTGTTGTTGAGAGAGTCGCTGGCGTCGGTGCTCGCTACCGGCGGCATCGATGCGGCGGTCTGCATCGACAAGACCGCTGCAGCGAAGCCGACTGCCCTGCCCTCCATCACGGCGGGACTGCGGGTGAAGGATGGCGCGGCGCTCGAGAACCGCATCAAGCAGTCGTTCGGCGGCGAGAACACTGGAAAGACCCCACTACCGCCGGGCGTGGACGTCGCCTTCAACTCGGGCAAGGTCGGCGCTGCCAACCTGCACACGATCAACGTCGACCTGAGCGAGACCGATGCCGCCAAGAGCCTCGGCAAGTCGCTCGAACTCACGCTGGCCGTTGCACCGGACTATGCCTTCCTGATGGCGGGCGGCGATCCGCGACAGCGGCTGGCAACCGTGCTTGGGCCAGAGGGCAAGGCTGATTCGCAGGCCAAACCGATCGTGGGCCTCGACGTGTCGGTGAATCGCGTGCTGGCCTACGCCGCCGACCGGGGGGCCCTGCCCGCCGAGGCTGTTCCCGCTGCGGAAGGGAACGACAGTGACCAGCAGGATGGCAACGTCAAACTGCTCATCCGCCCGATTGAACGGGGCGTGGCGACCAGACTATCGGCTGATGGAGCCGCGGTACGGGCGTTGGCCGCTGGAGCCGGTGCCGGGGCTGCCAATGCCAATGGCGCGGCGGGCCAGCCGGGACTGCCGATCCCAAACGGGTTTCCGATCCCGGCACCCGCGCGATGAGCGGGCTTGGGCGGCTTCAGCAAGCGTTCCACCGGGGCGTTGAACCGAACGGTTCGTTCAACGCGACCTTCATTTTTTACCCTCAGACGCGTTCACACCGTGATTACCAATAACACGACATCCTCTGGTTCCCAGGCATCTGCGCACGCATCAGGCAGTGCACCTCCGTCCGGCATCTGCATGCAGATCGCCGGCGTGAACGTGGCCGACCTGGCCCGCGAGCACGGCACGCCTCTCTATGCCTACGACGCCGACATGATCCGGCGTCGCTGCCGCGACCTCGCCGCCTGGGACACGGTCCGCTTCGCGCAGAAAGCCTGCTCAAACCTTGCCGTGCTCGATCTGATCCGCCGCGAGGGCGTGGTGGTCGATGCCGTGAGCACAGGCGAGATTCACCGGGCTCTCAAGGCCGGCTACTCCGCGCACGCCGACCGCGCTGCCGCAGCCGATGGCCTGCCGCCCGTGCACCCGATCGTCTACACGGCCGATATCTTCGACCGGCCGAGTCTCGACGCGGTCGCGAAGCTTGGGATTCACGTCAACTGTGGCTCGGCAGACATGATCGAGCAATTGGCCGAACGCGTGCCAGGGGCAAACATCACGCTGCGGGTGAATCCCGGCTTCGGCCATGGCCATAGCCAGAAGACGAACACCGGCGGCGAAGGCTCGAAGCACGGCATCTGGCACGAAGACATCCCCGAGGTGCTCCGCCGCGCCGAGTGGGCGGGGCTGTCGGTGAGCGGTCTGCACATGCACATCGGCAGTGGCACCGATCTGGCGCATCTGGCCGAGGTGGCCAGTGCGCTCGAGCGCGTGGCGATCGAGATTGGCCGTTCGCTCACGATGGTGAGCGCCGGCGGTGGCCTGCCGGTGCCCTACAAGCCGGGCGAGGTCCACGCCGACCTCGGCGGCTATTTTCAGCTCTGGGATGCGATGCGAAAGCGGCTCGAAGACCGCTTCGGCCACCGCATCCGTCTGGAGATCGAGCCGGGCCGCTACCTGACGGCCGAGTCGGGATACGTGGTCACGGAGGTTCGCGCCATCAAGCGGCAGGGCTCGCGGAAATACCTCCTCGTTGACGCCGGCTTCAACACCCTTGC
This sequence comes from Candidatus Kuenenia stuttgartensis, assembly GCA_945877135.1. GTDB lineage: Bacteria > Planctomycetota > Planctomycetia > Pirellulales > UBA1268 > CAMCQY01. The sequence goes on from CAMCQY010000024.1 coordinate 22,106, forward strand.
GCGGCCGGTGCTCTACGGCTCCTACCATCCGATGAGTCTCTGCCCGGCAAAGGCTGAGTCGGCCGCTGACTTGGTTGCCGGGGCCGCCACCGAGGAGGTGGCAGTGGGTGGCCCGTTGTGCGAATCGGGCGACATCTTCACGCAAACCGACGGCGGCTTCGTGGCCTCGCGGGCGTTGCCGCCGGCGCAGGTGGGCGACCTGCTCGTGATCGAGATCGCGGGTGCCTACGGCTTTGTGATGGCGAGCAACTACAACTCGAAACCCTTGCCGGCCGAGGTGCTGATCGACGGCGACAAGGCCCGGCTCGTCCGTGCCCGCCAGACGCCCGAAGACCTCATCCGCGGCGAAACCGTCTGACCGTTTCGTTCGGTGGGCGGGGATCGCCAGCGTGGAAACCCCGCCTACACTACGGTCAACCGAGGAGAAAATCTGTCATGTCTGGAACCTACGTCATCGCGGGAGGAAGTCACGGCATCGGTCTGGAGATCGTCCGAATGCTGGCCCCGACTGCAGCGCGGATCGATGTCTGGTCGCGGACGGGCGGTGATCTGCCGTCCGTTGCCACCATTCGGCATATGCCGTGCGACTTCGCCGATCCAGAAGGCCTGCTGCCGGAACTTCCAGAGGAGATTCACGGGGCGGTCTACTGCCCCGGCAGCATCAACCTACGGTCTTTCCGCAGCCTGCAACCCGCCGACTTTCGCCAGGATTTCGAACTCAATCTCGTCGGCGCCGTGCGATTCCTGCAGGCCTGCCAGCCGCGACTCAAGGGCCCTGATGGCGGGACCGCGAGTGTGGTGTTGTTCAGCACGGTGGCGGTGGGTCAGGGCCTGCCGATGCACGCATCGGTGGCGGCCGCGAAGGGTGCGGTGGAAGGGCTGACGCGGTCGTTGGCCGCGGAGTGGGCCCCGAAGATCAGGGTCAACGCGATCGCGCCCGCGCTCATCGACACGCCGCTCGCCGCGCGGCTGCTTTCATCTCCCGACAAGCGTGAGGCACTCGCGGCCCGGTATCCGCTCAAGCGGATCGGCGAGCCGGCGGACGTCGCGGCACTCGCGCGATTTCTGCTCTCCGCGGAGAGCGGCTGGATGACGGGACAGGTGTTCGGGGTCGATGGCGGGATGTCCACGCTCCGCACCTGACCTCGCCCATCCAAGCCCGCAGCGCAAGCAAGGGTATACAGGCAGCGTCAGCCCACTGGCCGAGCATCGCGGTTTCCCTCGCTCGCGCTTCGGGCTTGTATCGGGCCTTCACTACGGCGGCGGAGGCATGGCTGGCAGACCAAGCTGCCCACGACGCCGCTCGATCGCACCGATGTACTCCACGAAGCGGGCCCGCTGCTCGGGCGTGGTGCTGTCGAGAATTTCCTTTCGAAATCTGTTTCGATCCTCCTCAGAGCCGCCGGGAGGACCGAAGGGTGGTCGCGGCCCGACTCCCTCTTCACGTTTCCCGCCAGCCGATTTGCCCCGGCCACCGCCAAAAAAAGCAGCCACCGACTGCCCCGCCTCGAATGCCTTCCGCATGAACTCCATCTGCCTGATTTCCTGGTCCAGAAAATCCTGCCGCTTCTCCGCGGGGAGCGAGAAGTAGGTGGAGACCTTGCCGTCCAGCATTTTCCGAAACGTGTCCTGACCGATCCGCATGGCCTGCGGGCGAAGTTCCGGTGGCAACTGCTGCACCTTCACCATGACCTGTCCAATCGCCGCGACCCGTGCCGCCGCGTCCGCGGACCCGCTGATCGCCTGCCCCGGAGGATACCTGGCGGCCAACTCACGCTGCAGCGTCCGAATCTCCGTGATGCGGGGATCCTCGCTTCGCCCTCCGAACCGCCAGACTGCCCACGCTGCCAACAGGACCAGTGCGAGCGTCACTCCCAGCACCATCCGGCGTCTGGTCGCGTGGCCATCGATTGATTGCTGCACTTCTGTCATGGCGATTTCCGTCTGGGGCCGCATTGGCCTCTCCGATCAGGCGGCTCTTGGCTGAGGCGGCTCTTGGCGTGTCCTCGCGGCTCCATTCCAGACTACAGACTCCGAAGTGCCAAAGCCACACAAAACCAGACCACACAAAACATGACCACACCAACCCCAGGAGTGGTGTTTCCATCATCGACGCCGAGGTTGTCGGCGTTCGTGGCCATGCACGGTATTATCTGGCTGGCCACCAGTCGTTTCGCTGACACTGAAGGAATCCTCAACGTGTTTTTGTTTGGAAAGCCCCCACTATGAAGATCGTCCGCTTTGAGTCTGCCGGTGCCACCCATCTGGGAAGCCTCCACACCGACGGCCGCGTGACGATTCTGGAAGGAGCGTTGTTCGGCCCGCTCCGCGACACCGGCACCGTCGCCACAGTCGCCAAGCTCCTTGCGCCGCTCGAACCGCGCGACATTCTCTGCATCGGCCTCAACTACAAGGCGCACGCCGCCGAGAGCAACGCGGCCCCGCCGGCCCACCCCGTGCTCTTCCTCAAGAACTCTGGCACCGTGCAGAACCCCGGCGATCCGATCGTGCTGCCACGCAAACTGCGGAGCGACGAGGTCGACTACGAGTGCGAGCTGGCGGTCGTGATCGGGAAGACCTGCCACAACGTCAGCCGGGCCGACGCCCTCAAGCACGTGCTCGGCTACACCTGCGCCAACGACGTCTCTGCCCGCGACTGGCAGCGAAACGGCGGCGGCGGCCAGTGGTGCCGAGGCAAGACGTTCGCCACGTTCTGTCCGCTGGGGCCGAGCATCGTCACCACCGACGAGATCACGAATCCCAACGCGCTCTCGATCCGCACGGTGTTGAACGGCGAGGTGATGCAGGACTGGAACACCGACGACATGATCTTCGACGTGCCGGCGATCATCGAATTCATGTCGGCGAGCATGGTACTGCGGCCCGGTACGGTGATCCTCACCGGCACGCCGCACGGCGTCGGCTTCGCCCGCAAGCCGCCCGTGTTTTTGAAAGCCGGCGACACGGTGACGATCGAGATCGAGAAGATCGGCAGCCTCACCAATCCCGTGGTCGAGGAACGGGTATAGGACACCTCACGCAGTCGTGCCACTCAAGCAGTCGCGCCGCTCACGGGGGGCAGTCCCCCCGGTGTCAGTTGAAAAATCTGCACCACGTTGCCGCTTGTAAACGCATGGACGACCGTTCCCGTGACGGGCTCGACTTCCACGGCGGCCTCCCGCACCGTGCGGCCCGTGATCCGCTTGATCTCGTCCCGGAGCTCCGCCGACGATACGGCGAACAATTGCCGATGGAATTCCTGCACGTTGGCGGCTCCCTCCGCGGTCTCGCTCATCAGCCTCTCCGCCGGCGACAGCGCATCGTGGAGCGTGATCACAAGCATGTCATCGCCGACGACGACGGTCACGGCCTTCGGAGGATGGCCTGTTCGTTCCTGCTGCAAGTCTCTTGCGACCTTGGCGAGTTGTTCCAGCACGGGAGGTGGCGGTGACATGTCTGACGCGGCTCCGATCAGGGAATGAAGAAACGAATGGTCGCGATCAGCCGCGACGATCGGTAAGCCGCATGCGTATCACCAAAGCGGCTCAACAGAGGCTTTCTGAGGCATCCGGCGCTGTTGCGGCGATTGATTGTATGCAGGCACCGCCGGGCCTACACTCGATTTGACGAGATTCGATTGAGCCGCAGTCGCTACCAGAACTGCAGTGTGGCTTGATCGGAACACCATGGCGGGACTTTCCGGCACGTGATCTTCGGACGCTGACAGTTGGTACGGCCCGGGCAGTCGCTGCTCGGGCGACATGTGGACCTGAGAGGATTCCGATGAAGACCCAGGGAGAAATCGAGGCTGCCGTCAGCAAAGGGGTGACGATCTTCATGCAGGAATTCATGGGCCGAGGCCCCAAGGATATCTGCACCTATCTGATCAGGGATCTCTTGGTGGTGCGACTGCAGGGAGTGCTTTCCGCCGCCGAGCAGCATCTCGTCGCTGCACTGCCGGCGGATAAAGGTCGCGACTTGCTCAAGGGAGTCCGCACGAACCTCGTCGAGATCTCCAGACCGCGACTTGAGAGAATGATCGAGGAGTCAAGCGGCATGCGGTGCGTCAGTTTGCACCACGATGTCAGCACCGTCACCGGCGAGGAAGTGTTGATATTCACCCTCGCGCAGGCCCCCGACATGCGCACCGCAAAAAACAAATAACGAGCTGCCGCGAGAGGCGAAAAAAGAATTCACTTGTATTGGTTATCTGCTGCGGTAAAATGGGCGTGTGGTTTGATCACGAGCAGTCGTGTTAGAGCCTCACGGTGTGTGACACCTCACGGTGAAGCAGCCGACGGATGACGAGTTGACGAGCAGTCCGGCTGAGGCCGGAAGGTTGGTCACAACGTAAGCCGGCGTGAGAGTTTGCCTTCGGGCAGGCTCTCCCGCCGGCTTTTTTTGTTTTTCGGTTTTATGCCATTGAACTCCGGAGCAACGATGCAATGCATACACCCTTTGAGACGAATCTCGCACGGCAACGTACGGCGCGAGCAGTGGCGAGGGCGGCTGGGAGTTTCGAGCATCTTCTCACCGGCCGCGTGCCGACGAGCGTGATGATCGTGGCCGATGGCGACTGGATGGTGGTGAGCCTGAGCGAGGCCTTTTCAACGGTCGAACGACGGCTGGCCGCGAATGGGCAGGAGGGGCTGACGAGGGTGAGGGACTTTCACCAGCACCTCTTCGATGGCTCCCTCGACTCGCTCCGCCGTCACGTCGAAAAGCAGACGGGCGTCACGCTACGAGGCGCAGTCGCCCATGTTGACTCGGTGACGGGAAGTGTGATGAAGACCTTCACGACCAGCGCGGCCGTGGAACTGTTTGAACTGGGGCAGGCGGTGCGGCCACTTGGCATTCCGATCGACACCCACCTGCATGCCGACGCGACAAGCAGCAGCGACGCTGCTTGACGCTGATCTTTTCCTGGATGGATCCGCAACCATGAAGAAGGTGACCCATGTTGGTATTGACCAGAAAGAACCGCGAAAGTGTTGTGATCGGGAGGCCTGATGATCAGGAAGTGGTGATGGTGATCACGATCCTTTCGGTCGAGGGGGGCAGAGTGCGTCTCGGATTCGAAGCCGATAGCACGATGCCGATCCATCGCCGCGAGGTGTGGGACCGAATCAACGGCGAACACGCAACTGCCCGCGGAGGCTTTGCGAACGATCGAGAACCGCCGGGTCGTGGAACCATGAGCAGAGCCGTCTCCGTCGTGCACTGAGCGAGTGAGCCCATCAGACAGTGAAGTGTCGTGGACGAGTGGCATGGGGGCGGGCGACAGCCCGCCCCCACCCAGCTTGTACGTCGACGACGGCATCCCATCCAAGCCCGCAGCGCAAGCGAGGGAATCCGCCAACCATCCCAGCAAGGTCATCCGCATTCCCTTGCTTGCGCTGCGGGCTTGGATGGGGATACACGGTGCGGTCACGGCGAACAACGGTGCGACTATTCGTAGATCGGAAAGAATGTGCCGAATGCACGTTCGCAGAAGTCACCCGGGTCGTTGAACCGGCGGCCGCGGTCGAGTGACGAGATCGCCTGCATCTGCTCGGACGAAAGCGAGACGTCGCAGGCGGCGAGATTCTCCCGCAGCCGCTCTGGGTGGGATGTCTTGGGAATCACGGCCGTGCCACGCTGCATGCCCCACCGTAGCACGACCTGCGCCGGCGTCCGTCCGATCGCCGCGGCGATACCGGTCACCACCGGATGATTGAGAACCGACTCCGCAGCGGTCGCCATGCCCAGCGGCACATAGGACGGCGCCCCGAGCGGCGAAAATCCAGTCACTGCGATCGAGGACTCTCGGCAAAATCGCAGCAGCTTGTCCTGCGTGAGAAATGGGTGGAGTTCCACCTGGAGGACGGCTGGCCGGATCCGCGCCCCGGCGAGCAGGTCGCGAATGAGGGCGACGCTGCAGTTACACAGGCCGATCCGCCGAACGAGGCCACTCACCACGAGGTCTTCCATCGCCCGCCAGGTGTCGGCCAGCGGCACGGCGATCGGCTTCATGCGGGGTTCGCTGGCAGCGGGATCGTGGATCCACTCTGGCGGATAGCGTGTCTCGAACGGCACATATTCGAGCGCAATCGGAAAGTGCACGAGATAGAGATCGAGCGATTCAAGCCCGAGATCGTGCAGCGACCGTTCGACTGCCGGCCTGACATGCTGCGGCTCGTGGTAGGTGTTCCAGAGCTTCGATGTGATCCAGAGGTCTTCCCGGCGACAAAGCCCCTTCTCAATCGCACGACGGATGCCCTGCCCTGCCTCAACCTCATTGCCATAGTCGCAGGCCGAGTCGATGTGCCGGTAGCCGACGCGGATCGCCTCCTCCACGAGCGCGGGGGCGTCGGAGCGGGCGACCTTCCAGAGGCCGAGGCCGATGGCGGGAGGCGGAGTGTCAGCGAGAGTGATCGTTCGAGCGGATGATGTGGCCATACAGTACCGTACCGAATTGGAGCCGGCCTTACGACAGGAGCCGAGCCTCCTCGCGACGCGGCCTTGCGGGGGCGTTATAGTATTAGCTGATCCAGCAAGGACCGATATATGGCCGTGCGTGTTCACCTCTGGCAGTCGTCAGTCCGCGCATCCGCATTCCGCGGACTTTTTGTCGCCGGCTTGCTGCTGCTCACCGTCGCGGCTGGAGCCCAGCCGGCACCGCCAGCGGCGTTGGCATCAGTCGAGGAACTCGCCAAGCGGGTGCGGCCTTCGGTCGTGGTGGTGATGTCCGAAGGCCGGGAGGGCCGGCAGCAAGGGCTGGGCACGGGATTTCTTATCGACGCCGACGGTCTCATCGCGACGAACCTGCACGTGGCCGGCGAGGCCCGACCGCTGGCCGTGCAATTGGCGGATGGATCTCGGCATGCGGTAACCGAGGTCACCGCGTCGGACCGGGCAATGGACCTTGCCATCCTCCGGATCAAGCCGCCCGCTGAGCCACTGGTGCCGCTGCCGCTGGGCGACTCCGAAAACCTGCCCGATGGGCTGCCCGTGATCACTGTTGGCAATCCGCACGGTCTCGCGTTCAGCGTTGTGAACGGCGTGGTGTCGGGCGTGCGCGAGGTCGATGACCGCCGCATGATCCAGTTGGCGATGCCGATCGAGCCGGGCAATAGTGGCGGCCCGGTCATCGATCCCTCAGGCCGTGTGGTTGGCATCGTGACGATCAAGTCGCTCGTCACGCGGAATCTCGGCTTCGCCGTCGGCGTCAACGAGCTCAAGCCGCTGCTGGAAAAGCCGAATCCGGTGCCGATGTCACGGTGGCTGACGATCGGCACGCTCGACGCCACGCAGTGGACGACGCTGTTTGGCAGTCGGTGGCAGCAGCGTGGCGGGCGACTCACCGTCACGGAGGCCGGCAGCGGATTCGGCGGTCGTTCGCTCTGCCTGTCGCGCCGCGAGGCCCCGGCGCTGCCGTTCGAACTGTCTGTCCACGTGAAACTCGGTGACGAGTCGGGGGCCGCGGGGCTCGCGTTTCACGCCGACGGCGGCAATCGTCATTACGGCTTCTACCCAACGGCCGGCAAGCTGAGGGTCACTCGGTTCGACGGGCCGTCGGTATTCGAGTGGAAGGTGCTCCGCGAGATGCCATCGCCGCACTACCGCCCGGGCGATTGGAACCAGCTGACCGTGCGGGTGGAGAAAGAAGGGTTTCGCTGCCTGATCAACGGCGAACCGTTCGCCACGGTCGACGACGACAGCCTGCCCACGGGCCGGGTGGGGCTCGCCAAGTTCCGCGACACGGATGCCGAGTTCAAGCGGTTTCGCGTCGGGCCGCCGGCGGACGACGTTCGACCCGATGCTGCGATTACCGCGCGGCTCGAGGCGGCCATTGATCGATTGCCTCCGCTCGAACGACTGACACCCGCGGGCATCGCGCCGCTCGTGAACGACGCCGGGCCGGCTGCGACGGCGGTGCGGGATCGCGCGACGGCGCTCGAGAAGCGGGCGGCGGACCTGCGGCTCGTGGCGGCCGACCTGCACACGGCGCGCGTTTGCCGCGAACTGGCCAGGCTGTGTGCGCAGGGCGAGAAATGCGACCTGCTTCGGGCAGCGCTGGTCGTCGCGCAACTGGACGACGAGGAACTCGACATCGACGCCTACGTGCAGCAGGTCGATCGCATGGCGCAGGAGATCGCACAGTCGTTGCCGGAGGATGCAGCCGAACCGACCCGCCTCGCCGCGCTCAACAAATATCTGTTCACCGACAACGGCTTCCACGGCAGTCGCACCGATTACTATCACCGCGCCAACAGCCAACTCAGCCGCGTCATCGACGACCGCGAGGGGCTGCCAATCACGCTGTCGATCCTCTACATGGAACTCGCGCAACGCCTCGACATGAACGTCGTCGGCATCGGCCTGCCGGGGCACTTCGTGGTGAAACACATTCCACGCCAAGGCGACGAGCAGCTCATCGACGTGTTCGAGGGGGCAGTGCCGCTGTCGCGAGAGGAAGCGGCAAAGAGGGTCCGGGCGATGACCGACGAGGAACTGGACGACGACCACCTGCGACCATTTTCCAAGGAGCAGATTGTGCGGCGTGTGCTGCGCAACCTCTTGGGGGTCGCGCAGGACGCAAAGGACCGCGAGGCGATGCTCCGCTCCCTCGAGGCCCTCGTCGCAATCCAGTCCGACAACACCGCCGACCGCGGCCTGCTGGCCGTTGCGCGATTCGAAACCGGTCGCCGTGAGGCGGCGATCACCGGACTCGACTGGTTCCTCGAGCAGCAGCCCCCCGGCATCGACCTCGATGTCATCCGCACGCTGCAGGATCGGTTCCGGAACGCCACGCCCCCACAGTGAGAGAAAAAAGGAGGGTGAAAAAGGTGTCAGCCACGTTTTCCACCCTCCTTTTTCATCTTTCTGGAAGCTGATAATGCAGGCAGACCCACTCGCCTTCCTGTGAGCGATCCGGCTGCCCGAGTCGCGGATCGAGGGCGTCGCGAACACGTCGCTCGCGATCAGCCAGAATGCCGCACAGGATCAGGTGTTTTTCTGTTTTCGCGATCAGGGAGTCAGCCAGGTCGACGATGGTGTCGGCAAACAGGTTCGCGAGCACGATGGTCCATCGTCCCGGCACGTCGGCAAGCGGCGTCGTGTCGAACGGCACGGCCAAGCCGTTGCGTGCAGCCTGAGAGAGCGCACCCTCGACCGCGAATGGATCGCTGTCGATGCCGTAGGCGTCGGCCCCGAGATGGGCCGCCGCCAAGCCGAGGATGCCGGAGCCGCAGCCGACGTCGAGCACGCGGCAGTGGGGCGTCGCATCACCTTCAAGGTCGAGGAGTGAGACGAGCCGTTCGAGGACCAGCCGCGTGGTCGCATGTTGGCCCGTTCCAAACCCCTGCCCCGGCTCGAGAATCAGCGATCCCGGCACCTCCTCCCAGGGCGGCGCGACGACGAGTCGGCCCACGTGGAAGACAGGGAAATTGACTCGCCACCCTGTCGACCAGTCCTCGTCGGGGACAGTCTCCCAGCGGGCCTCGACCGCGGGAGGCAGGCATGCCTCGGCTGCCGCGCGAAGATCTGCATCGGGCGACTCAAACCATGCCCGCAGGCGAACGGTGAGGCCAGGCGGCGGCGGCGGACCGTCGTCCCAGGTCTGACGTGTGGGCGGCTCGACTCCACGATCACCCTCCTCGGCGACGCCGACGGCGGCCAGGCTGAACATCGCAGATGAGATGTCGTCGAGGCGTTCGCGAGCCAGACCGTCAACGACGAGGGAAACCCAGTGAGCCATCGCCGCAGGATAGCCCGGTTCCAAAAAAGGTGCAAAAAAGGTGACCGCCACCTTTTTTGGAACCCAGGCTACGACAGGATGCCGCTTATGACGTGCCCGTGCACGTCGGTCAGCCGGCGGTCGATGCCGTTGTGCCGCCAGGTGAGCTTCGTGTGCTCGATGCCAAGGAGCCGCATCACAGTCGCGTGCACGTCGTGCACCGTCGTCGGGTGGTCGCGGTCGAGCGGCTTGTAGCCCCACTGGTCGCTCTCGCCATGGACGATGCCCCCCTTGATGCCGCCGCCGCAGAGCCAGTTGGTGAACACGAACGGATTGTGGTCGCGGCCCCTGCCCCCTTGCGAGCTCGGCATCCGGCCAAACTCCGTCGTCCAGAGCACGAGCGTGTCTTCGAGCAGGCCCCGCTGGTCGAGGTCCTTGATCAGCGCGGCCGCGCCTCGGGCCATGCCGGTGGCCAGCGGGCCGTGGTCGCGCTCCACGTCCTCGTGCGAGTCCCAGTTGCGGCGAGGGAAGCCGTTGTCGTTGCCGCTCCAGACCTGCACGAACCGCACGCCCCGTTCGAGCAGCCGACGGGCCGCCAGGCAACGGAGCCCGAAGTGATGCGTCTCCTCCTCGGCGTTGATCTGGCTGGGCCAGCTCGTCCGGGCCCGATCGAGGCCGTAGAGCTTGAGCACGTGCTCGGGCTCGCTGTCGAGATCGATCGCCTCGGGCGCGGCCAACTGCATCTTGGCAGCCAATTCGTAGCTTTGAATCCGCGCCTCGAGCCGACTGTCACCCGCGTGGCTCTCCAGATGGTGGCGATTGAGCCAGCCGATCAGGTCGCGGGCGGCGGCATCGGAAGCGCCGTTCACGAACGTGGCGGCCTTGTGCGGTCGGAGGTCGGCCAGCGGTTCGTCGGCTGCGGGCTGCACGACCGTTCCGCTGTACTGCGACGGCAGGAATCCAGCGTCCCAGTTCTTCACGCCGTTGGACCCGTAGCCACGGTGGTCGGGGAGAACGACGAAGGTCGGCAGATTGTCGTTCATCGAGCCGAGCGCGTAGCTCACCCAGCAGCCGGCGCCGGGGAACCCGGGCAGCACGAAGCCGGTCGTCTGCAGGAGCGTGGCCGCGGAGTGCACGCCGGAGGTACTCACCATGTTGTGGATGAACGCCATCTGATCGACCATGTCGCCGAGCGCCATAACGGGGGTGGAAAGCAGCTTGCCGCTCTGGCCGTAGGGCTTGAAATCCCAGATCGGCTTGAGCCAGGGGCCCAGGCCGTTCTGAAACGCCTCCACGGGCTCACCGAAATCGCTCGGCTTCCCGTGGTGCTTGACGAGATCGGGCTTGTAGTCCCAGAGGTCGATGTGGCTGGCCGCCCCCGCCATGAAGAGCTGCACCACCCGCTTCACTTTTGGCGGATAGGTGCAGGCCGGGTGCATGCTGACGCCAGCCTCAGCGGTGCCTGCAGCCACCGCATCGCGGTCGCCGGCCAGCATCGCCGCCAATGCCAGCGAGCCAAACCCGCAGCCAGAGCGGGCCAGCAGCTCGCGGCGTGTGAGGGCACTCGAGGTCGAGCCGCGCGACGAGGCATGGTAGGGGGAGGTGTTTTTCATACGGTCCCTCAATCCACTTCTTTCAATCCACGAAGGAGAGTTCGTTCAGGTTCAGGATCGCACGGCAGACGTTGGCGAGGCCATGGGTCTTCGCGACCTCGACGAGTGCGGCAGCCTCCTCGGCATCGGGATCGCGGCCCATCGCCAGCTCAAAGGCCCGTTTCACCTGCGCCGCAGGATCGTTGCCCGCCTCCCGCACGACGCGGTCGGCGAACTGCCGGGCCTGCACCACCATGAACCCGTTGTTCAAGAGCGCCAGCGCCTGCAGCGCTGAAATGCTTTCGTTCCGCTTCTCGACCCGCATCGAGGGATCGGCGCAGTCGAGGCAGGTCATGAAGGGCTGCGTCTGGCTGCGGACGATAAACCGGTAGACGCCCCGCCGCCAGGTTTTCTTGTCGTCGGGGTCGGCGAGGTCGTAGCGGTAGTGGGGCGACTGCTGCGGATGCTCGACCTTGAAATCCTGCCAGCCCGGGCCGCCCATCGTGAGGTCGAGCGTGCCGGCCGCGGCGAGCACGGCCTCGCGAATACCCTCCGCCTCGAGCTTTCGGCGGTTCTGCCGCCAGAGATACTGGTTGTCGACGTCGATCGAGGCACAGTCTTCCCGTGCCGTGCTCGCCTGCCGGTAGGCGGCGCTCGTGACGATCAGACGATGGAGGCTCTTGAGCGAGCCGCCACCGTCGCGGAACTCTGTCGCCAACCAGTCGAGCAGGTCGGGGTGCGTCGGCGCGGCCCCCATCCGACCAAAATCACTCGCCGTCGCGACGATGCCCCGGCCGAAGTGATACTGCCAGACACGGTTGACGATCGACCGCCACGTGAGCGGATTTTCATCGCTCGCAATCCAACGGGCCAACGCCACGCGGCGATCCCCTTCGGCATGCTCCGGCGGCAGGGCGAACCGGCTCGGCAGCGTTTCGACGGCGGCGAGCGACCCGGGCGTCACCTCGTGCGCGGGGGCGAGCACGTTGCCGCGGGAGAGCACGTGAATCGTCCGTGGCTTCCCCTGCCTCACTTTCGTCGAGGCCGCGTAGACAGACGAGAGCGCCGGTAACGCCTTCTGCTCGGCCTCGGTGGCAGTGACCTGCTGCTTCACCTCATCGCGTTCGGCCGTCAGCTTCGGATCGACCGTCTTCGCCACGAGCGCCTCACGCTCCTCTCGGAGCGGCGTCGCCTTGTCGACGAACTCGGCCGGGCTCTCGCCATCGACGATATTCTGCCGCGCCCACCGCGGGGCCGCCTCGATGGAGTCGAGCGAGGTCACGACTGCGTTCGCCGCGAGGTTCGCACCGTCGCTGCCGAGCACCTTCAGTTCGGCCAGCGCCAGAATAAAATCATTCGACCGCGGGGCGAGCTTTGTGGCCGTGACGCGAACATACCGGCCCACGCCCCCGGCCGAGTGCGACTGCGGCTTGGTGCCGGGGTTGGCCAGATCGGCATCGGCGAACGCGGCGACCGTCGTCACGCCCTCGCGAAACTCCGGGCCGCTTGCCACCTCGACGCGATACCGCAGTGGAAACCCGAATCCGGCCCCGATCCCGTTGAAATTGTCGAAACAGGGATGGAGCACGATTTCCTTGATCGGCAGCTCGCGGCCGAGGTCCACCTGCACCCACTTCACGGTATCGGACGCCACGGCAATCCCGCTATGGTAGCCGTAGGCTTGGCCTGGATTGCCGTCAGCGATCTTCGGCGTCTCCTTGATCAGCTTGTCGAGTTCGGCCAGCCGCGGGCCGGCAGCCTTGGCGAACTCCGCCTCGATCTCCTTTTTACGGGCCTCAAGCGACTGCCTCTTGGCATCGAGGGCCGCATGCTGCCGCATCAGATCGGGATCGGTCGAATACTTCCGGTCCTCGCGGTCGATCGCCGCAAAGACGGACTGTAGCGAGTAGTAATCGTCCTGCGTGATGGGGTCGAACTTATGGTTGTGGCACTGGGCGCAGTGGACCGTGACGCTCGTAAACGTGCCGATCGTGTTGGCAACCATGTCGTCGCGGTCGAGGTGGCGGGCGATCTTGCCGTCGGTCTTCGTCTCAGGCACCTCGCGGTGGCCGATCAGGTCCCACGGCCCGGCGGCGATGAAGCCGATGGCCTCCTGCCCATCGGTCGAATGTGGAAAGAGCACGTCGCCGGCGAGCTGCTCCTCGATGAACCGGCCGTAGGGCTTGTCAGTGTTAAGCGAACGGATGACGTAGTCGCGATAGGGCCAGGCATTGGGCCGGGGCTGGTCCTTGTCGTAGCCGTGCGTGTCGCCGTAGTGGACGACGTCGAGCCAGTGCCGGGCCCAGCGTTCACCGTAGCGGGGTGAGGCGAGCAGACGATCGACGAGTTTTTCGTAGGCCGCGGGATCGGCATCAGCGATGAAGGCACTCGTCTCTTCGGGCGTCGGCGGCAGGCCCGTCAGGTCAAACGCGAGCCGGCGGATCAGCGTGCGGCGGTCGGCGACGGCAGACGGCGAGAGGTTCTTCTCGGCGAGCTTTTCGCGGATGAAAAAATCGATGGCGTTGCGTTCGGCTTCGACGCCGGGCATGGCCGCGAACGACTCCACGCGAACGGGCACGGCCGGCTTCGCGATCGGCTTCCACGCCCAGTGGTCGAGCCGGGGATCGCGGGCAGCGGCAGTCGGCGAGTCGTCGGAGCCGGGCCAGGGTGCATCCGCATCGATCCAGGCGGTGATGGCAGCGACCTCTTCTTTGGAGAGCCGCTCACCCTCGGGCGGCATCATCTGCTCGGCATTGGTCGTCGTGATCCGCCGGACGAGTTCGCTCGTGGATCCCTTACCCGAGACGGCGGCGGGACCGAAGTCGCCCCCTTTGAGCATGGCGGCCCGCGAGTCGAGCCGCAGGCCCGATTCCTGGGCGTCGGCCCCGTGGCACTCCACGCAGCGGGCCGCGACAACCGCCCGGGCGGGGGCGTGCGCGTCCTGCGAATCGTCTGCGGCGGCATGCGGCCCACCCCCAGGAGCGCACCACACTACCGAAAGGCAGATAAAAACCAGCGATCGCTGCGGCTGAGTCATCGACAATCCTCCGCCACAGTATGAGCCGGCGGAGCCACTATTAGCACTCAAAAAGGTGTCAGGACTCAT
>CAMCQY010000025.1 GCA_945877135.1 Candidatus Kuenenia stuttgartensis
CGCTGGTGGGGCTTCGAGACGTTGCGGCCGCTCCAGGCTGACGCCATCCGGGCGGCGCTCGCGGGCCGCGACTCGCTCGTCGTGATGCCGACCGGCGGTGGAAAGAGCCTCTGCTACCAGCTGCCGCCGCTGGTAAACGAGACGACCGATGTCGTCGTCTCGCCGCTGGTGGCACTCATGAAGGACCAGGTCGATGCCCTGGAGGCGATCGGCTATCCCGCCGCCGCCATCCACTCGGGACTCTCGGCCGACGAAAGGCGGCACATACGCGATCGGCTGGCCGCCGGTGAACTGCGGCTGCTCTTTACAGCGCCCGAGCGACTGGTGAACTCCGGCCTGCTCGATCTGCTCGCGCAGGTGGGCGTGAAGCGGTTCTCGATCGACGAGGCCCACTGCATCAGCCAGTGGGGCCACGACTTCCGGCCTGAATACCGGCAGCTGGCCCTGCTCCGCGAGCGGTTTCCATCGGCGAGCATCCATGCCTTCACCGCCACCGCCACGCCCCGCGTCCGCGATGACATCGTCAACCAACTCCAGCTCCGCGAGCCCGAGGTCTTGGTCGGCATCTTCGATCGGCCCAACCTCATCTACCGAGTCGTACCGCGGACCGACCGCATTGCCCAAACACTCCAGGTACTCGGCCGCCATGCGGGGGAGGCCTCGATCGTCTACTGCATCTCGCGGAAGGAGACGGAACGCCTCGCGGCCCGGCTCGCGGCCGAAGGAATTCTCGCACGGCCCTACCACGCCGGCCTCGACACCAAAGAACGGCACAAGACGCAAGAGGCCTTCTCGCGGGAAACGATCGACGTCGTGGTGGCCACCGTCGCCTTTGGCATGGGCATTGATCGCTCCGACGTCCGTCTTGTGCTCCATACCTCGCTCCCCAAGAGCCTGGAGGCCTACCAACAGGAGACGGGCCGGGCTGGCCGCGATGGTCTCGCCGCGGAGTGCGTGCTGCTCTACTCCTCAGCCGACGTCTTCAGTTGGGAGTCGCTCGTGCGAAAGAGCGCCGAGGATTCGGACCTCGAGCCGGAGGAGGCGGAGAAACTGATCGCCGGTCAGGTCGGCCATCTCCACGCCATGCGGCGGTACGCGCAGGCCGCCCGCTGCCGCCATGCCGCGCTCTCAGAATACTTCGGACAGGCCTACGGCACCGAGCCGTGCGGCGCCTGTGATGTCTGCCTCGATGAAACGGAGAGTCTGCCCGACTCGACCATCACCGCTCAGAAGATACTCTCCTGCGTGGCGAGAGTCGGCGAACGGTTTGGCGTGCGGCATGTCTGCGAGGTGCTGCGGGGCGCGAAGACTGAAGGGATTCAGCGGCATGGCCACGACCGGCTCAGCACTTTTGGGCTCCTTGCCACGCTCGATCAACGGGCCGCCGAAAACCTGGTGCACCAACTGCTCGACCAGGACCTGCTCTCGCGGAGCGGCGGCGACCGGCCCGTGGTCTCTCTCAATCCCCGGTCGTGGGAGGTGATGCGGGGTGAGAGGCCGGTGGTGCTCGTCGAGCCGCGGGCGGGCACCACCCGCAAGGCCAAGGCCGACGTGGACGACTGGCAGGGTGTCGATCGCGATCTCTTCGAGCGGCTCCGCAAGTGGCGGCGGCGGGTGGCCGATGCCCGTGGTAAGCCGGCCTGGACGATCCTCGACGACAAGTCGCTGCGGGCGATCGCCCGCGAGAAGCCGTCGTCTCCTGCCGCCCTGCTCCGCTGCAAGGGTATCGGCGAAAAGCGGCTGGCCGACTTCGGCGCCGCGGTGCTCGACCTCGTCGCCGGCCGCGAAGCCCCCTCCGAATAATTCGGGGACGGACATGCAGTGCCAGGCACCTTTCCCCGTTTGCTGCGGGCTTGCCGGGTCCGCAAGACGGATTCCCTCGCTGGCGCTTCGGGCTTGCATGGGAGTAAGGCATCATCCACCCGCGTGCCGGCTCCCCGTCCAGCCAAGCCCGCAGCGCAAGCAAGGGGAGGTGGGTTGCCCTCACACCTACCGTGACGAACATCATCCTTCGCCGAGATACGCGTCGCGGACACGGCGGTCATGGGCCAGTTCCGTGCCGCTGCCGGTGAGCGTGATGCGGCCGGTTTCAAGAACGTAGCCCCGCGAGGCGAGCTTCAAGGCCGCTCGGGCATTCTGCTCCACGAGCACCACGGCGATGCCGCGGGCCGACAGCCCCGCGATCACCTCGAAGATCTTCGCCACCACCAGCGGCGCCAGACCCAGCGACGGCTCGTCGAGCAGGAGCAGCCGCGGCCGGCCCACGAGCGCACGCCCCAGCGCGAGCATCTGCTGTTCGCCACCTGAGAGCGTGCCTCCCATCTGTCCCATCCGGCCGCCGAGTACGGGGAAGAGACTACAGACCTCGTCGATGTCGCGACGCACCTCGGCCCGGTCGGATCGCGTGAAGCCACCGAGTTCCAGATTCTCCCGCACTGAGAGCCGTGGAAAGATTCGTCGTCCCTCGGGCGAATGGCCGATGCCGAGCCGCACGATCTCATGCGGCTCGAGGCCGGTGACCGGGCGGCCCTCGAATCGCACCTGCCCACCGCGGACGGGCACGACGCCCGAAATCGCCATGAGCAGCGTCGTCTTCCCGGCACCGTTGGCACCGATGATCGCCACGAGTTCCCCTGCGGCCACTTCAAGTGACACTTTGTCGAGCGCCCGGATCGGGCCGTAGCCCGCCTCGAGGTTCTCGACCTCGAGCATCGGCGGTCGCACCTTGGCATCTCCCAAGGTGACGCGCAAGGTGTGAAGCGGATTACTCATGACTCACTGCCCAGGTAGGCCTCGATCACCTTCTCGTCCTGTCGCACCTCGGCCGGCGTGCCCTCGGCGATCTTCACGCCATGGTCGAGCACGGCCACGCGGTCGCTGATCCGCATCACCACGTTCATGTGATGCTCGATGAGCACGACTGTCACGCCGCGATCGCGGATCCGCTCCACCAGCCGGGCCAGGTCGTCGGTCTCGGAGGGATTCATGCCGGCCGCCGGCTCGTCGAGCAGGAGAAGCTTCGCGCCGGTGGCGACCGCCCTCGCGATCTCCAGCCGCCGCTGATCGCCGTAGGGAAGCTGGCCGGCAATCCGGTTGGCGTCGCCTGCCAGTCCCACGAACTCCAGGCTCTCGATGGCCCGTCGCTGGGCTGCCGCCTCGGCCCGTCGATTCGCGGGCGACTGGAAGAGCATCGCCGGCACGCCGCCAGGGATCGTGCGATCGAGGCCAACGAGCACGTTTTCGAGTACCGTCATGTTGGAGAAAAGGCGGATGTTCTGAAACGTCCGGGAGATGCCGGCACGGGCGACGACGTTCGGCGACCGGCGGCCACGGTTCCAGACTGCGATCGTTCCGGCGGTACCGAGCAGCCAGCCGGCGATCAACCCCGTCCAGCCCCGGCGCCGCACCTTGGCCTTGCCGGCGGCCAGCCGATCGAGCACTTCCTCTTTCACGTGCGGCCTGCCTGCCGCAGCGTCCGCCACGCCCGCCAGATCGGTCGTGTCGGGCACGGTGCCCGGCCCTGCTCGACGGGCCGTCACTTCCGCCTGCAGCGCATCGCGAACGGCCTTGGCATCCGCGAGGTCGCGTTTGATCGCCAGCACGTCGGTGCCGTCGGCGCTTACCACCCGCCACTTGCCTGCCATCTGATCGATCGCCAGTTCCGCCCGGAAGTAGCCACGCAGCCGCTCCGCAGCGCCGGTGAGCGTGAACCGGTCGCCCGTGATCATGCCCCGCTTCACCACAGCCAGCCAGAGCCGGTCGACGTCTACTGCCGCTGCGGCGAAGAGCAGGCCTGTGAGCAGCCCGATGCCGATCGCCGACCAGAACGTGCCGGCCGTGAACGACCGCTCCAGCCGGTGGCCCTCGAACCGCACCGACCCGCTCGTGGGCGAGTAGATGCCGCTGATCGTGTTGAAGGCGGTCGTCTTGCCGGCGCCGTTGGGACCAATGACCGAGACGATGCTCCCCGCCGGCACCGCCAGATCGAGTTCCGAAACCGCGACCAGACCCCCAAACCTGACCGTCACCCGATCCAGATCGAGCAGCGGCAAACCGGCCGCGTCGCGCAGGGACGTGCCGGCGGCAGACGACGAGGACGACGATGTTTCGGGCTGCCGATTCATGCGTTGTCCTCATGGAGTTCGGCGGCGAGACGCCGCGAGGGCACGAGACCCTCCGGCCGATATCGCATCACGAGCACGAGCGCCAGCCCAAAGATCGCCAGCCGCCAGCCACTGAAGGACAGCAAGCTCGAACCCGTGGGGTTGATGTTCATCTGCTGGATCCAGGAATCGGCCCACGGGGCCAGCACCGTGTCGAAGCCGACGAGGATCGCCACGCCCAGGATCGTGCCCGGGATGCTGCCCAAGCCCCCGAGGATCACGGCGCAGAGAACCATGATCGAGCGATTGAAATCGTAGGCATTGGGATCGGCCGTGGTGGAGAGACTGGCGGCGTAGAGGCAGCCTGCCAGTCCGGCCACCGCCGAAGACATCGCAAACGCGGAGAGCTTCACCCGCGTCGCCGAGATACCCATCGCCGAGGCGGCGAGTTCGTCCTCGCGGACGGCCACCCACGCCCGGCCGAGCCGCGACTGCTCCAGCCTCCGCATCGCCACCACGACACCGGCCAGCGCCAGCAGGGCGAGGTAGTAGAACCACCGTGGATCGATGGCGAACGCCAAGCCGAGATCGAGGCCGGCAATCTTCACTCCGGCCCCCGGGGGCGGCACAGGATTCAGTCCCTTCATGCCGCCGGTGATCTGTTCGAGATTGCGGAGCGTCACCTTCACCACTTCTCCGAAGCCGAGCGTAACGATGGCCAAATAGTCACCGCGGAGGCGGAGCGTGGGCGCGCCGAGCGCCAGACCGATGCCGGCCGTGGCCAGCACGCTCACGATCGTCGCCGCCAGAAACCCGATCTGAAACGGATACATCGGCACCGTGAGGATCGCCATCAGGTAGGCGCCGATGCCGAAGAACGCCGCGATGCCGAGATGCACGAGGCCCGTGTAGCCCACCATCACATTGAGCCCAAGTGCCAGGATGCAATAAATGAAGAGCGTGGTCACCTGCCCGCCAAGCGCCCCCCCGAGCGCCGGCACCACGAGCGGCGCCACCGCCAGGACCGCGAGCGCGACCAGATCCCATCGTTCTCGCACGAAATCTCGCAGGCCAGTCCAGCCAGGCGCAACTGCGTTCTGCGGCTGAACATTGGAAGGAGCGGGCGTCATACTTTCTCCTTCGTCCGACGTCCCAGCAGGCCTTCCGGCCGGAACACGAGGATCACGATCAGGATCGCGAAGACGATCGCGCCGGTCCAGCGTTCACCGACATACGCGCTCGACAACGACCGGACGAGCCCGATCACGAGCCCCCCCACGACCGCCCCCGGAATGCTGCCGATCCCGCCGAGTACCGCAGCCGTGAAGGCATAGAGGCCGTTCTGGAATCCCATCTGGAAGCCGATGGTGTTGATGTAGAGCCCATAGATCACGCTCGCCGCACCACCCAGAGCCCCGCCGATGAAAAAGGTCGCCGCGATCACGCGATCGACGTCCACGCCCACCAGCGCCGCCGCCGTCGGATCCTGCGACACCGCCCGCATTGCCCTGCCCAGCCGGGTTGTCTGCACGAGGAGCGACAGGGCCAGCATCAGCGGCACCACGACGACCAGCACCAGCAGATCCTTCCAGGTGAACTGCAGCCCCTCGCCGGGCAGCAGGTTGGCAGAGGGAAGCAGTTCGGGGAACGAACGGTCGGAGGGACCGAGCCAGAACAGCCCAATGTTCATGAAGATGAACGACACGCCGATCGCGGAGACGAGCGGCGCGAGCTTCGGGGCATTCCGCAGCGGCTTGTAGACGATTCTGTCGACACAGACATTGAGCGTGCCGCAGAACAGGCCGCAGGCCACGATCAAGACCACGATGCCCAGCCAGGTGGCCGTCGGCCCCGCCGTCGCCAGACCGAAGGTGGTCACCAGCGACAGGGCCAGGCAGGCCCCCAGCATGATCAGGTCGCCATGCGCGAAGTTGATCAGGCCGATGATCCCGTAGACCATGGTGTAGCCCAGCGCCACGAGTGCCACGAGCGCCCCATTGGTCAGTCCGATCAGGCACTGCTGGAGGAAAAACTGGGCTGACACGGGCGGGCTTTCAGGAAGCTGGCTTTTCAGACACGGGACGACTGGCGAAGCCGGAGTTTTTACCGCGCGGCCTCTGTTGTTGCAGCGCCATCTGCGGCCCCGCCACTTGGCGGTTCACCATCAGCCCCACCGCCTTCAGCATTGGCGTCGAGGACTTCCTCGAACTCAAATCGGCCGTTTTTCACGACGCTGACGGTGAGCGTCCGCATGGTGGTGTCGCCATTAGCGTCAAACCCCCAGTGCCCGAGCGCCCCGTCGAAGTCGCGGATTGTCAGGGCCGCATCGGAGATCGCACGACGATCTTTCGTGCCGGCCCGGCGGATCGCCTCGAGCGCCACGCAGGCGGCCTCGTAGCCGTAGACGGCGTAGGCTTCCGGGAGCTCGTGATACTTCTCCCGGTAGCGTTCCACGAAGGTGTGCCCCTTGCCGGTGAGCTTCTCCGGCGGCAGCCCTCCAAACGTCACGAAGCACCGCCCCTCCAGATTGGCAGCCCCGGCCGAATCGATGAACACCTGCTCCCGGCAGCCGTCGGGCACCATCAGGATCGCGGTGATGCCGGCGCTGGCCATGTCCTTGGCGAGTTGGCCGCCCTTGCTCTGCGTGGTGCCGCCGAAGTAGACGAGGTCGGGCTTCGCCGCCTTGATGCTCGCCATCAACGACTTGAACTCCTGCGCCTTGGCGTCGATCGAGTCGTGATCCAGCACCTCGATGCCGATCTCGCGGCACCGCTCGTCGAAGAGATCAGCAAGGCCTTTGCCGTAGACCTCGTTGTCGTCGAGGATGCAGACGGTCTTCACGCCGCGGCGCTTGGCCCAGTCGGCCGACAGCGGCCCCTGCAGGTCGTCAGCGGGCACGACGCGTGTGTAGTTGAGCCTCCCGGTGGGCCGGTAGACGCCGGGTTCCCCCGGTTCCCCGAGGCCGGGCTTCGTGAGCCCCACGGCCGTGTTGGCCGGCGACACCATCAACAGGTCGCCGAGGTTCAAGATCGGCATCGACACCTTCGCGGCACCCGAGTTGAAGGTGCCGATGTAGGCAACCACGTCGGGGTCCTGCAGCGCGCGGCGGGCATTGGCCGCCTCGGCCTCGCTCGTCCACTGGCCGGCAGCGGCTGTCGAATCGTCGAGGTCAAGATACTCGACGCGATAGGGCCCGACCCTGCCTCCGGCCTCCTCGACCGCCATACGGATGCCCCGCACGATCGTGTCGGACTGCTGCTTCGCGCTGCCGGTCCGCGGCAGGCTCGAGACGATGGTGACAAGCGTGGGATCAGCCGGCCGGCAGCCGGCGAGAAATAGGCTGACGAGCAGGATGGCGGAGATGCGCGGCTTCATGACTGATACTTTAGCAGACCCTGAGCCGCTGCGGTTCGGGGCTGCCCGTGCCCCGTCGCCGGACGTTCACTACGGCCATCCTGGCCTTCGCTCACTCGATGCTGACTGCGCTCCGGCATCCTGCCTGCGCTGGTCAGCAACGCCGGCTCTCGGGACACGGGCAGCCCCTCACAGATGATTCCTAGTCCCATCCAAGCGTCAAAAGGGTCCTGGCACCTTTTTCCTCCATCCAAGCCCGCAGCGCAAGCAAGGGAATACGGGCCACCCCATGTGGCGACTTGCTACCGTTTCACAAGCCGCCACGCCCTATGAATCCGTTCGTTCCGGAAGTCCTCGGGAATCGTGCGATTCGTGATCTCGCGGAGGGTGTAGAGGGCCGACAGACGTTCTTCGGCGAGATGAAACCGGCGGAAGTTGGTCGAAAAATAGACGACGCCTCCGGTCACGAGATTCTTCGCCACCAGTTCCAGGAGTTCGACATGGTCGCGCTCGATATCCCACGGCGTCTCGCTCTTCGCCGACCGCGAGTAGGTCGGCGGATCGACCACCACGAGGTCGAACGGCGGCTCGCCACGCTGCGACCGGTGCTCGAGGAAGGCGCGGGCCTCGTCACGCACGATCCGGTGGCGACCCGCGTCCTTGAAGCCATTCTTCGAGAGGTTCGTCCGCGTCCACTCGAGATAGGTGTTGGAGAGATCGACGCTCACCGTCTCCTTGGCCCCGCCCGCGGCCGCATAGACGGAGAAACTGCCCGTGTAGCAGAAGAGGTTGAGCATCCGCTTCCCCTCGGCTTCGCCGCGGACCATGGCCCGCGTCTGCCGGTGATCGAGGAAGAGTCCCGTGTCGAGATAGTCGGAGAGATTGACCTCGAACGAGAGGTCTCCCTCCTTCACGGAGAGCAACGCCTGCCGTTGGTCCACTTTTTCATACTGCCCACCATCTCGCTGGCGGCGGCGTACCTTCAGGAAGGTCTGCATCGGCGGCACGCCCAGTTCCACTGCCGCCGCCTCGATCATCTTGTCGAGCCAGACGTCGTGCTCGATGTCGGTGCGTTCGTGCGGCCGCTCATACTCGGCGGCGTGCAGCCAGCCGGCATACCAGTCGATCACCAGCGGGATCTCGGGGATGTCGCGGTCGTAGACACGAAACGCCTCGATCCCTTGGCGGCGTGCCCACTTGGAGAGGTGTTTGAACCGCTTGGCGAGCCGGCGGCGGAAGTCGCCAATTTGATCGTCGGTCGTCCGCGCGCGCGAACGGCCGGTGGCCGGCATATCGTGGGCAGCGTCACTCGCGCCGACGGCGCCGGGACGGTGCGGGTTGTCTCGCGGGGGCAGGATAGCCTCATGCTCGCCATCCTCGCCCCGATCCCGACTTGCGGCGGTAACGCGTTCGCTCGTGGTGGCTGGCCCGCGGCCTTCGACCTGGGATAATTCGGGGGTGGCTCGCCTTCTGACCTCCACCTCCAGGAGCCGGCATGCGATCGGACCGTTGGAGAGCGGCACGCGATACGTGGGACGCAGGCCGAGCTGACCTGCAGCAGGCGTGTCGGCCGCGAGAATCGCCGCCCGCCAGCCGCCGCAGTGCTGCACGAGCCAGTCGCCAAACCGCCTGAAGAAGGCCGCAGACCGAGGGAGCGGCAGCCGCTCGCCATAGGGAGGATTGGTGACCACCAGCCCGCTCTCCCCCGCCGGCCTCGCCTGTTCGAAATGCTTTACGTCGATCGCGATGCACGATGCCACGCCCGCAGCCTCGGCACAGGCCTTCGCCGCGGCCACGGCATTCGGATCGAGATCGCTGGCCTGGAAGCCTCCGGCCGGTTCCCGCACGCGGGCCTCGAGCTCCGCCACCAGTCGATCAAAGAGCCCGCGGTCACAGTCGCGAAACCTAAAAAAGCCGTGGGCCTTCCGCCGCGCGCGATACAAGCCCGGCGCGATGCGTGCCGCGATCGAGGCCGCCTCGATGACGAGCGTGCCGGAGCCGCACATAGGGTCTAACAATAGCCCGCATGTCTCATCATCAACCGTACGCCCGCATTTCTCATCATCAACCGTACGCTCGCATGTCTCATCATCAACCGTACGCCCGCCGACATGCCACCAGCCCGCGATGCCGAGGATGCCTGCGGCCAACACTTCTGAGAGCGGCGCATCGACCTCACCCATCCGCCAGCCCCGCTGGTGAAGCGACCGGCCGGCCGCGTCGCGGAATATCGTCGCCGTGTCGCCCACCAGATGGAGCCCGAGCCGGAGGGTCGCCCCCCGCAGTTGCACGCTCGGCCGCTTGCCGCTCGGCGTGCGAAGCTGGTCCACGATCGCATCCTTGACGATCTGCGCCGCATAGAGCGAGTGCGTGAGAAACGTGTCATGAATCGCAGCATCGACCCGGAGCGTGTCGGAGGTTTTTAATTCTTCCGTCCAGTCGACCTCCTGCATCGCGCGATAGAGCGAGTCTGGGGAGTCCGCACGAAACCGTCCAAGCGGCTCGAGCACGCGGATCGCCGTCCGACTCTCGAGCACCGCCCGGTAGAGCGTCTCCTTCTCGGCCCCGGGAGCGGCCGAAAATTCGATCGTCCGCCGACCGATGCGAAGGTCCCGCGCACCGACTCGCTCCAACTCCCGCGCGAGGATCCATTCGAGACCTTCGAGCGTCCGCGCGGTCATCCGCGGCGGCTCGTCAGGCGACGGTGCCGGCAGCGGCCGGGGCACCGGGGGTACAGCGGGAAAGGGAGCGGTCATACCGCAGATTAGACCGCCGACGCTGAAAAAGCGACTGCTATGAATGGGTGACCAATACTTCCGGGAAGCGATCCTGGATCGCCTGCACTTCCAGTTGCTCCGTGCGAAGCGCCTCCATTGCCAAGACACAGGCCTCCGCAGCCGGCAAGGTCGTGATGCAGGGCACGCCATACTGCACGCTCGCGGCCCGAATGCGGCCCTCGTCGGTCCTCGCCCCCTTGCCCCGCGGCGTGTTGAAAATCAGCTGCACGCGACCGTCGATCAGCGAATCGATCAGGTTCGGATGCCCCTCCTGCAACTTCTTCACGATCTCAACCGCGATGCCCGCCTCGGTGAGCGACCGCGCGGTGCCGGCGGTCGCGATCAGTTCGAAGCCCATGGCGACGAGCCGGCGGGCCAGGCCCACCATCATCTCTTTGGCCTGCGGACTCGCCACGCTGAGGAAGATCCTTCCTTTTTGCGGCAGCAGGATGCCGGCCGCAATCTGGCTCTTCGCGAAGGCGATGCTGAAGCGGTCGCTCACACCCATCACCTCGCCGGTGCTCCGCATCTCGGGCCCGAGCGCGATGTCCACGCCGGCAAACTTCACGAACGGAAACACGCTCTCCTTCACGCTCACGTGCCCGGGCACCGGATCGGACACAACCCCCTGCTCCGCCAGCGTCATCCCCGCCATCACCTTGACCGCCACCTTGGCCACCGGAAGGCCAGTCGCCTTGGCGACGAACGGCACGGTGCGACTCGCCCGTGGGTTCACTTCGATCACATACAGCGTCGGCTTTCCATCTTCCTTCTTGACCGCGAACTGCACGTTCATGAGGCCGACCACGCCGAGAGCTCTCGCCATTCTCGCGGCGGCCTGCTTGATCTCCGCGACCACCTCCGCCGACAGGCTGTGCGGAGGAATGCAGCAGGCGGAGTCGCCGGAATGCACGCCCGCCTCCTCGATGTGCTCCATCACGCCAGCAACGATCACATCGCGGCCGTCACAGATGCAGTCCACGTCCACCTCGATCGCGTCCTCGAGGAACCGGTCGATCAGCACCGGCTGCCCCTGGGCCACGGCGAAGGCCTCGGCGACATACCGTTCGAACTGCACGTGGTCGTAGCAGATCTCCATCGCCCGCCCGCCGAGCACAAAGCTGGGCCGCACGAGCGACGGGAAGCCGATCCTCGCCACCTCGCGGCGGGCCTGCTCCAGCGTCCGCGCGATGCCGCTGGCGGGCTGCTTGAGGCCCAGCCGGTCGAGCAGTTCGCGAAACTTCTCCCGGTCCTCCGCCATCTCGATCGTATCGACGCTGGTGCCGATGATCGGCAGGCCGGCCGCGAAGAGCGCCCGGGCCAGGTTCAGCGGCGTCTGGCCACCGAGTTGCACGATCACGCCGTCGGGCTGGATGCGGTCGGCAATGTTGAGCACGTCCTCGCATGTGAGCGGTTCGAAGAAGAGCATGTCGCTCGTGTCGTAGTCGGTGCTGACGGTCTCCGGGTTCGAGTTGACCATCACGCTCTCGATCCCCATCTCGCGGAGCGCGAAGCTCGCATGGCAGCAGCAGTAGTCGAACTCGATGCCCTGGCCGATACGGTTGGGGCCGCCGCCGAGGATCATCACTCGTTTCTTGCCGGGCTCCTTCGGCCGGGCTTCGTCCTCGTCCTCCCACGTGGAGTAGTAGTAGGGAGTCTGGGCCTCGAACTCGGCGGCACAGGTATCGACCGACTTGTAGGTGGCCACGATCCCTCGCCGCTTGCGATCGTCGCGGATTTCCATCTCAGAGGCACCGAGCATCACGGCCAACTGACGGTCGGAGAAGCCTGCCTGCTTCGCGTGACGCAGCAGGCCATCGTCGATCGCCGCGAGCGTGCCGACGGTGCGGATCAGGCTCTCGATCTCCACGATCTGCTGGAGTTGGTCGAGGAACCAGCGGTCGATGGCAGTGAGTTCGTGGACTTCCTCGACGGTCATGCCCGCCTTGAACGCGTAACGGAGATACCAGACCCGGTCGGGATCGGCCGTCGCCACGCGGGCGCGGATGTCGTCGAGGGCTGGCTCCGCCGCGGTGCCCCAGAGATCCTTGCCGTCGCAGCCGAAGCCGAAGCTGCCGACTTCCAGACCGCGGAGCGCCTTCTGAAAGGCTTCTTTAAACGTGCGACCGATCGCCATGGTCTCGCCCACGCTCTTCATCTGCGTGGTGAGGCGACTGTCTGCCTCGGGGAATTTCTCGAAGGCGAAGCGGGGCACTTTCACCACGACATAGTCGATCGACGGTTCGAAGCAGGCCTTTGTCCGCCGCGTGATGTCATTGGGAAGCTCGTGGAGCCGCCAGCCCACCGCCAGCTTGGCGGCGATTTTGGCGATCGGGAAGCCGGTGGCCTTGCTCGCCAACGCGCTCGACCGGCTGACGCGAGGGTTCATCTCGATCACGATCATGCGGCCGGTCTGCGGATGAACGGCAAACTGAATGTTTGAGCCGCCCGTCTCAACGCCGATCGCCCGGATGACGGCGAAACTGGCATCGCGCATCCGTTGATACTGCCGGTCGGTGAGCGTGAGCGCCGGGGCGACCGTGATCGAGTCGCCTGTGTGCACACCGCAGGGATCGAAATTTTCGATGGAACAGATCACGACGGCGTTGTCGTCCGCGTCGCGCATCACCTCCATCTCATATTCCTTCCAGCCGAGGATCGACTCCTCGACGAGCACCTCGCCCACGGGCGAGAGGTCGAGACCACGCTGCACCTTCTGGTCGAACTCCTCGCGGTTGAACGCGATCCCGGAGCCGGAGCCACCGAGGGTGAAGCTGGGACGGATGACGGCGGGCAGGCCGATCTCGGCAAGCACCTCGCGGGCCTCGGCCAACGTCTTCACGATCCGCCCCCGGCAGGTCTCGAGGCCGATCTTCCGCATCGTCTCCTTGAAGATCTCGCGGTCCTCGCCGCGGCGGATCGCCTCGGCCCGGGCGCCGATCATCTCGACGCCGTGCTTCGCCAGCACGCCATGCCGCTCCAACTCAAGGGCGAGGTTGAGGGCCGTCTGGCCGCCGAGCGTGGGGAGCACGGCGTCGGGCTTCTCGACCTCGATCACTTTTTCGAGCATCTGCCAGGTGAGCGGCTCGATGTAGGTGCGGTCGGCCGTGCCCGGATCGGTCATGATCGTGGCCGGGTTCGAATTGACGAGTACGACTCGGTAGCCATCCTCGCGAAGCGCCTTGCAGGCCTGGGTGCCGGAATAATCGAATTCGCAGGCCTGCCCGATGACGATGGGCCCGGAACCGATCAGCAGAATCGTGTGGAGATCGTCGCGGCGGGGCATGGAAAAACCTGAGGTGCGCGCAAAACTGCCACAGAGTAGCATTCCGACCGCCCATGCTTCAACGAACAGCTACAATCCTCGCAGTCCGTATCATTTCTCACCCGCCGTCCGAGTCCACGGGATCCATCTGCCATGTCCATCGCCACCCCCTCGATCGAAGCCCTTCGCGACACGCTCCCCGACGAGTTGAAGGACATCCGGCTCAATCTCTCGAGCGTTCTCGCAGGCGAAAACCTCCAGCCGCTCCAGAGCCTGGGCGTGGCCCTGGCGGCAGCGGCCTTTGTGCGGTGCAAGCCGCTTGCCCAGGCGATCGAGGCGGATCTGCGGGCTGCCGACGCGGCTGCAGCAGCCCCGGTGATCTCCGACGCCATCGCCGCGGCAGGTCTGATGGCGATGAACACCGTTTACTACCGCTTCCGCCACATGCTCGGCAAGGAGACCTACGAGGCCCGCCCTCCCCGACTCCGCATGAGCCGTATGGCCCAGCCGGCGACCTCCAAGGCCGACTTCGAACTGATGAGCCTCGGCTGCGCGGCGCTGGCCGGCTGCGAACTCTGCATCAAGAACCACGAAGCGAGCCTCGTGCACCTGAGCGTGAGCGAGGACGCCTGCCACGACGCCGTCCGCATCGCCGCCGTGATCAATGCCGTTGCCTGCGGCCTGCCGGCGTGAGTCCGTCGCGCAACCATCAGCCCGCTCTCATTCACGCCCGCAGCACAAGCAAGGGGAAACGCGTGGCCTCACGCTTCGCGTCGTGGATCCCCTCGCTGGCGGGTTGGGCTTGCAAGTTCACGACGCAAAGAGTTCAGCCGCCGAGTTCCCGCAAATATTCGAGCGTGTAGATGCCGCTGGAGTGACCGTCGGAGAATTCGATCGAGTAGGCGTATTGGCCAACGGGCTTCATCCCCGCGATCGCCAGCGGTGCCACCTCCTCGGGCCGGAGCACGGGAAGCAGCGCCGGTGCAGCCGGCTGAACCCGCTGCTCGCGGCAGGTGGCACACGGGCAGGCGTCGCGGAGGAGACGCGGCGAGTAGCAGCCGATCGCAGCGTCGCTCCAGACGATCTCGATGCCGCCCTGAGCGATGCGTCGGATGGATTGTGGTGTCGGCTGCGTCATGGTCATCCTCACCCTGACCGAGTGCCACGCCGGTCCACGATCCGCCGTCCCTTGCCCTCGAACCGCGGTAGGCTGCCGATCGGCACGGCGATCACCTGCACCCGCAATCCGAGCCGGATCTGCAGTTCGCGGGCCACGCGATCGGGAGCGGACAGCCGATCCTCTATTTCCAAGGTCAACTCGTCAAGGCTTTCGTGCCTCGCGACCGTGAGGCGGTATTCGACGATCTCGGGAAAGCTGCGAACGATGCCGTCGATCCCACCGGGGAAGACATTCACGCCACGGATCACAAGCATGTCGTCGGTGCGGCCGAGAATGCCCCCCTCGAGCCGCACCCACGGGCACGCTCCTGCCGCGATCTCGTCGGCCGCGGGCCACCGGGGTCGCACGAGGTCGCCGGTGCGGTAACGGATGACGGGGGCACCTGCGCGGCCGAGCGTCGTGAGCACGAGTTCCGCCAATTCATCCTGCTGGGCCGCCTGCCCGGTCTGCACGCTGAGGAACTCGGCATGAAACCAGGGCTCGATCACGTCGAGGCCCCGGCCCGCCAGATCGCCCACGCCCCACGGCCCCACCTCCGTTGCGCCGGCATGGTCGAGCAGTTCCGCCCCCCACGCCTCGCGAATTCTCGACCGCACCGCAGGCACCGAGCCACCAGGCTCCCCCGCCACGATCACCAGCCGAATCGGGAGATGCTCGAGGTCAAGCTTGGATTCGGCCGCCACCTCCGCCAGGTGCAGGGCATAGCTGGGCGTGGCCACGAGCACCGTCGCCCCGAGAGCTCTCGCCATCTCGAGCCGCGCGAGCGTTGTCATGCCACCCGTGGGAATCGCCATCGCCTGCCGCGTGAGCACCGCATCGAAACCGCTCCAGAAGCCGGCATAGGGACCGAACGAGGAGGCCACGAGCACGCGATCGCCCGGCTGCACGCCGCCACGGTCGAGGATCGTCTGCCAGCACGCCATCCACCATGCCCAGTCTTCCGCCGTGTCGAAGACGGGCAACGGCCGGCCGTGCGTGCCACTGGTCTGGTGAAACCGCACGTAGCGATCGGACGACCAGGTGAGGTTTCCGGGGCCACCGCTCGCCGCCGCCTCGACCAGTTCCTCCTTAAACGTGAACGGCCACTGCTCAATCGCCGCGAGCGACGGCAGGTCGCGTGACACCCGGCCGAGCTTGGCCGCATAGAAGCGGTTGTGCGGCAGGATCGCCTGCACGAGCCCGCGCAGCCTCTCGAGCTTGAGCGCATCGAGCTGCTCACGGGAAGACGAGGCTGCAGTGGGTCGGTGGGCGGCCATGTCAGCATTATGCCATGAACAGCATGAGCACGGGCTACGAGGGCCGGGGCTGCCCGTGCCCCGTCGCCGGACGTTCGCTACGGGCATCCTGCCCTTCGCTCACTCGATGCTGACTACGCTCCGGCATCCTGCCTGCGCTTGTCAGCAACGCCGGCTCTCGGGGCACGGGCAGCCCCTCACGCGTTTTGCAAAGCAGATGTCGGGGTAGCCGGGATCGGCGGACTCATTCCTTCTGCCGTCCCGGCGGTGCGAGTCGGTTGACTCCCCTACAGCCCCGGGATGCCCTGGGACGGTGCGTTCTGCCGCGGGGCCTGCAATCCCTGCATCGGCGATGGCGACGGAGGCGGCAGCACGAGTCCGCCGCCCGGTGGCGGCAGCGGCTGCGGGCCCAGCAGCGGTTGCGCGGGCGGTGCCGGAATCGGTTGGGCAATAACCGGCTGCTGCACCACGGGAGCCGGCGGCGGGGCAGGCAGACTGCCGGCGGCCAGCCGGGCCTGTTCGGCCCGGGCGACGACCGACTCCGGTGGAATCGAGGCCGTCGTGGTCATGGCGAGATCCACAACCCGCTCGTCGCGAATCTCCCAGGGCCAGAGGTTCTCCGTGACGAAGTCGAGCGGAAAGATCTGGTACCACGGGAGAGGGAACGGCTGTCGCACCGTCAGCGTTTCGTAGCCGTCCTTGACGAGCCGAATCTTCCGCGTGCCGTAATAGATGAAGTCGGTCGATACCGGCGTGGTGCCGATCTGGTAGTCATCGACGTAGACGAGGGCTCCCGGTGGATTGCTGCGGACCGTCATTCTCCGCTGCACACAGCCCCCGGCCACCGCCAGCAGACAGCAGCCCACCACGGCCGCACGCCCACTCCGCGATCGAATTGTGGCTGCTTTTGCATTCATGGTTGGGATCCTTGGCGGCCAGGGCTCCAGTGGCCGGAAACCATAGATTTCTGCCCTGCCGGTCGCCAGCCCAGCCTGTTTTTACGTATTCTGCCCGGACAATCATGTCTCGCCTGAGCCACGCCATCAGGCTAGAATCCGCTCTTTTCCGCCACCCGCCCGAGGTATGTCGACGCGTGGGAAAAGTGACGAGCCTCGTCTATTGCGACCGCACCGACATCGGTCGCCGCCGCTCGAACAATCAAGACTCGAAGGCCGTGCTGCCTGCGAGCCCGCAGCAGTTTCGCACGCGTGGGTGGCTGTTCATCGTGGCCGACGGCATGGGTGCCCACGCCGCGGGCGAACTGGCCAGCGCCATCGTGGCCGACCGCGCTCCCAAAATCTACGAACAACGTTCCGAGTTTTCCCCGCCGCTGGCCCTGCGGATGAGCCTCGAACGAACCAACGCCGAGATCAACGCGAAGGGTGAGAGCGGCCATGAATTCAAGGGCATGGGGACGACCTGCACCACGCTCGTGCTCCTCCCTCGCGGTGCCATCGTCGGCCACGTGGGCGACAGCCGCTGCTACCGCATTCGGGGCGGTCGGATCGAACAGTTGTCGCGGGATCATTCGCTCGTCTGGGAGCTTGAAACGGCCGGCGGCATGTCCCGCGAACAGGCCAATGACGCCGCACCAAAAAACATCATCACCCGATCGATGGGCCCGCATCCCCACGTCGATGTCGATCTCGAAGGGCCATTTCCGGTGACGCCGGGCGACGTGTTCCTGCTCTGCAGCGATGGTCTCTCCGGGCAGGTTGCCGACGAGGAGATTGGCCTGCTTGCCGCCGAACTCGAGCCCCAGGAGGCGGTGCCCGCCCTGATCGGCCTGGCGTTGGTACGGGGCGCCCCCGACAACGTCACTGTGATCGTGGCGCGGGCCGGGGAGGAAGAGGCCTCGAAGCCGTCCCGGAGCGACGCGGCGTGGCCGCTCAGCGCGGAGGCCACGACCAATCAGCGGCAGGCCAGCCGCTCCTGGATCGCGCTCACGTTCGCCGCCGCGTGCCTGCTGGCAGCACTGATGTTCAACCCTTACAGCCAGCTCACCAGGGAGCTGTGCCGTTCGGAGCTGATGCACGCCGTCTGCACGTTTGGCAGCCTCGGCGCCCTGATGGCGGGAATCGCCGCGCTCCTGATGGCCGTGCTGGGCTTTCTCGCGCCGGCGCCATCGCGAGGGCGGATGCTTCACGCAGGCGAGATGCTCGGCAAGGGCCCCTACCGTCGCTACGACTGCACCCCGACCGAGCAGCTCGTGGAGAGGATCCTCGCGAGCATTGAGCGGGCCGCCGAGGAGCTCCCGGCCGCCGATCGCGACCGCACGGTCACCATCGTGTCCCGGGCGCGGCAGCATGCCGCCGCCGGCGCCTTCCACGAGGCGGTGACGGCCGCCGCCGAGGCCATCGCCATCCATACCAAAGCCGTCGAGGCGGCACGCGGCGACGTGACGAACATCACCCCGAAGCCCGCCGCGGGCTCCCCGCCGCCCGGCCACGCCTGAACGCATGCCTCCAGACCGGGCTCCACACCATTTCCAGACCGGACTCCCATGAAGATCATCACCCGCTACGTTCTGAGCGAGTTGCTGCAGGTCTTTCTCGTGGCGCTGTCCGCCCTGACGCTGTTCATGCTCGTCGTAGGCCTGGTCAAGGAGGCGCAGCAGCAGGGGCTGGGAATGATGCAGATTCTCGCACTCGTTCCCTACGTGCTGCCCGAGGCGATGCGGTTCGCGGTGCCGGGCACGATGCTGTTTGCCGTGGCGAGCGTGTTTGGAAGGATGTCGGCGTCGAACGAGATCACAGCCCTCAAGGCCGCCGGCATCACGCCGATGGCCGTGATCTGGCCCGCGGCGGTGCTCGCCATCGTGGTGAGCCTCGTGTCGGTCTGGCTCAACGACATCGCCGTATCGTGGGGACGCGATGGCGTGCGTCGGGTGGTCATCAGCAGTGTCGAGGACATCATCTACGGCCGACTTCGACAGCAGCGGTCGTACAGCACGTCGCAGCTTTCGATCAACGTGAAGGGCGTCGATGGCAGGCGGCTCATCCGCCCCACGCTTTCGTTTCAGCCGGGCGGCTCGAGCCCACCCGTGACGGTCTCAGCCGCTGAGGCCTCGCTGCGTGCTGACGCGGCCGCCGGCACGCTCACGATCACCTGCCGCGATGGCACCGTGCATGTCGGCGACGTGAAGGCGGTGTTTCCCGACACGATCGAGCGGATCGTGCCGCTCGACGCCGTCAGCCGGAAGGGCAGCACCTCGACGAGTCCTTCAGAAATCGCCATGGCCGATTTCGCCAGGGCCCGCACCGAGCAGATCGCGAAGATCGACCAGTTCGAACAGGTGGCGTCGGGAAAGATCGCCATGGGCATCGTCACCGGCCGCATGGAGCAGACGGTGCCCGCCGCCGTCGAGCCCGACCTGCAACAGGCCACCTGGGCGAAGTCGCGGCTCACCCGCATCATCATGGAACCCTGGCGCCGCTGGGCCAATGGATTCAGCTGCCTCTGCTTCGTGCTGGTGGGCGCACCGATGGCGATCCGGATGCGAAACGCCGACTTCCTCACGAGCTTCTTTCTTTGTTTCCTGCCGATCCTCCTCGTCTATTATCCCGTGTTCATGCTGGGCGTCTCCCGCGTGAAGTCGGGCTCGCTCCCACCGCCGGCCGTCTGGATGGGCAACGTGCTCGTCGCTCTCTGGGGTCTGTGGCTGCTCCGCAGCGTCATCCGCCGGTAACCTTTCACTCTCCGCCGCTCTGATCCCAAGGAGTTCCGCATGCCGCGTCCTGTCACCCTGTTTACCGGTCAGTGGGCCGATCTCCCGCTGGAAGATCTGGCCCGCAAGGCCCGCGAATTTGGCTACGGCGGCCTCGAACTGGCCTGCTGGGGGGATCATTTTGACGTGACCAAGGCCCTCGAAGAGAGCGGCTATTGCGCCGCGAAACGCGACGCGCTCGAGCGGCATGACCTTTCCGTGTACGCCATCTCCAACCACCTCGTGGGGCAGGCCGTCTGCGACCGCATCGACGAGCGTCACAAGTCGATCCTCCCACCGCACGTGTGGGGCGACGGCGATCCTGCCGGCGTCAACAAACGGGCTGCCGAAGAGATGAAGCGGACCGCCCGTGCCGCCCAAAAACTCGGTGTCTCGGTGGTCAACGGTTTCACGGGGTCGAGCATCTGGCATCTCCTCTATTCCTTCCCGCCGGTGCCTGAATCGATGCTGGCCGCCGGCTTTCAGGAGTTTGCCGATCGCTGGCACCCGATCCTCGACGTGTTCGCCGAGTGCGGCGTGCGGTTCGCGCTCGAGGTACACCCGACGGAAATCGCGTTCGACACGATCACGGCCCAGCGGGCACTCGAGGCGATCGGCCGCCGCGAGGAGTTCGGGTTCAACTTCGATCCGAGCCACCTCCACTGGCAGGGCGTCGATTCGGTGGAGTTCATCCGCACCTTCCACGACCGCATCTATCACGTCCATGTGAAGGATGCCGTCACGCTCCTGAACGGTCGCAACGGCATCCTCGGCAGCCACCTCAACTTTGGCGATCCTCGCCGGGGCTGGGACTTCCGCTCCCCCGGCCGCGGCGGCGTGGACTTCGAGGAGATCATCCGCGCCCTCAACCAGATCGGCTACGAGGGACCGCTGTCGGTGGAGTGGGAGGACTGCGGCATGGATCGCGAGCACGGCGCCGCCGAAGCGTGCGCATTCGTGCAGCAAATCGACTTCGCGCCGAGCAAGCGCCAGTTCGACTCCGCATTCGCCGAGGAGAGTTGAATCGCGGCCGACATGCATACGCTCGACCGTTGCCGTGCACTCACCCTGCTGATCGCAGCTGCGATGGCGATCATCCCGCCGTGGTCGCGAGCGGGGGTCGCGGTCGAACCAGCTGTCGTAAAGACGGAAGCTCAACTTGACGAGGAGTGGGCAACCACGGCGGCTGATCTTGTGCGGCGAGCCGAGGCTGGCGGCCATCGTGAGCTCGCCACACTGGTCGGCGGCTGGCAGCTCCCCGACGAAGGGGAACGGCAGTTCGTCCTCGCCATTCCCGCGGTGCCACCGCAGGCCGCCCCGCCCGACTGGCTCGACACGCCTGCCGAGCAGACGATCTGGGAAGACTTTCTGACGGCCCGACGAACCCGCGCCGCCGGCACATTCGCGCTGGCCGTGGCAGCGGTTCAGCCCGAGGCACCCCAGTCTCGCCGCACTGAGGCAGACGACTCGGAGCGAACTCGGCTCCGTCGCGGCGCCGAGGAGGCCATCCGACTTGTCTCCCGCGCCCTCCGCGACGACCCCGACCACCCGCGGGCCCGGGAAGCAGGCGGCTGGGTGAAGCGGGATGGACAGTGGGTCTGGCCGGAGGCAGCGCGGCGACTCGACAAAGGTGAGGAGTATTCGCCCGAGTTCGGCTGGCTGCCGCAGGGCCGGCAGAAGCGCTACGCGGCCGGCGAACGCTATGCCCACGGCCGCTGGACGAAGGCCGACGCAGCACGCCGTCCGATCACAGCGCCCGGCGACATCGACAAGCAGGGTTGGAAGTTTGCCTCCGATCACTGGCAGATCACGACGACCGCCGACGAGAAGGCGGCCGCGAAGCTGGCCATGCAGATGGAAGAGGCCCACGCCGTCTGGCTTCAGGTCTTTGGCGGCTTTCAGTACGAGCCGGCCGAATGGAAGCAGCGGCTGGAGGGCCGCGGGCGGCCGAAGGCCCTCGAGCCCTTCGCAGCCAAACTTGCTGCAAACCGGCAGGCCTATGTCGCGGCGCTCGAGCCGCTCGAGCCGCTGATCGCCCGCACGCTTGGCATCTACTGGACTCCCACGCACACGGCCTGGTTTTTCGAGGGCGAGGGACAGCAAGCGACCACGGTCCATCACGAGGCCACACACCAGCTCTTTGCCGAGAAACGTCGCACCAGTCCACTTGCGGGTGAGCGATGTGGCTTCTGGGCGATCGAGGCGGTGGCCTGCTACATGGAGAGCCTGGAGCCGACGCCGTGGGGCTGGACCGTGGGCGGCCGAGATGCGGGGCGGGCGCCGATGGCCCGGGAACGCCTGGTCGAGGATGGCTTTCATGTGCCGCTGGCCGAACTTACGGCGCTCGGCCGGACGGCCCTCCAGTCGGACGACCGCCTGCCGCAGATTTACAGTGAAATCTCAGGACTAGCCGACTTTTTCATGAACGGCCGGAAGGCCGCGTATCGCGAGGCGTTCGTCGAGTACCTGACGCGGATCTACACCGGCACGGTCGATGCCGACACGCTGTCCCGCCTCTGTCGGAAGAGCTACGCGGAGTTGGACGACGAATATCGGCGGCACATGAGCAGGTGATGAGCGGGGGACGCACGCGTTGACGGCGGTTCCCGCGGGCTTCTACACTTCCCCCCACTTACCAACGAATCTTTAGGAGAAGACCGTCTCATGGCTGCACCCACAGCTCCCGCCGCCGGCGCGGCCCACGCCACCGACGTCGATCGTCTCGCGATCGACACGATCCGCACCCTCTCGATGGACGCGGTCGAAGCCGCCAAGAGCGGCCACCCAGGCACGCCG
Organism: Candidatus Kuenenia stuttgartensis; assembly: GCA_945877135.1. Taxonomy (GTDB): domain Bacteria; phylum Planctomycetota; class Planctomycetia; order Pirellulales; family UBA1268; genus CAMCQY01. The sequence goes on from CAMCQY010000025.1 coordinate 22,417, forward strand.
ATGGCGCTGGCACCGGTGGCCTATACCGTGTGGAAGGATTTTCTGCGGTACGACCCGGCCGATCCGCTCTGGCCCAACCGCGATCGCTTTGTGCTTTCCTGCGGCCACGCGTCGATGCTGCTCTATTCGCTGATCCATCTGGCCGGCATCCGCCGGGCCACATCGCATGGAGGCTCCGCCAGTGAGCCGGCCGTGTCGCTCGAGTCGATCAAAAAGTTCCGCCAACTCGACAGTGTCTGCGCGGGCCATCCTGAGCACCACATGACCTCCGGCATCGAGACGACCACCGGGCCGCTCGGCCAGGGCTGCGGCAACTCCGTCGGCATGGCGATGGCATCGCGGTGGCTCGCCGCCCACTACAACACGCCCGGCCATGTCGTCTTCGACTATGACACCTACGTCCTCTGCAGCGACGGCGACCTGATGGAGGGCGTGGCCTGCGAGGCCGCATCCATCGCCGGCCATCTCGGCCTCGCGAATCTCTGCTGGATCTACGACGACAACTCGATCACGATCGAAGGCGAAACCCACCTCGCGTTCAGCGAAGACATGGCGAAGAAGTTTGAGGGCCTGGGCTGGCGGGTGGAGCACGTGGCCGACGCCAACGACACCGACAGCCTGAAGCAGGCGCTGCAGGGCTTCAAGAGCGAGCAGCACAAGCCGACGCTCGTGATCGTGAAGAGCGTGATCGGCTACGGGGCGCCGAAGAAGGCGGGCTCGCATGAATCCCACGGCGCGCCTCTGGGCGCGGACGAAATCAAGGGGGCCAAGGCGGCCTACGGCTGGCCGGCCGACGCCCATTTCTTCGTGCCCCCGGAGGTGCCGGAGCAGTTCGCGAAGACCATGGGTGCCCGCGGCCACAAGGCCCGCGAGGCATGGCGGCAGACGGTGGCCGACCAGGCGAAGTCTCACGCCGCGCTCGCGGCGGAACTGACCGCCTTTCTCGCCGGACAGGCCCCCGCGGGATGGGAATCGGCCATCCCCTGCTTTCCTGCCGATGCCAAGGGGCTCGCCAGCCGCGTGTCGAGCGGCAAGGTAATCCAGGCGTTGAGCGGCACCATCCCGTGGTTCCTCGGCGGCTCTGCCGACCTGGCACCATCCACGATGACGCTCGTGCCGGGAGCTGGCGACTTCGGCCACGGTTCGTTCTCCGGCCGCAACTTCCACTTCGGCATTCGAGAGCATGGCATGGCCTCGGCCTGCAATGGCATGGCGCTCTCAGGCCTGCGTCCCTACTGCGCGACCTTCTTTGTCTTCCTCGATTACCTGAAGCCGGCCCTGCGGCTCTCTGCGATCGGCAACCTCGGCGTGGTCTACGTGCTCACGCACGACTCGATCGGCCTGGGGGAAGACGGCCCGACCCACCAGCCCATCGAGCAGCTCGCCAGCGCCCGGGCCGTTCCCGGCCTGAGCGTGTTTCGGCCCGGCGACGCCAACGAAGTGGCGGAGACCTACCGTGAGGTCATCCGGCAGGCCGATCGTCCCGCGGTGATCGTGCTCTCCCGACAGAACCTCCCTACGCTCGATCGCGCCGCCTATGGCTCAGCTGCGGGCGTTGCCAAGGGAGCCTACGTGCTGAAGGACGCCGCCGATGGCAAGCCACAGTGCATCCTGATCGGCACCGGCAGCGAGGTTCAACTCTGCCTCGAGGCCGCCGAGAAACTCGCCGCAGAGGGCGTGCAGGCCCGCGTGGTAAGCATGCCGAGCTGGGATCACTTCGAGGCGCAGGACGAAGCCTACCGGGAGAGCGTGCTGCCCAAGGCGGTCACAGCACGGGTCGCCTGCGAGGCGGCCTGCGGCTTTGGGTGGGATCGCTGGATCGGCCCGCGGGGCCGATTCGTCGGCATGACGAGCTTCGGCGCATCGGGCCCGGCTCCAGCGCTCTACAAGCACTTCGGCATCACCGCCGAGGCGATCGCCGCCGCCGCAAAGCAGTCGATCGCAGCTGGCTAGTACGCTTTCGGCGTAGGTTGAACACCGGCTTCGGGGCGGCAAAAGTCTCGTCGCGTGGGCAGGATAGCCCAATGCTCCTCGAGCTTTCGCCGACCCCTTCGCCTACGTCTTCTGGTTTACTCGGGCATGGCTACAGCTATCGTGCATGCGTTCGAGCCCGCATCCGTGAGGGGCTGCCCACGTCTCGAGAGCCGGCGTTGCTGACCAGCGCAGGCAGGATGCCGGAGCGCAGTCAGCATCGAGTGAGCGAAGGGCAGCGGGCACCGATCCGTCTAAGCGGATTGGTCGACGAAGCGAACGTCCGGCGACGGGGCGTGGGCAGCCCCGAACCGTCGCCATACCCTACGGCTGGTCTTCCGAATCGCCGATGACGGCGTCTTCTTCATCGATGCCGGCGGCCACGTTGCCGTCGTGATTCTTGAAGAGATGGTCGTCGCCGTGCAGGTCTCCCGGCGCGAGACGTTTCACGTGGCCGTCTTCGAAGAGCACGTGGTGGATGCCGTCGGGATGGTTGCTGCTCCGTTCGCCACCATCGTTTGGGGCATCGGCCATCAGTGGATGATGGGCCCGTCGGCGATCACGATTCGGCTGCAACGTACCCGACGCGTCACGATGGCCGAGCGTGTAACCGTAGTCGCCCCCCATCGTCCTCACCATCTCCTCGAACTGCGGCGTGCCGACGGCTGCGTTGAGTTCCTCCAGAGTCGGCACTCGGAAGGTGCCGCTTCGGGAAAGCGGCGTATCCGGACAGATAAGCGTGCCATCATCGGCCACGAGACGCTGCTCCGAGACGAGCGTGGGGGCATAGAGCCCGGCCCGCGACAAAGGCCCCGAGTCGGGGGGCGAAGGGAAGACCCGATGAGCGTCGGCATAGCCTTGGAGCGCACCCGACGTCTTGAGCAGATTGCGTTCCGCCCGCCGAGCGCGGGCCTGCGAGATGGAGTCGAGCAGGAGTGGCGCCACGAGCACGCAGGCGGCCAGCGCCGAAGCAGCCATGATGGCGCGATCGAGCCAGGCCCGGGCCCCACGGCCCCGCGGCGGGGCGTCGTCTGCTGACAGCCCTCTCGGCATCGGCAGCGGTCGGCTGGCGGAAGCCTTGGCTGCGGCCTCCTGCTCGACGATAAATCGCATCGTGCGGCCCGCCAGACCGGCAGGCGCCGGCAACACGTCGCGATCGCCCGCCAGCGGTTCGAGCGCCAATTGCAGCCGATCGAGATCCTGACGCAGCGCCGGACCGCTGAGCGGATCGGCCAACGCCATCTCGATCGCTTTTGATTCGGACGGCTCGATGGCCCCCAGAAGGTGGCCGACAAGGTCTTCTCGCATGACAAATACTCACATCACTCGTGATTGACGACGAACCTTCAGTGGGGCGTCAGGTTCGTTTTCATCGTCTTTATTCCAGATGCTCAACGCGTATGACCGCTTTCCTGCCATGCCTCGTTGAGTTTGAGCAAGGCCGAATGCAACCGGCTCTTCACGGTTCCCACCGGAATGCCGAGCACATCTGCCGCCTCGCGATACTTCATGCCTTGGTTGTAGACGAGGATCAGGGCGCTCTTCAGCGGATCGGGGAGTTCCTCGACCGCCGACCGCACCCAGTTCTTCGCCTCCTCGTCCTCCAGTTTCTGATCGGCCGTCTGGCCTCTGCCCGAGAGCATTTCCACGAGCGCACCGACGTCGTCATCTCCACCCGTGCGATGATCGAGGCTCACCATCCGGTGACGACGATTGCGACGTTGGGCATCGATGGCCTGGTTGGTTGCGATCGTGTAGAGCCAGGGGCGAAACCGCCGGCCGTCCTCAAAATTCTCCCGCTTCAGGTGGACCTGTAGAAACGTGGCCTGAAACACGTCCTCCGCCATCTCCGCGCTGCCGAGGTAGCGGCGAAGGTAGCTGAACAATTCGCGTTCATACCTGTGGACGAGCGACTCGAATGCGGCCGCGTCGTCCCCAGACCGAACCCGACCAATCAATTCCTCATCAGTTGTCCCAGCCCCCACGTCCAGGCGTTGTGTCAACGGTTCGACAACCGAACCGCCGCCGGACCGGTTGTCGTGCCCTGAACTGGAGTGGGACTCGTGCAAATCCATTGGTCCTACGCGGGCCCAGCGAGAAAAGTTCGCGGGGAAAAACCCCGTGCCGAAAGTCTAGTGCCGAAAGACCGACCGGCGACCATGCAGCAATCGCCCGACGGGTACCGAGTATAGCCACCGGAGCGGGGGTGCGGGGAATATTTGCGGCCCCCGAACGGGTTTCCAAAGGGGTGCTGTGGCGTGTCCGATTTGACTTTTCCGGCGGCTCTACGGACATTCCGGCGACGGCTGCTGCGGCCCCCATCCCCGCACCATTCACAGCCCCGATCGAAACGCCCCGGCACGGACACGCCTCATGGGACCACGCCCGCCTTCCTCCTCGCCAATGCCCTACCGCTGGGCCACCGCTGGCGACATCAACGCCTTTTTCGGGCTCTCGCTGGATAATCTGGCCGACCTCGTACTGGCCGTCTCGCTGCTGGCGGCCGTCTTCGACTATCCGGCCCAATTCGCGCTCTCCCACTTTGTGCCGGGCACGGCCGTGGGCGTGGTGGTGGGCGACCTGATCTTCACCTGGATGGCCTTTCGTCTGGCCAGGCGGACCGGCCGCTCCGACATCACCGCCATGCCGCTGGGGCTCGACACGCCGAGCACGTTCGGCATGGTCTTCTTCGTGCTCGGCCCGGCCTATGCGGCGTCACTCGCCAGCGGCATGGAACGGGAGGCCGCCGCCCGTCATGCCTGGCATGTCGGCATGTGTGCCATCGTCGCCAGTGGGGTTTTCAAAGTGCTCTGTAGCTTTGTCGCCAACTCCATCCGCCGACTCGTGCCCCGCGCGGGCCTGCTCGGCAGTCTGACGGCCATCGCTCTGGCCCTGATCACCTTCCTGCCGCTTTTGGAGATCTTCGATTCGCCGCTCGTGGGCCTTGCCTCGTTGGGCATCGTGCTGGCGGCGCTCACGGCGCGGATTCCGTTTCCGGCACGGATCCCCGGCGCTCTGGCCGCCCTCGTGGTCGGCGGCGCGATCCACGCGATCGGCACCGTCACCGGTTGGATTCCCACGGTCGACTCGCATGCCGCGATCGACCCGCGGGCCGCACTCTGGCCGGTCGAATGGCTGTCGGCCCTGCGACTCGAGTGGCTGGAGGCGTGGAGCGACACGGTCAAGTATCTGCCGATTGTGATCCCCTTTGCCCTCGGCACGGTGGTCGGCGGCATCGACTGCACCGAAAGCGCCGCGGCGGCCGGCGATGAATACGACACCGGCTCCATCATCGGCGTCGAAGGAATCGCCACGATCATCGCAGGAGCCTGCGGCGGCGTGATCCAGACCACCCCCTACATCGGTCACCCCGCCTACAAGGCGATGGGCGGCCGCGCGGCCTACACGCTTGCCACGGCGGTCTTCATCGGCGTCGCCGGACTCACGGGCAGCTTCGCCTACCTCTACCAGGCCATCCCCGGCCCAGCGATCCTGCCGATCCTCGTCTTCATCGGCCTGGAGATCACCGCCCAGAGTTTTCATGCCACGCCCCAGCGGCACTATCCGGCGGTGGCCATCGCGTGCGTGCCGGCACTTGCCGCGCTCGTGACGATTCAGGCCGACAAGCTCATCGCCGCGGGCGCCGTGCCGACGGGCCCGCTGGCCCGCGAGCTCTTCTCGATCCGGCTCCTCTCCTCGGGCTTTATCGTCACGAGTCTCCTCTGGGCGGGGCTGCTGGCGTCGCTCATCGACCAGAAACTTCTTGCGGCCGCCGGCTGGTGTCTGGCCGCCGGAGCCTGCACGCTCTTTGGCGTGATCCATTCCCCGTTTGCCGACGGCCGACTCTTTCTGCCATGGAGCATCGGACAACTTCCCGCCGAGGCCGCGGGACGTGGCCCTCTCGCGCTCGCCGGGTCCTACGCCCTGCTGGCTGCGATCTTCGCGGCGTGGCACATGGCCCTGCGGGGCCGTGCTCACTCGAGGCCGTAGGCACCCGCCATCGGGATGTCGAGGCCCGTGCGGCTGGCGAACTGCGTCCGCGACAGGAACCGCGGCTCGAGGTTGAACGTGAAGCCGACGTTGTTGCGGCTGTAGTCGACGTTGAAGCCAAACGTCATCAGGAACGATTCGCCGATCCGCACGAGCTGGAAATTCTGCCCGATGTTCATCCCCTTGAGATTGAGCGCCGTGCCGAAGGAGCTCGCCCACTTGGGGCTCATACGGTAGGTGTAGGAGCCGGTGAGCACGCTGGCATCGATCGGGCCGCCGAATTCATTGAAACCTATATAGAAGCTGCCGCGGGGCGTGCGGTTGAGCAGCGCACCAAAGGTGTAGAGCTGCTGGCCCCCGGTGAAGAAGTCCACGTCGGCGGTCGAGAGCAGCGTGGTGCGGTCGCCCACGTGCCAGCGGAAGTCATACTGCCAGAGGCCGAGCGTCTGGCCGAAGTTCTGACTCGTCGTCGGGAAGAGTTCGCCGTCCACGTCGAAGACGATCCAGTCGATAATCCGGCGGTTGCCCATCGGGCCGCGCTTCGTCTGCCACCTCTGCCGTGCCCCGAGCCGGAAGGCAGTCAGGTCGTTGGCGATCTCCGTCGGACCGGTCACCCAGCCGCCCATGCCGCGGCGGACGGCGTAGGTCCGCGGGTCGTATTTATTGCTCGGGCCAAAGACAAACGGCGATCCCAGCGGCGTAGCCTGCCCCGGAATGGCGCCGTAATCCCAGTAGGGAATGTTGCGGCGGTATTGGTTGATCGTGTCGTCATCGATCTGATCGTAGAGCGGAAATTGCGTGATGCTCTGCGTGCTGTTGGCGTAGGAGAACTCCGCCTCCCAGACCACCTTGTGGGCGAGGCCGTGCACATTCCAGAGCTGGCTCTCCACCGAATCGTCCGACGTCCACATCGGCAGCGTCGAGCGGACGCCGACCTGCCCGTAGGCCCGGTCGATCGGCGACTGGGTGATGTCCTGACCCCAGTGGGCCAGTTCGCCGAGGGCGTAAGGAACGATCTTCACCACGCCCGCCTGGAAGGGCAGGTCGATCTCCTGCCGCGTCGCCAGCCGCTCGCCGATGACGTTGTTTTCGTAGGGAAGCGTTGTCCAGATGCTCGACCCCTGCCCCGCCGTGGGCGTCTGCGGCAGGTTCTGTCGCACGTACGACACGCCTGAGTGCTGATACCACGTCAGCGAGTCCTGCAGGAGGGGCTGCCCCAGCCAGTAGTGGTCGAGCCGCGGCCACCACTCGCTCTGGGTGAAGAACGGATTGACGCGGACGCTTGTCAGCAGCCGCAGCTCACGGTTCTCGATCGGCCTGCGCAGGTCGAGCCAGGTCCGCTGTTCATAGCCTTCCTCCCACTCCGCCTCGTAGTATTCCTCGAGGAAGTTCATGTCACTGATCCAGCCGGCCGTGCCGCGAGCCTGCCAGCCGCCGAAGAAGCTCTCCGTACTGCCGCCGATATCTTGCCGGTGCCGCCAGAACGAACGGCCGCGGAAGGTGCGGTTGGGATAGCCCGGATAGGTGAAGTCGCGTCGATAGAGACCGAGATTATCCTGACCCACGTCGCCGATGAACCAAGCGTCGAGGTCGCCGCTGGCGGGTCCGCCGAAGCCTAAGAAGTCGGGCCGGTTGTAGAGCAGCGACGTGCCGCCGCCAGGGCCGCGGAGACTCAGGTAGTCAACGTCGAAGTCCCAGTCGACGCCGTCTGGCGGCCGCCGCCAGCCAAACACCTGGAAGGCATCCCAACTGGTGAGCAGCTGCGTGCCAAAGATGCGGTCGTTCTTGATCTGCGCATTATTGATATAGAAGGTCGGCTTCTTCGCATTGGTTGCCAGCACTGGCCACCAGAGCACCGGCACGCCGCCGAGCGTGAGCGTGTTGCCACGGCTCGTGATGAACTGCTGGTGCTCGACGGCAGGCTCACCGGTGACGGGATCGATCGCCCGCTGGCCGCCGGGTCCTGCCAACGGCACCTGTTCGTCGGTGAACTCGAGTTCGCGGGAGCGGAACTCCCAACTCGGCACGCCCAGTCGGCTCGAGGTGAGGCCCGTCTGCTGGGCGACGAAGCGGCTGCGGTCCACCTGGCGAAGCACGTCGGCCCGCAGCCGCACCACGCCGGAATAGTTGTCAACCGGCGTGAGCACGGTTGCGCCGGTGATCACGCCGCTGGACCGCGGCACGTCGTAGAACATGCTCACCGCCTCGACGACCCGCTGCCCCTGCCGGAAGACGACGTTGCCCTCCATGTAGAGTTCGAGCGGCACATCGCCGGCCTGGGCGGCGTTGCCTTCGAGGTCAGGCTGCGACTGACCGCGGGTCCAGATCACGAGCCGGTCGGCGGAGATGTCGAGCGGGCCGGCCGGATCGACGCCGTCCACGACGAGGTTCACGCCCGAGGTGATCACCGCCACCCACTCGTTGCCCGCAGGACTGGGAAACCAGCGGATGTTGAGCGGCACGCTCGACCGCGGGAATGCCCGCAGCCGACGGGCGGTCGTGGCGGTGTTCACCTGCGGCACCGGCGCCGCACCAAATTCGCTGAACTGGGCCCGCTGGATCGGCTCCTCGGTCGCGGCATCGGCGTCGGCGTTGTAGGCGACCGGCACGACGCGGTCGGCGGGCGCATCGTAGATCGGCGGCATGCCCGCGTTGGGCACGACGCTGGCAAACTCGAGTGTCGGGTCGCGATGCATCCAGAAGCGGCCCGTCCAACGCGGACCGCGGACGGTCGTAGCGGCGGCATCGGCGCCGGCGGCTCCCGAACGCACAGAGACATTCCCCGCCATACGGACAAGCATGCTGCGGACGGCCGGCGGCGGCATCTCTTCCCCGTCCACCGCATCGCCGTCGATCGATGGCGCCGGCTCCTGTTCGATCCAGACCACCGCCTCGTGGGCCACGGCCTCGGTCGTTCCCTGCGTGATCCGCACGCCGCCAGTGAGATGCCAGACGTCGTACGAGCCTTCCGTCCACCGCGCGGCCTGCGTGGCGTTGACCGTGACGTTCTCGCGCGGATCGGCCGACGGCACCTCGATCCTTCCCGCCTCGGCGATGGCCGCGGCCAGCCCGCGGGCAGGCAGCGAGGCAAGCGCGCCTGCGGTGGCCGTCTCCTTGAGCGGTTGCGCGTTGAGCGGTTGCGCGTTGAGCGGTTGCGCGTTGAGCGGCTGCACGGCAGCGGGAGGCTGCGCCGCAGCCGACCGTGTGCCCATCATCGTCACAACGGCCGTCAGCAGGCATGTCACCAGCACCCGCACCGCATCGAATCGCAGGCGCGCGGAGCCTCGGCGCGACGGAGCGTGAGTCCGATATCGCGAGGGCGCAGCGGTGGCGTGGTCGAGCGGAAAAAACACGCGTGCAGGGGAGTCTCTGGAGGGCGGAACTGGGCCGATCTTGAAATGCGCGGGACTATAGGAGTGCCTGCGCCGACGGGTCAAGGCGTTGCCGCCGCCGCTCAGACTCCGCAAGTCGTGGCTGCAAACGGGGTTACCGACGTGCGTGGGGCATCCCAAACGAGAATGCAGGCCTGTGCCTGCCGGGCCGTTCCGCAACGCCCTGCCCCCACAGGCCGCGCAGGCTGGGCTATCCGGAGAGCGACCACTCTGGCAACCCAGGCAACCTTCGGGCTCACGCCGTCTGCCCAGCCCGCTTCTCCCCGCCGCGGTACCATACTTCTCCGGACTGCGTGGACCGTGCTTTGCCCGCGGCTCTGGCGGGTTGCCCACGCCGCCCTCGCCCCGCCCCATCGCTCGCCCTCCCCGTCCTTCAGCCTCCTCTTCCATCCTCACGCGAGTCGTTCGATCCATGCCTGCGATTGAGCATCGTGTCGCACGCTGGCTGATCCGCCACCGGAATCTGCTCGCCGTTGTCGCGGTCGTGGCCACGATCCTGTCGGTCGCCCAATCGCGACGGCTCGAGTTCTCAAGGTCGATCGACACGATGTTCGACCGCACCGATCCGGCGCTCGTGCCCTACCGTAGGATGATCCGCGCGTTTGGTTCGAGCGAAGTGGTGCTGGCGGCCTACGACGACCCAGACCTCTTCTCCCCTCCGGGCATCGAACGGTTGCGGACGCTCACAGACACGCTCGCCGCGGTTCCTGGCATCGCCTCGGCCACGAGCCTCGCCGACACGCCGCTGGGAAATCGCATCATCGAGACCGACACGAGCCCGACTGCACGGCGCCTCGTTGAACTGTTGGAAGGGTATGCCGTCGGCACCGACCACCGCACCGCCGCGGTCGTCTGCATGCTGGAGACTCCGGCTGCAGCGTCTGACGCAGCAACCACCAAAGCGTCTTCACAGCCGCAGTCGGACTTCCGCGCCGATGCGATCGATCGGCTCCGCGCTGTCATGGACGACCGACCCGCAGGCACTGTCGCGGGGGAGCCGGTGATGCTCCGCGACGGGTTCGCCATGCTCAAGCGTGACGGGAACCTGCTGGGAACGGCCAGCGCGGTCCTGGCCGGCGCGGTCCTGCTCGTCTCATTTCGCAGCGTTCGCTGGCTGGTCGTGCCGCTGGCGGTGGTGCTCCTGGCACTCTGGAGCACGCGGGGTGTGCTGGCCGTGATCGGCCTCAAGCTGACGATGGTCTCGACCATGCTTTCGGCAATGGTCACGGTAGTGGCGATCGCCACCGTCGTGCACGTGATCGTGGAGTTTCGGCGGCAGCGGGAGGAAGGGCTGTCCCCGGCCACGGCCCTCGAACGCACGATCTCGATCCTGTTCTGGCCGATGGTCGGCTCGATCGTCACCGACGTGATCGGCTTCGGATCACTCATCGCCAGCAGCGTCGGGCCGGTCCACGACTTCGGCATCATGACGAGCGTGGGCGCGGTGATGGTGCTCGTCGCCGCGGCGCTCGTCGTGCCATTTCTGGCGCTCTGGGGACGATTCGACGCCGATCCGAAGCGGGCCTGGGGCGAGGGCGTGCTCGAACTCGGACTCGACGGGCTCGTGCAGCGGATCGTGCACCAGCCGGGTCCGATCCTGCTCGGGTCAACGCTGCTGGTGGCCGCGGCCATGGCAGGTATGGCCTGGCTCCAAGTGGAGACCGATTTCACCCGCAACTTCCGCCGGTCGAGCCCCGTTGTTGCCTCCTACGACATGATCGAGTCACGCCTGGGAGGAGCCGGCGTGTGGGACGTGCTCCTGCCCGCAGGGAAGGCGATCGATGGCAAGGTGCTCGGCGACATGGCCCGGCTTGAACACCGGCTGCGGACCGAGGTCACGATTCCAGATGACGAGGGCCGACCGGTGCCCGCGCTGACCAAGGTGATAGGGTTGACCGACGTCATGGCGGCGGTGTCGCCGATTTCACTTGAGCGATTGCAGAGCACCCAGCTGGGCAGTTGGCTCGTGGCCGGCGCGATCGAGGTGATTCAGAAGCAGGTGCCACAGTTGAGCCGTACGTTCATCGGCCGCGATCCCGAAGACGGCTCCACCTGGCTGCGGGTGATGCTGCGAGCCCACGAACGACAGCCGGCGCCGCAGAAACGCGCCATCATCGATCAGGTCAACCGAATCGTGGCTGAGGAATTTCCGGCCCGGGATGGTCGGCCGGCCGGGGCGGTGACGGGCTTCTTCGTGCTTCTGGCACAGCTCGTGGACAGGATGCTCTCCGATCAGTGGCTCACGTTCCTGCTGGCCGCGGTGGGGATCTTTCTGTTTCTGGCGGTCAGCTTTCGCAGCATGCTGGTGGCGACGGTGGCGCTGGTGCCCAATGCCCTGCCGATCTTCGTGGTGCTCGGACTGCTTGGCTGGGCCGGCGAGCGAATCAACATGGGCACGGCGATGATTGCGGCGGTGTCGATGGGGCTCTCGGTGGACAGTTCGATCCACTACCTCGCGGCCTTCCGTCGGAGGCTCGCATCGGGGGAGCCGATCGCCGCCGCACTCACCACTGCCCACCAGACCGCGGGCCGGGCGATGATCTTTTCGACGCTTGCACTCGTGATCGGTTTTCTCGCGCTTACGACCAGTGGGTTCATCCCCACCGTATCGTTCGGCGCACTCTCCAGCCTCACACTCACGGGCGGCCTTCTGGGTAACCTCGTCGTACTCCCCGTGCTGCTCTCCCTCCTGGGCCCTTGGCTCGGGCAGGGATGTCGTACCGCTGAAAACACGCTACATTCGTCGCTTCAACCCACAGACGCCAGGAGTGGCCCATGACCAACGAATTTTCCCACCTCCGTACCGGCGGCGCTGCCGGTGGCATCGTCGCCGATCCAACCGCGAGGCCCGAAGCGATCGAGGCCGACGCCGTCGTGACGTTTCTCACCGAGGGGGGCATCGGGTCCGGCACCGTCGCCGAGATCGATCGGGCGACCGGTGGACTTCTCTCGAGGCTGGCCGCCGCCGGGGAAATCACTGGCAAGCGGTATGAGTGCGTGCCTATCCTCGCGGCTCCCGGCCTCAAGGCCGGTCAACTCGTGGTGGTGGGGCTCGGCAAACGCGAGGATCTTGACGCTGGCGTGCTCTACCGCGCGGCGGCGACGGCCTCGAAGCATCTCGCCGGCCGTCCCCGCGCGAAGGTCGTATTTGTTGCCGACGGCTCCTGGTCGACCCGGCAGACGGAGCAAGCCGTGGCGGGTGCGGCCGTCGGCATGGTTGGGCAGGATCTCTACCGGGCCGAAAAGAAACGCACGCGGTTCGGCAGCACCGTCTGGCTGGTGGCGGCTCCCGAGGCCGTCGCCCACGGTGTGGTGATCAGCGAGGGGGTGAATCTGGCACGGCGGCTGGTCAACATGCCGGCTGATGATCTCTACCCGCAGACCTTTTCCGAGGAGGCGGCGGCCGTGGCCGGCCGCACCGGGATGGAGATCGAGATCTGGGACGAGGAGCAGCTGGCGAGGGAACGCTGCCACGCGATCCTGGCGGTCGGCCGGGGCTCGAGCCGTGCGCCGAGGCTGGTCATCCTCCGCTACCGCGGACCAGGGGCTCACAACGGCCAGCCCGACATCGCGCTTGTCGGCAAGGGCGTGACCTTCGATTCTGGTGGTCTCTCGCTCAAGCCCTCCGATTCGATGCTCGGCATGAAGTGCGACATGTCCGGAGGGGCCGCCATGCTGGCTGCGGCCGCCACGATCGCCGCGCTCAAGCTGCCGGTGAATCTCTTGGTCGCGATCGGCCTCGTGGAAAACATGACCGGCCCGGCGGCCTACAAACTCGGCGACGTGATCACGGCGAGAAGCGGCACCACGATCGAGATTCACAACACCGACGCCGAGGGACGCGTCGTGCTGGCCGACGTGCTCGACGTGGTCCGCGGCTATAAGCCGAAGCGGATCATCGACGCCGCCACGCTCACGGGGGCCTGTATGGTGGCGCTTGGCCATGATGTCGCCGGTCTCTTCACCAACGATCAGCCCTGCTGCGACGATCTCGCCCGGGCGGCCCGCGCCGTTGGCGAGCCCGTCTGGCAGCTGCCGATGTATGCCGACTACGACGACCAGATCCGAAGCGACGTGGCCGACATCAAGAACGTCGGCGATGGCCGCTGGGGTGGCGCCATCACGGCGGCGAAGTTCCTCGAGCGGTTTGTGGGCGGTATTCCCTGGACCCACGTTGACATCGCCGGCCCGGCATTCGCCGAGAAGCCCCGCCCGTGGATCGACGGCGGCGGCACAGG
>CAMCQY010000026.1 GCA_945877135.1 Candidatus Kuenenia stuttgartensis
CGATGTTGCGGTTTCACGGCAAGGCTCGGCATCCTGCCGACCTTGCCTTGGCGGGCCTCCGCCCGCTGGTGCTGACACCGCCCTCCGGGCCTAGCGCTGACGCGCGATGTGCCTTGCGGTATCCGTGAGGGGCTGCCCATGCCTCGAGAGCCGGCGTTGCTGACCAGCGCAGGCAGGATGCCGGAGCGCAGTCAGCATCGAGTGAGCGGAGGCAGGATGCCGGAGCGACCGTCCGGCGATGGGGCATGGGCAGCCCCGAACCGTTGGCGAACCCCTACGCCCCGCCAAATCAAATACACCCCGCTGGGCTCGAACCAGCAACCTTCGGTTCCGTAGACCGATGCTCTATCCAATTGAGCTAGGGGTGCCCGACAGTCTCGAAGAATACACGCTTCTCCCCGCAACACCAAGATTGGACTGCCGGCCCCGGTCGATTCGTGCGTGGCCGGGTGGACAGACTCGGTATCCGCCCACCTTTACGCCGGCTCCTTCACCACCAGAAACCCTTCTTTGTCGACGTCAAACGCGGCATCGAGCAGGCAGACCGCAGGCCTCTCGCTGCCCGCCGTTCTCGATCCAGAACCATCTCGCCGGGGCAGTGTGGCACCGATCACGAGGGTCCGCGTGTCCCCCGGGGATATGCCCTGATCGGCAAGGGATTCCCGCTCCAGGCGGTCGCGGATGGCTGCCTCCGGCCAGACCACCACGCCGTTGACCACGCGGCCCACCGTGTCGGCCTTGAGGGTCACCTCGTGGTCGGCGGTCGCCCGCGAAGGTGGCGAATTCATCGCCACAAGGCCCCCCGCTTCCCGGGGCGCGAACGCCACCACAGGCTCCACGCCGAACACCTCATGAAACCGGACCGACGCCTCACGCGCCCGCGGTAGTTCCGCGACCGCGTCGATCGGCATCACCACCACGTCGAGCGTGTTCTTCAATCCGGCGAGCGGTCCGCCAGCATCGGTGGCCTGCTCGTCCGCCACCGCGAGCACCTGGTCCACGCGGGCCAGCCAGATCGTGATTCGCTCACGCAGGATCGTCTCGCCGAGCAGCCGCGCCGGCAGTGCCGCGTCGACCGTGGTACCGCGGATGGCAAGCAGCCTCGCGCCATGGATCCCCAGCGAATCCTGCAGCGGATCGCCGGCTGCGAGCGACACGAGCAGCCGGTCTCCCCGGCGGACGAGGCAGCAGCCGTCGAAGGCCTCCGCTGTGGCGGCGGCCGCGGCGAGTTCGGCCGGCCGCGTGGCCAGCATTCTGTTCCTTACCGACGTCGCGGTGAGTTCCTGGAGCGCGAGCCGCGCCTCGTGGCAGGGCGTGCCGATCGGCAGAGGAGTGCCGTAGGTGAGTGTCACCCGCCGGGGGAATGCCCGGGGCCATTTCGTGAAATAGCGGCCCTCGGAAAAAGACAGCGTGCTGCCCCACATGCCGTCGATGTGGAGCGGCACAATCGGCGCCTCGACCCGCTCCAGGATCCACTCGAGGCCGCGTTTGAAGCCGAGGATCTGCCCCGTCCGCGAGATGCCGCCCTCGGAAAAGATGCCGATCACGTCGCCGGAGGCGAGACCTGACTGGATCGCCTTGAGCGCCTGGCCCATCGACTTGGGCTTCGGATCGAAGAGGATGAAACGCCACTGGTCCGAGAGCATCCGGAGGAATTTTCCCTGGATGTTGGGGCCGTAGACCACCATCCGGATCGGCCGCAGGCTCGAGAGCACGACGATGAAACCGTCGAGCCACGAGAGATGGTTGGCGACGACCACGGCCGGCCCCGTGGCGGGCAGCCGGTCGGCATGGGCCACGCGGAAGCGGCGGGTGGCATGCACGATCGATGCCACGAAGATTCGCAGCGACGCCCGCGGGGCGGCGTAGATCGCCAGGCCAGCGGCCGCGGCGGCCAGCAGTCCGAAAAGCCCAAAGATGCTGCGGGCCGATAGCAGGGGCATCGCAGCGGCCAGCCCACCCTCGACCGTGGCGACGGCGGTCTGGTCCGTTGCCCAGGGGCTCGGGCTCCGCAGCAGGCCGTAGAGCATCGAAGCCGCAAACATGCCGGCGAAAGTGAGGAGATTGGCGGCGGCGAGGAGAGCCCCGCGGCGGGCCGGCGGACTCTTCTCCTGAAAGGCCGCTTCGAGCGGAACGTCGAAAATGCCGGCCCCGAATCCCAACAGCATCAGCGACGCAGCCGACCACCACCAGGCGAGTCCGGTCGCGCCGCAGCCCGCGGCGAAGATCGTGCGCGGCCCGAGAGCCAGGGCAAACGATCCCAGCGCCATCAGGATCGCGCCGAGTGGCACAAGCCCCATATCGACCCCACGGATCGACACTTTTCCCGCCACGAGGCTGCCCAGGCCGATGCCGCTGACCAGCGCGATGAGCAGCGGCACGACCTGCCCCTGCGAGGTCGCCCCCGCCTCGGTAGCGTATTGATCGACGTTGAGCTGCGCAACGGCGCCGAGCGCCCAGAAGAAAACGATGCCAATGGCCGCGGCTGCCAGTTCGCGATGGCGGAAGAGTTCCGCGAGGTCGCTCCAGGTTCGGGAGAGGGCGTTCCAGGGGGGCGGGGCGGTGGGGTCGGCCGCGGGTCGGCGGCCGAGCAGCAGCGCTGCGATCCAGCCGACCAAGGCGAGGCCGACGAGCACGATCGCTGCCGGAATGGCATGCGTCCAGAGCGGCGCGGAGTGCATCTTTCCATCGCTCCCCAGCACGCCATCACTGTTCATCACGACCGTGCCATCGGCGAGCCAGTTGCCCCCTGCCATGCCCGCGAGCGTGGCGGCCAGCGTCACCATCGCGAAGAGTCCATTCGCATGGGAGAGCCTCGGCGTAGGCACCGTCTCGGGGATCGTGCCGATGACACTCGGGGCGAGCAGTGCGGCCTGACAGCCGATCACGATCACGGTCGCCAGCAGCAGCCAGAGGCCGGCCGGCAGCCCAGCGAAGAGCCCCCCCGACTGCACGCCCCAGGCCACGGCGGCGGCCGCGGCAGCCGCGATGAGAACCTCCGCGAACTTGCACCAGACGATCACCGACCGCTTCGGATAGCGGTCGGCCAGCCAGCCGGCCAGCCAGGCGAGCAGCACGAACGGCAGCACGAACCCAGCCGTGCCGATGGTGAGAACAAGGGCCACCTGACCTGACGCGACCGCCTTCTTGCCCAGGCCGATCGCCAGCCAGCGGAGCACGTTGTCGTTGATGACCGTGACCGCCCGGAGGGCTAACAGTGGCCGAAAGCCACTCGTGGTGGGGGGGGAGATCGAGGTGGAGGGCGCGATCGATTCCAAGTGTCGCCTCAATGCATGCGTCGAATGGCTGAGTTTGCCGGCAGTTTGCAGTTGCCAGGGTGGCGAACGTATTCTCAATGGATCGGCCGCGCGGCAACAAGGCCGATCGCCCACCGCGTAAGGCGTGGGGGCCAGACCGCTCTTCCAGGGAAGGAAATACAAGGAAACTGCCATGCTGAATCTCACGACGATCAACACCCGCCTGTCGACCCGCCTGTCTTTGAACGCGCTGGTCGCCAACGCTCTGGCTTGGAGCGGCCTGCTCCGAAACGGCGTCTTGGCGTCGGCAGCAGTGGCAGCCTGCCTCGCCGCGTTCACATCACCCGCCCACGGGCAGGTCGTGATGTACGAAACCTTCCGGCCAGTCACCTCCTACTACTCGCCAGCCGCCGCCGGCTACGCCCCGATGGCGGCCGGCTACCCCGGCGGCTACATGGCCAACTACTCGCCCGCCGGCAACTATGCCGCGGTCACGGCGTTTTCCCCGCCTGTTGCCACCGGCTACGTTGCCAATTATCCGGTCGCCAGCTACCCCGTGACTCAGGTGGCAAACTACCCCGTGACACAGGTCGCCAATTACGCGGTCGAGACGGTTTCCTCGCCGGTGAGCGTGACGAGCTACTACGCTCCGGCACCTGCCATGCCGGTCATGGCCGCCCCGGTCTACGCAGCCCCGGTGACGACCTACTACGCCCCCGGTGCCGTTGCCGTGCCGCTCTACCGGCGTGGGCTCTTCGGTGGCCTGCGGCCCGCCCGCACCGCGATGTATATTCCCTACTGACCGCGGTGCTGACCGCGGTTTCTTGACCCTTCGCTCCTGCACCCTATAGTACGTCCAGCACTTGCAAAACGGACGTTCTGCCGGCGCGGATAGTTCATGGACTGCTTCCTTCGTGGTGCAGTTGCATCGCGGGATGCAAGGCCTGTCTTCAACGGGAAGCGTCGGCAGCTCGTTGGCGGACACGAGTGGAAGCGGGCCGGGATGACTTTTCCAGCGGCTCGTGAAAAGAGTAGGGATGACGCGAACGGTCAACATCATCGGCGCCGGTCCAGGTGGCCTCGCCGCAGCCATGCTCCTCGCCCGAGCCGGACTCCGGGTACGGGTCCTCGAGCGACTCGACGTGCCGGGGGGACGTACCAGCACGATCACCACGCCAGAGGGGTTCCGCTTCGACCTCGGCCCCACCTTCTTTCTTTACCCGCGGGTCTTGGACGAGATCTTCACCGATGTCGGCTATGACCTGCGGCGGGAGGTGGAGATGGTCCGGCTCGATCCTCAGTATCGGTTGGTCTTCGGTGCCGGAGGAGAACTGCTCGCCACGCCCGACGCCGATCGCATGGAGGCGGAGGTATCGCGGCTGTCGCCGGCAGACCGTGGCGCGTTCACGAGGTTCATGGTGGCCAACCGGGATAAGTTTGCCCGGTTCGCTCCGTTCCTGGAACAGCCCTTCGAGAGCTGGATGGATCTGGTCACGCCCGATTTGCTCAAGCTGATGCCGATCCTCAAGCCGTGGAAAAGCCTCGATTCGGAACTGGGCTCGTTTTTCTCAGACGAGCGAATCCGCCTCGCGTTCACGTTCCAGTCGAAGTATCTCGGCATGTCGCCGTTCCGCTGCCCGAGCCTGTTCTCGATCCTGTCGTTCCTCGAATACGAACATGGTGTCTTCCACCCGATCGGCGGATGCGGCGCCGTCTCGGCCACGATGGCCCGTATCGCCACCGACATGGGGGTGGAGATCCACTACGGCGAGCCGGTCGAGTCGCTCGAATTCAACGGACGGAGGGTGACGGCCGTACGGACATCACGCGCCACCTACGGTGCCGATGCGACGGTGGTCAATGCCGACTTTGCCCGCACGATGACGCGACTGGTGCCCGACCATCTACGACGACGGTGGAGTGACCGAAAAATCGCCTCGAAGCGGTTCTCCTGCTCCACCTTCATGCTCTACCTCGGCATCGAAGGCCGCTACGACGAGATTCCGCACCACACGATCTATCTGTCTGACAACTACCGCGAGAATCTCGCCGACATCGAGACCCGGCACCGGCTCGGCACCGATCCATCGATGTACGTTCAAAATGCCGGCATCACCGACTCGACGCTCGCTCCGGCCGGCATGAGCACGCTCTACCTGCTCATTCCTGTCACCCAGCGGCATCCCAACGTGGACTGGCGGCGGGAGGCGGCAGGCTATCGGGAGGTGGCCCTCGATCAGCTCGAACGGCTCGGCATCCACGGCATCCGTGAGCGGATTCGGTACGAGAAGATGCTGACGCCCGACGACTGGCAGGACGGCTACGAGATCTACCGCGGGGCGACGTTCAACCTCTCTCACGACCTCAAGCAGATGCTGCACCTGCGGCCGCACAACCGGTTCGAGGATCTCGATGGGGTCTACCTCGTGGGGGGTGGCACGCATCCGGGCAGTGGGCTGCCGGTCATCTACTCCTCGGCCCGGATCGCCTCCGATCTGCTGCTGAACGATCTGGGCATCGATGGCCAGCAGCGGGGCCGGCGGCCGGCACCTCGATCCAAAGGCACAGAACCCGTTCATGCGGTATGACAGTGGCCCCTCGGCCGTCTCCTGCACACAGATTCACACCAGCACAGCGCCCCCCAGACAGCCGAGGACGGCACGATGAACATGTCGCGTGAACACAACAGGGTGGTGGTCGTAGGCGGCGGCCTCGGCGGGCTGGCGACGGCCTGCACGCTGGCTGCTCGCGGCTATGCCGTAACGCTCTGCGACAAAAACCCCTGGGTAGGCGGCAAGGCAGCCGTGCTCGCCGAGCAGGGCTTCCGCTTCGACATGGGCCCGACGATTCTTACCATCCCCCGGGTGCTCAAGCGGATCTACGCCGAGGCGGGCCGCGAACTGGAAGATCATCTCGACCTCGTGCCGCTCGATCCACAGTGGCGGAGTTTCTTCGACGACGGCACAACGCTCGACCTCCATGCCGACGTCGACCGCATGCGGGCCACGCTCGACGCCTACGCCCCCGGCACGGGCAGCGGCGCCGGCTACGCGCGGTTCATGGACCTCTCAAAACGGCTGCACCAGATCTCTGAAGACTATTTTTTCTGGCGGAACGTGGGTGGCCTGAAGGACATGTTCGACCCCCGCCGGGGCATGTCGTTCTCGATCGTCAAGGAAGTGATGGGGATGAGGCCCGGCCGTAGCGTGGCCGGGACCGTGCGGTCGTTCGTTCCTGACGAGCGGACGGCTCAGATGCTGGATCACTTCACGCAATATGTCGGCAGTTCACCCGATGCCTCGCCCGCGGTGCTCTGCGGCATCGCCCACATGCAGTCGAACGACGGCGTCTGGTATCCCCGCGGTGGCACCGGTGCCGTGCCTCGGGCGTTGGCCAGCCTGGCCGTCGATCTGGGGGTGGAAATCCGCACGCGGACGCCAATCCGTCGGATCATCGTGGAAGGGGGCCGCGTCACGGGGGTGGAAACGGAGACAGGCGAGACGATCGCCGCAGGGGCTGTCGTCAGCAATTCCGACAGCGTTCGCACGCACCGCGAACTGGTCGATGGCCAGCCTCGCGAACGGTTCCTTCACCGTCGCCGCTACGAACCGGCCTGCTCGGGCGTCGTGCTCTACCTCGGCCTCGACAAGCGGTATGAGCAACTGATCCATCACAACTTCGTCTTCTCGCACGACCCGCACGAGGAGTTCGAGATGATCTATCGCCGTGGAGAGCCGGCTCCAGACCCGACCTGCTATGTCTGCGCACCGGCCGTCACCGAGCCCGGCGTCGCCCCCCCCGGGGGCGAGGCGCTCTACGTTCTCGTGCACACGCCCTATCTGCGGCCACACCACGATTGGTCGAAGATGTTCGCGCCATACCGCCGCCGAATCATCGAAAAGCTCGAGAGCACGGCAGGCATGAAGGATCTCGAGAAGCACATCGTCTTCGAACGGGCGCTCACGCCGCAGGACATCAACGACCGCTACCACGTGCTCGACGGTGCGATCTACGGCCTGGCAAGCCACGGTAAGTTTCTGGGCGCGTTCAAGCCGGCCAACCGGTCGCCTGACATCGAAGGCCTGTATCTCGCGGGCGGCTCGGCCCATCCCGGCCCAGGTATGCCGATGGTGATGATGTCGGGATGGATCGCCGCCGACTGTGTCGATAAGGACGGCATCGTCGCACGTGCGTCATCGGCTGCCCACTCCGCAACGTGCCCCGCCTGACCGGCACCTTCGACCGCCATCAGGCACTGCTTCCATGCCGCCGCCGGACGACCTCCACGAGCACGAGCTGCCGGCTTTTTCCAGGCAACTCAATGGATGGTTCATGCTCTACGTGCGGCGATTCTTTCGCCGGCACTTCCATGCGCTGCGGGTGCTAGGTGGGGAGAACGGCAAGCCTGGCACGCCCGACATCGCCGGGGAACCTGTCATCTTCTACACAAACCATCCCGGCTGGTGGGATCCGCTGGTCTTTCTGCTGCTGGCAGGAAAGTGCTATCCAGATCGGCTCAGCTACGGCCCAATCGACGCTACCGCGCTCGGCAAGTACCGATTCATGGAACGCATCGGGTTCCTCGGCATCGAGCGGGACTCTCGGCGGGGCGCCGCCCGCTTTCTGCGGATGGCCAAGGCAGCCAGCCTCCGAAGGGACGTGATCTTCTGGATCACCTCGCAGGGATCGTTTGCCGATCCGCGGACACGACCACCCGCGATCCGGCCTGGCGTGGGTCATGCTGTGGCGTCGAGCGGCCGCGGCCTGATCGTGCCGGTGGCGGTCGAGTATCCATTCTGGAGCGAGCGGCTGCCGGAGGCCCTCGTGGCGTTCGGTCCGGCTATGCGGATCGCCGACACGCACGAGGCCCGCGACGCAAAAGCGTGGACGGCGGTGCTGGAGGCCGCGCTCACGGCCACGCAGGACAGGCTCGCTGAGGCCGCGATCCGCCGCGACCCGCATGCCTTCACCGTGTTGACCTCGGGCGACGTTGGGGTGGGCTGGGTGTACGACAGCCTGCGGCGATGCAGGGCCTGGTGGCGGGGCGAGCGGTTCGACGCCTCGCACGGCGGGGAGCAACTGAGATGACCGCCGCAACGATCTCCCTGCTCACGCTGACGGCCCTGCTGCTGGCGGTGATTCCCGCGCTGCTCATGCTCGTCAACCTCAAGGTGTTTCTCCCCGCACCGGAGCAGGGGAGGGGATGCGAGGAGCCGGCGGTGTCAGTCATGGTGCCTGCGCGGAACGAGGCAACGGCGATCGAGCCATGCGTGCGGGCCATCCTCGCCAGCCGCGACGTCGCTCTGGAGGTGGTCGTGCTCGACGACTCCTCGACCGACGGCACCGACGCGATCGTGCGGCAGCTTGCCGAGCACGACCCGCGGGTACGGCTCGTCCGCGGCCGGCCGTTGCCATCGGGCTGGTGCGGCAAGCAGCATGCCTGTGCACAGCTCGCCGAGGCGGCGACGCACGACACCTGGATGTTCCTCGACACCGATGTGCTGCTGGCGCCCGACGCGGTCCACCGCTGTGTTGCGTTCCTCGATGCCTCGCAGGCGTCACTCGTCTCCGGTTTTCCGCGGCAGGTGACCGGCTCGTTCCTCGAATGGCTGCTCCTGCCGCTGATCCACTTTGTGCTACTGGGATTCCTGCCGATCGCCCGCAGTCGCGTGGACAACTCGCCGGGGCTGGCCGCGGGCTGCGGCCAGCTCTTCGTCACCCGTCGCGATGACTATCGTCAGGCCGGCGGCCACGCGGCGATCCGCGCGTCGCTCCACGACGGCATCAAGCTGCCACGGGCGTTTCGTCGCGCAGGCCTTCGCACCGACATCTTCGACGCCACCGACATCGCCTCCTGCCGGATGTATACGAAGAGTCTCGACGTCTGGAAGGGACTTTCGAAGAACGCGACCGAGGGGATCGGCGCTCCCGCCACGATTCTTCCGTTCACGGTCCTGCTTGCGGGTGGCCAGATCCTTCCGTGGGTGCTCGTCGCCTCGGGGCTCGCGACGGGCTGGCAAGGCTGGCCGGCATGGACCGTGGCAGTGGCGGTCATCGCCGTGGCGTTTTCCTCCCTGCCACGCATCCTCGCCGCTCGAAGGTTTCGCCAAAGCTTCTCGGGCGTGCTCTCGCAACCGGTGGGCATCGCGGTATTTCTCGCCATCCAGTGGGTGGCCCTCGGGCGGCGGCTGCTCGGCCTCCAGACCAGCTGGCGCGGCCGGTCGCTCACCCCGCAGTAGGCCCCGCCCATACCCTTGCTTGCGCTGCGGGCTTGGATGGGACTTGGAAACATCCGTGAGGGGCTGGCCGGGCCCCGAGAGCCGGCGTTGCTGACAAGCGCAGGCAGGATGCCGAAGCGCAGTCAGCATCGAGCGAGCGAAGGACAGGATGTCCGTAGCGAGCGTCCGGCGACGGGGCACGGGCAGCCCCGAACCGCGTGCAGGAGGAGTCCCCGGCTTTCTCCTGGAGGGACTCCAGGTTCCAACAGGAAATCGGGGGAAACTTTTTTTTCGACCGATTCCTTGCATCCGCTGAAACGCTCCGGAAGAATGCGAAACGGAGCAGGGAGGTCATCACGCATGCTCCACGCCGGTCTTTCAGGGGCAGACCGCCGGACGAACGCTGACGCATCGGACATCGTGCCGATTGCCGCCAGCATCTTTTTGTGACGGAGTGGGGATAGCGATGCCTTCGGGACCTTACGGTCTCGACTCAACTCGCCCGTCCTGCACGTCGTCTCTCCGGACGCTTTCTCGGCCAAACACGGCCAATTCTCCCCATGAGGTGCCACATGACGTCGCGCAACTGGTTCTTCCCCCACACGTCCCACGCCATCGCCGAACTCTTCCGCCGCCACAGCGCATCCCGCAGTGGCAGGGCACGCCGCGGTCGTTCGACACTTGCCAGCCTGGCCGCGGAAGCACTCGAGCCGCGGTCGATGATGGCCGTCACTCCGTCGTCGATCTCAATCGACGACGTGACGATCATGGAAGGGGACGCCGGCACGAAAAATGCGGCCATCACCCTGCGGCTCTCGCAGCCTTCGAGCACGATCGTGAGCGTGCGATTCGCGACGGCCAACGGCACCGCCACGGCCGGCAGCGACTTCGTGGCGAAGGCAGGCAATGTCTCGTTTGCCGCAGGAACGACTACCAAGCAGGTGCTGATCGCGATCAAGGGCGACCGCACCTACGAGCCGAACGAGACTTTCTCGATCAACCTTTCGTCGCCGAAGCGGGCCACCATTGCGGACCGGACCGGCGTCATCACGATCGCCAACAACGATCCTGCGCCGACACCGGCCGCCGCACCTGTCCCTCGGGCGGCGCCGTCGCCCGCCGTCACGCTTGCGACGCCCGCCGTCATGGCTGCACCGACGCCTCCCCTGGCCGCGACGCCGTCCTCGTCAGTTGCGTTGTCAGTCACGAGCGATTGGGGCAGCGGCTTCAACGGCGACGTGACGGTTCGCAACACGACCACCGCCGCCTATGCCAACTGGAAGGTCGAGTTCGATTTCGACGGACAGATCACGTCGCTCTGGAATGGCGTGATCGCCAGCCGCTCAGGCAGCCGCTATACCGTCCGCAATGAGAGCTGGAATGGGGCGCTCGCGGCCGGGAGCTCGACGACCTTCGGCTTCACCGCCACGCCGGGCGGCAGTTCGGCGGTGCTCCGTAACCTCACGCTCGTCGGCAGCGGGGCGACCACGACACCGACTCCCACGCCCACGCCCACTCCCACGCCCACTCCGACTCCCGCGCCAACCCCGACGCCCACCCCCACCCCAATCGATGGCACCACTGGTCGCGTTTTCCGCGTCAATCCCGCAGCCGACGACATCGTGGGGTTCAATCCAGCCCGCGACCGCCTCGACTTCGGTGATGTGTCGGTCCACAACCTGATCATCGCCAAGACGGAAGCCGGCGAGGTAGCGATCGTCAACCCGTGGGCATCGACACCAGAGTTCCAGGTGCTTCGCGGTATCAGCTACCGTGACCTCACGATGGCCAACTTCGGTGTTGTCCAGAACGAACACCTGCGTCAGGACATCGGCGGCGTGGTCTCCTGGGAGAAGAGCATCGGCCCCCGGGACGGCAGCACGGTCTACGTGCGGTCGCACGAATATGGCGTCCGGCAGCGGATTGAGGGCTTCAATCCGGCTACGATGAAGCTGAGCTTCCTCTACTTCGGCACCCGCGAGCGGCTCTCGGTGACAGACACGGCCGAGGGCCTGTTGATCTCTGTTCTGCCCACCAACCAGAGCATCCTCCTCGTGGGCATGACGAAGGCCCGGCTCGTGCCGGGGAATGTCGAATTCCATCACGACCAGATCGTCGAGGATCAGCTGGAGGTGCCGTTTGGCCACCCCGCCGAGCACTTCACACTCGTCAGCCGAGCATCGCTGCTGACGCCGACCGCTCCGGCCGGCCAGGTCACCGACGGCTCCCAGACATCGATCGGCCAGACCCAGCCCGGTGGTCATGATCACGGCACGATGCCGATGCCGATGCCAACCCCGTCGCCAACTCCAACCCCGTCGCCAACTCCAACCCCGTCGCCAACTCCAACCATGCCCACGAATGGCGATCTGTGGAAGGAGCAGTTTTTCGCCCCCTACGTTGACATGGGGCAGTATCCCGTGCCTGATCTCGACGGTCTGGCGAAGCAGTATGGGGTGGGGCTCCTCACCCTGGGCTTCATGCAGGCCAGCCCCAGCGGAAAGCTGGCCTGGGCCGGTTACGACGTCCTGACACTCGACAGCACGAATGAACAGGCTCTGGCAATCCGCGCCGAAATCAACGCCCTGCGGGCTGCCGGCGGCGACGTGATGGTGTCATTGGGTGGAGCGGCCGGGACTTCGCTGGCGCAGTCGTATGCCCGGCGAGGCCTCGGCGCGACCGCTCTGGCAACGGCCTATGGGGAGATGGTCGACACGCTGAAGCTCACGAAGCTCGACTTCGACATCGAGGGCGCCGCCGTTGCGGAACCGCAGACGCTCAAGCTCCAGATGGATGCCATCGCGATGATGCAGAAGAGCCGGCCGAATCTGGGCGTATGGTTCACGCTGCCAGTGCTGCCACAGGGGCTCACGCTGGATGGCGTGAACGTGGTGAAGATCGCCCTCGTGGCCGGCGTGAAGGTCGACGGCGTCAACGTGATGGCAATGGACTACGGCGACAGCGCCGCTCCGCCCCAGCTCAAGTCGATGGGCGAGTATGCCATCGACGCCGCCAATGCCACCTTCGCGCAGATGACCACGCTGTTCACGAGCCAGGGGCAGACGTTCGGCTGGAACCAGCTCGGCGTGACTCCGATGCTCGGCGTCAACGACGTCACCAGCGAGGTCTTTACTCTGCAGGATGCCGATCGCCTCGAAACCTTTGCCCGCGCCAAGGGGCTGGGCATGCTCTCCATGTGGTCGCTCAACCGTGACAATCCTGGACCAACGGGACAGCTTTCCAACTTCCACACGGGCATTCCGGCGATGTCCGCCGGCGGCTTCAGCCTCGCCTGGGGCGATTACGGAAGCGATCCGGCGATCACCGGCGCAGTGAATCCGGTCACGCCAGTCACTCCCGTCACTCCGGTGACCCTCCCAGGCATCACGATCGGCGATGTCTCCGTGAGCGAAGGCACCCCGCAGACGAGCGTGGCCAATGGCTACCTGCATACGTCAGGCAGCCAGATCCTCGACGCCAACAACCAGGCGGTGCGGATCGCCGGCGTCAACTGGTTCGGCCTCGAGACAAGTAACTTTGCCCCGCACGGCCTCTGGTCCCGCGGCTACAAGGAGATGATGGATCAGATGAAGTCGCTCGGCTTCAACACGATTCGCCTGCCCTACAGCGACCAGCTCTTCGACGCGGGCAGCACGCCCAACAGCATCGACTTCTCGAAGAACGCCGACCTGCAG
Source organism: Candidatus Kuenenia stuttgartensis (assembly GCA_945877135.1). Taxonomy (GTDB): domain Bacteria; phylum Planctomycetota; class Planctomycetia; order Pirellulales; family UBA1268; genus CAMCQY01. The sequence goes on from CAMCQY010000026.1 coordinate 13,171, forward strand.
GGGCAAAGCGGCCTGCAGATCATGGACAAGATCGTGGCCTATGCCGGGCAGATCGGGCTCAAGGTCTTTCTCGACCACCACCGCTCGGAGGCTGGCAACAGCGCCAATGCCTCCGGACTCTGGTACTCCTCTGCGTATCCTGAGAGCAAGTGGATCAGCAACCTCACGATGCTGGCCACCCGCTATGCGGGCAACTCGACTGTCATCGGCATCGATCTCCACAACGAGCCGCACGGGCCAGCCACGTGGGGCGACGGCGGCGTGAACGACTGGCGGCTGGCCGCGGAGCGGGGGGGCAATGCCGTGCTCGCCGCCAATCCCAACCTGCTGGTGATCGTGGAGGGCATCGAGACCGCCTCGTCGGGAAGCTACTGGTGGGGCGGCAATCTCTCGAATGCCGGCGCGGCACCCGTCCGGCTGAACACGCCCGGGCGGCTCGTCTACTCGGCCCACGACTACCCGGCCAGCGTCTACCAGCAGAAATACTTCAGCGACCCCAACTACCCCAACAACCTGCCGGAAGTGTGGGACAAGAACTGGGGCTATCTCTTCCGCACAGGCACCGCGCCGGTCCTGCTGGGTGAGTTCGGGAGCACCCTCGCCACGGCCAGCGACCGGGCCTGGTACTCCAAGATGGTCAACTATCTGAAGGGGGATCTCGACGGCAACGGATCGGTCGATCTGGCAGCGGGCCAGCAGGGTATCTCCTGGACCTACTGGTCGTGGAATCCCAACTCGGGCGACACCGGCGGCATTCTGGCCGACGACTGGAAGACGGTGAACACCGCCAAGGTCGATCCGCTCAAGGCCGTGCAGTTCCAGTTCCCGGCGGTGTCGGGAACGGGAGGCGCCGTGACGACCACGCCGCTCACGTTCACCGTGACGCTCTCGGCGGCGAGCACGCAGTCGGTGACCGTGCAGTATGCCACGGCCAATGGCACGGCGGTCGCCAGCAGCGACTACACAGCGGCCTCGGGCACACTCACGTTTGCCCCCGGCGAGACGCAGAAACTGGTGAACGTGCTCGTCACCCGCGACACGACAGCAGAATCAAACGAGACGTTTTCACTGAAGTTGACCGGCCCGACGAATGCCACGCTGACGAAGTCGGTGGCGACGGGCACGATCCTCGATGACGATACGGTGGTGCCGACGCCGACTCCCACACCGACGCCGACTCCCACACCGACGCCGACTCCCACACCGACACCGACCCCCACGCCGACGCCAACACCGCCCCCCGCTCCCGCAGGCAAGGTGGTGGCCACCTACACCCAGACAATCGGCTGGGGAACCGGGTTCAACGGTGCCATGACGATCAAGAACACGGGCACGACGGCCATCACCGGCTGGACGATGGAGTTCGACATGAAGGCGAACATCGTCAACATCTGGAACGCCGTGATCGTCAGCCACGTCGGCACCCGCTACGTGATCAAGAACGCCGACTGGAACGGCACGATCGCGGCCAACGCGGAGATCTCGTTCGGATTCCAAGCCGACGGCCTCGCCGGCGAACTGCCGACGAACAAGAAGTTCAACGGCGTCGCCTTATAAGCTCCGGGAAGGGATGAGAAGCATCGTGGGGGCACGTGTTGACTACCGGAGGCATCCAGTAGTTGACACGTGCCCCTCACGAGTTGGCGACGGTTCGGGGCTGCCCATGCCCCGTCGCCGGACGTTCGCTACGGCCATCCATGGCCTTCGCTCACTCGATGCTGACTGCGCTCCGGCATCCTGCCTGCGCTGGTCAGCAACGCCGGCTCTCGGGACACGGGCAGCCCCTCACGGATGCATCGGCTTGAATGATCCCACCGCGCCAGGCCCGGAGGGCCGGGTCAGCACCAGCCGACGGAGGTCGGCAAAGCGAAAATCGGCAGGATGCCGATGTTTCGCGTAAAGGTTGCCGCTGAGGAGCCGGTCGGAGGCACGCGCAGGAGTCCGGTGAATTCTGCGACTCACGAGCGATGCACGATTCGTCCAAGAGCCTCCCGTAGCAGAATCCGCCGGCGACGAGCATGCCGCAGCCGGCGAACCAATGCGGCCGATCAGCACCTGCGTCAGCCACTTCGATCGGACGAGCGACAGGCCAGCGATCGGGCCCGCGTCACGTTGGCGATCGCCTCATCGACCGAGTCGGCCAGCACCGTGAGATGCCCCATTTTTCGGCCCGGCCGCGGCTCCCCCTTGCCGTAGAGCATGAGGCTCACGCCTGGCACGGCGAGGGCGGCGGCCCAGTCGGGCTCACCATTTTTCCAGCAGTCGCCGAGCAGATTCGCCATCGCCGCCGGCGCAAGCTGACGCGGCGAGCCCAAGGGCAGGCCGCAGATTGCCCGCACCTGCTGCTCGAACTGCGAGGTCTCGCAGGCGGCGATCGTGAGGTGGCCGGAATTATGAGGCCGCGGCGCGATCTCGTTGACGAGCACGCGGCCGTCACGCGTCACGAAGAACTCCACGCAGGCGACCCCCACCACATCCAGCTTTTCGAGCACGGCTGCCGCCATCTTGCGTGCTGAATCAAGCACCGCAGCGGGCAGCCCCGCGGGCACGGACGAGATATCGAGAATATGATGGCTGTGGTGGTTTCTGGTCGGGGCAAACACGGCCGTGGAGCCGTCGAGCCCCCGTGCCGCCACGACAGAGATCTCGCAGTCGAAATCGATCCAGCCTTCTAAAACCAGCTCGCACTTCTCGTCACCGTCTGGCAGCTCGCATTTCTCCTCACCGCCTCCCAGTGCGATCCACGCCGCGTCGATCTCCTGTGGGCCGGCGCCGGCGTCGAGCTTCTGCTGGCCCTTGCCGTCGTAGCCGAAGGCGGCAGTCTTGACCACCGCGGGCAGGCCGAGCGCGGCCACCGCCGCATGAAGTTCTTTCTGCGACCGCACCATTCGATGCGGCGCACAGGCAAAGCCCTCGCGGACCAGAAACGCCTTCTCGCGGCCGCGATCCTGCGTCGTAAAGAGCACCTCCGGGGCAGGACGCACCGGCACAACGCCGGCGAGGGCCCGCAGCGGCTCCGCCGACACGTTCTCAAACTCGAACGTCAGCACGTCGAGGCCCCGCGCCATGGCGACGAGCGCCGCAGCGTCGTCATAGGCTCCAACATGCACCCGATCGCAGTGCTGCGCTGCCGGACAGTCGGCCGAGTCGGAAAATGCCTCGACGCGGTAGCCCATCCGCTTGGCGGCCATGGCGAACATGGCGCCCAACTGCCCGCCCCCCATCACGCCGAGCGTGGCGCCTGGCAGAATCACAGGGGCCGCGACGACCGGAATCACTTTTCGCTCGACCGATCCGACCATGACGTGCCTTCCGTTTCCAGGCGGTCACCCAAGACGCGATCGGTCTGCGCGGTGCGATAGGCGATGAGTTTGCCCTGCAGGGAAGCATCCTCGAGCGCGAGAATGGCGACTGCCAGCAGGGCGGCGTTGGTCGCCCCGGCAGGACCGATCGCCAGCGTGCCAACGGGGATGCCGGCGGGCATTTGCACGATCGAGAGGAGGGAATCAACGCCCCGCAGCATCGACGACTCGACCGGCACACCGAGCACCGGCAGATGCGTTTGGGCGGCCAGCATGCCAGGCAGATGGGCGGCACCGCCGGCACCGGCAATGATCACCTTGAGGCCGCGATCGGCAGCGGCCTTGGCGTAGGCTGCGAGTTTGTCGGGAGTCCGGTGTGCCGAGACGATGTCGCATTCGTGCGGTACGCCAAACTGCGTGAGCGTCTCGGCGGCCCGTTGCAGTGTGGCCCAGTCGGACCGACTTCCCATCACGATGCCGACACGCGGCGAGGCAGCGGCATGCAACGCACCCACGGCGGCAGAAGTTCGACTGGATGGCGGAGGGGAGTCGGCCACTCGATGGGCTCCGGCGTGGTCAAGACAGGCGTGATCGGCGAAAATCCAACATCTTGCTCTCACCCCCTCGCCGTTGCAACCTGTGTCCATGGCCCGCCCACTTCCCGACATTCTGCCCGCTCCCTGGCCCGCCGACCTGCCGGCGCCGCCAGTCCGTACCGACGAGGCCGTCACGCGGGCCGCGGAACTGCTCGCCGCAGGGGGCCTCGTGGCCATCCCAACCGAAACGGTCTACGGACTCGCGGCCGACGCTCTCGATGCCGACGCCGTCGACCGCATCTTTGCCGCCAAGGGACGGCCGGCCAGCAATCCACTGATCGTCCATGTAGCCGACACCGCGATGGCCCGCTCACTCGCTGCGCACTGGCCCCCGATGGCCGAGCAGATCACGACTCGCCTCTGGCCGGGGCCGGTGACGGTGATCGTGCCCCGTGGTCCGCGGATCCCCGACAACGTGACGGCGGGTGGGCCGACGGTGGCGCTGCGTTGCCCAGAGCACAGGCTCACCCGACGGCTGATCGCGACGCTCGGCCGGCCTCTCGCTGCCCCGAGCGCCAACCGCTCGATGCAACTCTCGCCGACGACGGCAGGCCACGTGCTCGAAGGTCTGGGCAGTCGCGTCGATCTTATCCTCGACGGCGGCCCCTGCGGCCGCGGGATCGAATCGACCGTGGTCGATTGCACGACCGATCCGCCGCGGATACTCCGACCCGGCCCCATCACCCGCGTCGAGCTCGAAGCGGCGATCGCGGGTCCGGTGGTCGACATGATGGCGGCGGAAGGCGCCACGTCAGCGGCCGCGCGATCACCGGGCATGCTCCCGCGTCACTACGCGCCGAAGACGCCGCTGGAAGTGTCGGCCACGGCCGCTGAGCGGGTCGCGGAACTGGTGCAGGGGGGCAAACGGATCGCCTGGCTTACGGCCCAGATCGACGACCCCCGGGTGCGGTCACTGGCCGCGTCGCGGGACCTGCTCGTCGTGCCGATGCCAGCCGATCCGTCGGCCTTTGCCACCAGCCTCTATGCCACGCTCCACGCCATCGACCGCCGCAACCTCGACAGGATCATCATCGACGCGCCGCCCGACACCGACGCGTGGCGGGCGGTGACCGACCGCCTCAGCCGCGCCACCACGGCATAACGCGGCATTCACGCGTCGATAGCGGCGCTGACGCTTCGGGCTTGTCTGAACCCATCCAAGCCCCCGGCGTCAGCCGGGGGATCCGCTCAAACATCGCTGATCCGGCCTACGTTCGTTGCGGATGGATGCGCGGCTGCGAGCCGAGCGCCACTCGGTTGATGGCACCAAGGAAGGCCTTCGCGGAGGCCTCGAGCGAATCGGTCGAGACGCCGCGGCCGCGGTGCACCTGCCCGCCATCTCCCGGCGTCGTCGCCTCCAGTTCCACCGTTACCTCCGCCTGCGCATCCTTGCCGACCGTCACGGCCTGCACGCGGAAGTCGCGGCAGGCCGTCTGGATGCCGGTGAGCTTTTCGATCGCCAGAAAGATGCCGTCGATCGGGCCATCGCCCGCCGTCACCGACACGCTCCGAGGCTCGCCGTTCTGCAGCACCCGCAGTTCCACGGTGGGTGCTGAGCCGCTCGCCGAGGTGAGCGTATAGCCCTCGAACGTGAACTGCTCGGGGAGCGCTGAAAACTGCTGTTCGCAGAGCGCCGCGATGTCGCCGTCGTAGATTTCCTTCTTCCGGTCAGCCAGCACCTTGAACCGCTCGAAGACCGTCTGCAGCTGCTCGGGGGTGAGTTGGTAGCCGAGGGCCAACGCGCGGTCGGCCAGGGCCGCCCGGCCGCTGTGCTTGCCGAGCACGAGGTCGGTCCGCTCCAGCCCCACGTCTTCCGGCCGCATGATCTCGTAGGTCCGCCGCTCCTTGAGCATACCGTCCTGGTGAATGCCGGCCTCGTGCGCAAAGGCATTGCGGCCCACGATCGCCTTGTTCCGCGGCACCTGAATGCCGGTGATGTTCGCCACCAGCCGGCTGGTCGGCACCAGCCGCTGAGTGACCACGCGGGTGTCGACGTCGTAGTGGTCGCGCCGCGTCTTGAGCGCCATCACGACTTCTTCCAGGGAGCAGTTGCCGGCCCGTTCGCCGATGCCGTTGATCGTGCACTCCACCTGGCCGGCCCCCGCCTCCACCGCCGCCAGACTGTTGGCCACGGCGAGGCCGAGGTCGTCGTGGCAGTGCACGCTGATGACCGCCCGGTCGATGTTTGGCACGCGTTCCCGCAGGCTTTTGATCACGTGATGCATCTGCGACGGTGTGGCATAGCCCACGGTGTCGGGGATGTTCACGGTGGTCGCACCGGCGTCAATGACCGCCTCCACGACGCGGCAGAGGAAGTCGATCTCCGTTCGTGCGGCATCCTCAGGGGAAAACTCCACGTCACCGCAATAGGTGCGAGCCCGCCGCACGCCCGCCACGGCCCGCGCAAGCACCTCGTCTTCATTCATCCGCAGCTTGAATTCGCGGTGGATCGAACTGGTCGCCAAGAAGACGTGAATCCGCGGCTGGGCCGCAGACTTGAGCGCCTCCCAGGCCCGATCGATATCGGCGTCATTGCATCGTGCCAACCCGCAGACCGTGGCCGCCGAGACCGTTTTGGCAATGTCGCTGACGCTGGCGAAGTCGCCGGGCGAGGCGATCGGAAAGCCGGCCTCGATGACATCCACCCCCAGTTGCACGAGGGCCTGGGCGATCTCCAGTTTCTCGGTGAGGTTCATGCTCGCCCCGGGCGATTGTTCGCCGTCGCGGAGCGTGGTGTCGAAGATCCGGATCGTGCGTGCTGAACTCATGGGATGGGAATCGTCGGGATGAGGGGTTGACCGAACGGAATCGCTCACGGGCGTTTGAGCCCAGTGGCCATCGGAGCATCATCCTAACCGCTCGCGGAGCAACGCGCTCGGCAGTCGGGGCCTCGACCGTGTAGAATTCCGGCATCAAGCCTCGCTCGCCACCCCTTGGCCTCCGTGACCGCCATGTCGTCGATCGTGACTCCCGATTCCCAGCCACCGGCGGAGCCGACAGCGTCCTCGGAGCAATTGCTGAGAAACCCTGCGGAATCAGCCCCGCGAAACGCAGCGGCAGGGGGCTTTCTCAGCCGGTCCGCCTTTCTCAGCCGGTTCTCAGGACTGGGATTCCTCGCGATCGGTGGGCTGGCCTGGTGGTGGCTCGCCACCCATCATTTTGCAGGCGTCGCCGATCATGCCGGCGGGGCGGCCGGTCAGCAGGCCGCCAGTGAAGGCAACAACGCCACGGCAGCGGCCATGCCCCGGGTCGTCAGCCTGCCGGTGGCGGCGCAGAAGGCTGCCGACATCGGTCTTGCTCCAGTAGAAATCCTTCCGCTTCGTGAGAATCTCACCGTTCCCGGCCGGATCGATTATGACGCCCGCCACCGGCTCGACTACGCGTCGCCCGTCGATGGCATCGTCTCGCGGGTGCTCGTGAAGGTGCGGCAGAAGGTCTCGAAGGGGGACGCGCTGGCGGAGCTCTCCAGCCCGGACGTCGGCATGGCCCGCGACGAGGTCCGCCGTCGCGAGGACAACCGTCTGATCGAAAAGAAGGCCGCCGACTGGGCGACCACCATTGCCGCCAACGTCGAGTCGCTGCTCAACTCGCTCGACAGCCATCCGCCGCTGTCCGCGATCGAACAGCAATTTCAGGACCGTGTGCTGGGGGCGTATCGCGAAAAGATCCTCGGTGCCTATTCGCGGCTGATCTACGTCGAAAAGGTGAGCGCCGGGACAAAGTCGCTGGGCGAGGGCGGTGTGCTGTCGGGGCGGATCGTCGAAGAGCGGGCGAGCAATCTGGAGGTGGCCAAGGCCAACTTCACGGCCGCCTGCGAGGAGGCGAGGTTTCTTACCCGCCAGGATCGCGATCGGGCCAGTGCCGCGCTCAAGCAGGCCGACCGGCTGCTGCTGATCTCCAAGGAGAATCTCCGCACGCTCGTGGGGAGCCGGCTGGAATCCGATTCCGTGGGAGAAGACGAGGTCGAAAGCCTCGGCGACTCCAACTCCCTGAGCGCCCTCGTGCTGCGGACGCCGTTCGACGGCGTGGTCGAGGATGTTTTCATCTCGAGGGGTGAGCGGGCTCGCGTTGGCGACCGGCTCTTCGTCGTGGCAGATACGAGCGTGCTCTGGGTACGAGCGCAGATCCATGAGCGGCAGTGGACGGCGGTCGAGGTCGCCCAAGGGCAGTCGGTGCGGGTGGTGGTGCCGGGGGCCGACGTGCATGAGACGACCGCCGTCGTAAACCACGTGGGCGCGACAGTCGAGACGGAGTCACGCAGCGTGCCCTTGGTGGCGGAGCTCACCAACAACGATGCCCATTACAAGCCAGGCATGTTCGTCTGGGTCGATCTGCCGCAGGGCGAACTGCGGCAGGTGTTGGCGGTGCCGGTGTCGGCGGTGATGCGGCACGAGGGGAAGTCATTCGTCTTCGTACCAGACGGGGCGGAGCGGTTTCGCCGCGTGGACGTGACCACGGGCATCGAGAGCGACGAATCGCTCGAGGTGATCAGCGGTCTGGCGGTCGGGCAGCAGGTGGTGTCGCGGGGCGCGTTCGTGCTCAAGAGCGAACTGCTGCTCGAGAAGGAAGCGGAATGACGGGTCTGGCGTCAACGTTCGCCCGGGGGTTTGGCTGATGCTGTCAGGTCTCATCGAATGGTCGCTCTCCAACCGCGCGCTGGTGATTGCGCTGTTCGTGCTGATGTCGTTGGGCGGCCTCTACGCCGCCACGCACGTGCCCGTGGATGCGGTTCCCGATCTTGTCAACATCCAGGTGCAGATCGTGACGGAGGCGGGTTCGCTTCCGCCGCTGGAAGTGGAGCGGTCTGTCACGTATCCCGTGGAACTGGCCGTGAGCGGCCTGCCCAACGTCGAGGAGATTCGCAGCATCTCGCGACTCGGCATCTCGCTGGTGACGATCGTCTTTCGGGAGGGCACCGACATCTTTCTGGCCCGGCAGCTCGTATCGGAACGACTCCCGGAGGCGAAGAGCCGGATCACGCTGGCCGACGCCGATCCGAAGCTGGGCACGCTGAGCACGGCGCTCGGCGAGATTCTCCAGTTCGAGGTGAAGGGGACGGGACAGAGCCTCATGAATCTCCGCAGCCTGCTGGAATGGGAGATCGCGCCGGCGATGCGGGAAGTGTCGGGGGTGACCGACATCAACAGCCACGGCGGCTACGCGAAGAGCTATGAGGTTCGCGTCGATCCCGACCGGATGTCGGCGCAAGGGATCACTCTGGGCGAGGTGCTGGCGGCCCTCGAACGCAACAACGTCAGCACCGGCGGTGGCTACATCGTCAAAAACGGCGAGCAGCGGTTTATCCGCGGGCAGGCCCTGCTGGCAGACGCCGACGCCGTCGAGCACGTGGTGGTGCGCAGTCCGCCCGGAGGCGTCCCGGTGCTCATTCGCAACATCGGCGATGTCGTAATCGCGCCCTTGGTGCGGCAGGGCGCCGCCACGCGGGACGGACGCGGCGAGGTGGTCACCGGCATGGTGATGATGGTCCGCGGTGAAAACAGCCGGCAGGTGGTGACAGCGGCCAAGGAGCGGCTCAACACGATCCGCGGCACACTCCCCCCAGGGGTCGAACTCGACATTCTCTACGACCGGTCGGACCTCATCGCCCGGACCCTCGATACCGTGCTCCACAATCTGGCCGAGGGCGGCCTGCTCGTGGTCGGCGTGCTGCTCGTGCTGCTGGGAAATGTCCGCGCCGGGCTGATCGTCGCGCTGGCGATCCCGCTGTCGATGCTGTTTGCCGCCAATCTCATGTGGGCCACCGGCATCTCGGCAAGCCTTATGAGCCTTGGGGCGATCGACTTCGGTCTCGTCGTGGACAGCTCCGTGATCATGGTGGAGAACTGCGTGCGGCGGCTCGGCCTGGCGGCGCCTACGGAATCAAAATTGGCAGTCGTTCGCGATGCAGCGATCGAGGTCCGCGGGCCGACGATGTTCGGCGAACTGATCATCGCGATCGTCTACCTGCCGATCCTCTTTCTCGAGGGCACCGAAGGGAAGCTGTTCCGGCCGATGGCACTGACGGTGCTCTTCGCCCTGGCCGGGTCACTGATCATCTCGCTCACGCTCATGCCGGTGCTGGCGGCGACGGTGCTGCCCCGTGAGGAGGAACGTGAGCCGCTACTGATGCAGCTGTTTCACAGGGTCTACCATCCGCTGGCGAAGCTGGCCGTCTTCCACCCGGTGATCGTGTCGCTGCTGGCCGCCGGCCTCGTGGCGGCCAGCATTCCGGTGGCGGCGAATCTCGGGGCGGAGTTCATGCCGCGGCTCGACGAAGGGGATCTGCTGATCGAGGTAACCCGTCTGCCCAGCGCTACGCTCGAGGATTCGGTGCCGATCACGACGCGAATCGAGAAGACGCTCGGCGAGTATCCCGAGGTGAGAACCGTCTTCTGCAAGACCGGTCGGCCCGAGATCGCCAACGACATCATGGGTGTGCAGCAGACCGACGTCTGGGTGATGCTCAAGCCCCATTCCGAGTGGCCGGCCGACGTGACACGCGAGCAGCTCGTGGAGAGGATGTCGGCGTCGCTGATCGCCGCGGTGCCGGGGGCCAACTTCGGATTCAGCCAACCGATCGAGATGCGGGTCGATGAACTCGTGGCGGGCGTGAAGGCCGACGTCGCGGTGCTGATCTACGGCGACGACCTCGACACGCTGGGGAATCTCGGCAAGCAGGTCGAGAGCGTGCTCCGGGGGATCCGCGGATCGGCCGACGTGCGGGCCGACTGGCAGGCCAATGTGCCGACGATACAGATCGATGCCCGGCCCGACCAGCTGGCCCGGCATGCCATCGACGGCATTGAGGTGATGCGAACGGTGTCTGCCATGGGGGGCATTCAGACCGGCGTCATCTACGAGGGGCGGCCCCGTTATCCCCTCGTGGTGAGGTTCCCGCCCGACTGGCGTGAGAACGCCGAGCGTCTGCCGCAGATCCCGGTCGGTGCAGCGGGCGGTCGGCCGGTGCCGCTCGGAGAATTGGCCGACATCGAGCGGGCCGAGAGCCCGCCGTCCGTCGAGCATGAAAACGCTCGGCGACGCACGTTCGTATCGGCGAATGTCCGCGGTCGCGACGTGGCCAGCTTTGTGCAGGATGCGCAGAGAGCCATCGCGAAGCAGGTACGGCTCCCCGCTGGCTACGCGCTCCGGTGGGGAGGGGACTTCGAGAACCTGCTTTCGGCAAGCCGCCGACTGATGCTGATCACTCCGGTCGTCCTGGGACTGATCGGCCTGCTGCTCTACACCAGCTTCAAGTCGCTCAGGCTGGCGTCGCTGATCTTCTTCGCCGTGCCTGTGGCGGCGTCCGGCGGCATCGCGGCGCTCGCGTTGCGGGGCATGCCGTTCTCGATCGCGGCCGGCGTCGGCTTCGTGGCGCTCTTCGGCGTGGCTGTGCTCAATGGGCTGGTATGGGTCGCGGGGGCGGAGCATGCGCGGCGGGGGGGGCTCACGCCGCGTGAGGCGGCGATCACCACTGCCGAGATTCGCATCCGGCCGGTGCTGATGACGGCGCTGGTGGCGAGCCTCGGCTTCCTTCCAATGGCGATGGCCACGACCGCCGGTGCAGAAATCCAGCGGCCGCTGGCCACCGTGGTGATCGGTGGAATCGTCACGTCCACGCTCCTGACGGCCTTCGTCGTGCCGGCAATCTACCCGTGGTTTGTGCCACGATCGCGGGTTTGGCAGACTCCAGCGGCGTGACATCTCCTTCCTGCGCAGGCATGCCCCGATGACACTTCGCGAATTCCAGCAGTTGATCCGTGCCATGTACCACGACAAGGACGCGTCGCGGGGCGTGGAGGGTACGTTCATGTGGCTCACGGAAGAAATTGGCGAACTGGCCACGGCACTCCGTAGCGGGAGTCACGAGGAGCAGTCATTGGAATTCGCCGACGTTTTGGCCTGGCTGGCCACGATCGCCAACATCGTCGAGGTTGATCTGGAGGACGCCGTGGCACGGAAGTACGGGACAGGCTGTCCCGGCTGCGGCCACTTGGCATGCGTCTGCCCGGATGCGGAGAAGCCATGATCGCACTCATGCTGGCGCTGGCGGGTCTCCTGATGGCCGACGCGGTCGCGGCGGATCACCGCGACGTGCAACCGCAACTGCGGGTTGGATTCGACGGTGTCTATCGAACCGGCTCGTGGACCCCGCTCACGCTCGAATTTCCGACGCCTGCATCAGACCTGCCACAGGCAGTTTGTGTGTGGGTCGAGGATCCTGACGGTCAGTATGTCCGATCGCCTCCGGCACCGCTCGAGATCAGCGGTGATGGAAAGCCGGTCGCGCGGCTCTCCGTCCGCTTTGGCCGACCCAATGCCCGCGTGCTCGTCGAGGATGTACGGCAAACCGATGGGGGAGCAGCCGGCCTGGAAGGGGCGGCCGCGGTGCCGCACTCGTTACCAGCGCCGGTTCCTGCGACCGAATCGGTGATGCTCGTGCTCGGTGACCTGCCTGCGGCCGAGCGGGCCTCGCGACTGCTGGCCAAGGATGACGGCACGCGTCCTCGAGTCGTGGCGATCAACCCGCGGGTGAACCCAGCCGGGGCAGGGGGGGCGGCCACCCTGGGACGAACGGCCCAGGCCTTCGACGGCGCCGATTCGATCGTCGTCTGCGGTCGCTCGATCGCGGACTTCGATCCCGCCGTGCTCCAAGGCGTTGACGCATGGGTGCGTCTGGGTGGCCAGCTCGTGTTCATCTCGGGCATGTCGGCGGCCGACGTCGATCGCGGGGGTACCCCGGCGGCAGGGTGGCTGCCGGGGTCAGTCGCGAAACTGGTGCCGCTGCGGCGTGGCAATGCCCTCGAGACGTATGCGCGTGCCAACCGACCGCTCGACAAGGGGGCGTTCACTGGCCTGGAGGTGCCGCTGTTCAAGAGCCCGCAGGAGATTGACGGGAATGTCGAAGCGTTCGAAGGACGCGGACCGGCCGATCTGCCGCTGGTCGTGCGACGGGCGCAGGGCCTGGGCACGATCGTCTGGGTCGGTATCGATGTCGATCAGGCCCCGTTTCGTGACTGGTCAGGAAGTGATTCCCTGCTCGTCGAGATGCTCCGTGGCCGTCGGGCTACCCAGGATGCCGGACGGGTGGGCGAGAACGATCGCGGCTCGCTCGATCTGGCCGGCCAGCTTCGCCAGGCGATTGATCAGTTTCCAGGGGTGGCACCGCTTCCGTTCGAGGTGATCGCCGGGCTGGGCATTCTCTACGTCGCCTGCCTGTATCCGCTCGACTGGTGGCTGGTGTCGGGCCGACGGCGGGGCAGTCCAACCGTTGGCATGAGGTCATCGTGGCTGGCGTGGGTGACGCTGCCGCTGCTGGTCGCTGCCGCGAGCGGGCTGGCGTGGTCTGCCGGGCAGCGTTTCAAGGGCACGGCATGGCAGACCTCCGCCGCGTCGCTGGTCGATCTCGACGTCGGCAGCGGTCTGGTGCGAGTTGCCTCCTTTGCAGGTATTTGGTCGCCCGAGAATGCGCGGCTCGATCTGGCGGTCAATCCGGATCAGGGTCACCTGCCGATCGCCATCGGCGACCCGACCGCGGGCCAGCCGGCAGTCGGACGAGTCAGCTGGTTTGCACCCTGCGGACGGGGAATCGGCGGCACCGATGCACCCTCACCCCATCCTTCGTTGGCGTCGACCAACTATGGATATGGCGGTTCGGCAGCAACGCTCGACGGCATTCCGATCGCCGCCTCGTCGAGCCGACTGTTCGAGGCGGAGATCACAGGCCAGACGGCAACCCCGGCGGTGGAGTCGTCGCTGACGCGGGAAGGGCAGGGGACGCTGCGAGGCGAGGTGACCAACCGGCTGCCTTTTCCGCTCGAGGACTGCGTGCTCGCGCATGCCGGCTGGCTGTACGAGGTGGGCAGACTGAACGCGGGGCAATCGTTCAGTCCGGCCGCGGGCCGCGGCCCCCGCTCGCTCGCCGGCGCGCTGACCCGACGCACGCAGAACAAGGATCGTGAGATCAACGTCCGCTGGAATCTCACCGAGCGGGATCCGCTGCGAATCCTGGAGATCGCCGGATTCCATATGGCTGCGGGGGGCAGCGGCTACACCTCCCTCGAAGCGGGACGGCTTGCCAGGTTCGACCTGTCGCCGCTGCTGCCGCTCGAACGTGCCGTGCTTGTGGGCCGTGGGCCCGCCGCGATCGACTGGGAGTGCCGGCCGCAGTCGCTCGCCGGCACCGTCGGGTCGCCGCAAATACCGCCCATGCCTGGGCAGTCCGCCATCTGGCGAATCGTGATCCCGCTCGTCCGGCCGACAGCCATCGCTCCCGCCTCCGCCACCTCCTCCATCACAACGCTGCCATGATCGAAACGATCGACCTGACAAAGAAATACGGCGACTTCTATGCCCTCGAGTCGCTCGATCTGAAACTCGAAAAGGGAGATCTCTTCGGGTTCATCGGGCCCAACGGCGCCGGCAAGACGACCACCATCCGGATCCTCTCCACGCTGCTGGCCCCGACCTGGGGCGAGGCCTACGTCTGCGGCTACTCCATTTACACGCATCCCCGCGAGATCCGTCGGGCGATCGGCTACATGCCCGACATCTTCGGCGTCTATGACGACATGCGGGTGATCGAATACCTGGAGTTTTTCGCGGCGGCCTACCGGATCGACGGCCCGGAGCGGCGGCGGGTGGCGGAGCGATCGCTCGAACTGGTAGACCTCGCCTTCAAGCGGGACGAACTGGTTACCAGTCTTTCCCGCGGCATGACGCAGCGACTAGGGCTGGCCCGCGTGCTCCTTCACGATCCGCAGGTGCTGCTGCTCGACGAGCCGGCCAGCGGCCTGGATCCACGGGCGCGGATCGAGATGCGCGGACTACTCAAGCGGTTGCAGGGGCTCGGTAAGACGATCCTCGTTTCCAGCCATATCCTTCCGGAATTGGCCGACATCTGCAATCGAGTCGGCATCATCGAATACGGCCGACTGTTGGCCTGCGGCAACGTGCACGATCTACTGGCACAGGTCCGCGGCCGGCCGGTGATCCGCTTTCGGCTGGCTGGCCCGCCAGAGCAGGCGGCCCGATTGCTCGAGACATCGCCCGAGGCGGCGGGGGTGGCGGTTCGCGATGGCGAGGTGCTGGTGACCCTCGCCGACGGCGTTGAGGATCCCTCGCCGCTGGCGGCGAAACTCATTGCCGACGGCCATCATCTGATCTCGATGCGGGAGCAGGAGGTCAACCTGGAGACGGCGTTTCTCGAACTCACAAAGGGGGCGATCGGACGTCCGGGACGGAGTGCGGCGGCGGAAGCGTGACCGAGCGAGACTGATTGGCATCACAGGCGCGAAGGAGTGCAGTATGAATGTGCAGGTGGGAAACGGGTTTCGTCTCTTTTTCATGGTCGCTTGTCTGCTGGCGGCCAGTTGTCTGATGGCGGGGCCGCTGGCGGCGGAACAATCCTCTGGCGATCTGCCTGCGGCGAGGCCGTCCGCAGAGGGGCTCGACACCCCAGCTGCGAAACTCGGCTACGCGCTCGGCCTGCGGATCGGCAGCCGCATTGCCGCCGACTTCAAGGGACAGGAGCCGGCCGTCGATCCCGCGGCGCTCGCGCGGGGTCTGGCGGATGCCATCATGGAGGCGCGGCCGCGGCTCGACGAACAGCAGATCAGACAGACGCTTGAGGCCTTCGATGGACGCATGCGGGAGCGGGAGCAGGAATTTGGCCGGCGGATGCGCGAGGCCGCCAAGGTCAACCTCGCCAAGGCGACGGAGTTTGCCCGGGCGAACGGCCGTAAACAGGGTGTGAAGACCCTGCCGAGCGGGCTGCAGTATGAGGTCATTCGCGCGGGCACGGGCAGCAGCCCAACGCTCGCGGATACCGTGGTCGCGCACTACCGGGGCACCCACATCGACGGCCGCGAATTCGACGCCACCGACCCGAAGGGCGACCCCGCTTCGTTTCCCCTTGGCGGCGTCGTGCCCGGCTGGCAGGAGGCGTTGCCGCTGATGAAGACTGGCGCAACCTGGCGGATCTACGTGCCGCCGCAGTTGGGCTACGGCGAAGAGGGATCGCCACCGGTCATCGAGCCGAACGAGCTGCTGATTTTCGAGATCGAGCTGGTGAAGATCGTGCCGTCCAAGTGAGGCGGAGAGCACATGAGGCGGAAACCATGGTCAGGGCAGGGATGGCGTTGAGGCGGACAGAGTGGCTGGAGCGGGCCGCGTGGCTGGCGATGGCCGTCGTGGCCGCGCCGCGGGCCTGGACCGCGCCGCCAACAGTTGATCGGTTTACCGAGGCCCGCGAACAGATGGTGCGCGACGACATCGCCGGCGGCGGGGTGACCGATCCGCGTGTCCTCGAAAGCATGCGGCTCGTGCCCCGGCATGAATTCCTGGCCGCCCAGCAGCGGCCCTACGCCTACTTCGACATGGCCTTGCCGATCGGCGCATCGCAGACTATTTCGGGGCCGTTCGTCGTGGCCTACATGACCGAGAAACTCGAGCCACAACCGACCGACCGCGTGCTGGAGATCGGCACCGGCAGCGGGTATCAGGCCGCCGTGCTCTCGCCGCTCGTGGGCATGGTCTACTCCATCGAAATCAGCCGCCTGCTCGGCGAGAAGGCGGCACGCACGCTCACGCGACTGGGCTATCGAAACGTCGTCACCAAGATCGGCGACGGCTACGAGGGCTGGGCCGAGCATGCGCCATTCGACAAGATCATTGTCACATGCTCTCCGGAAAACATTCCGCAGCCGCTCGTCGATCAGCTCGCCGAAGGGGGCCGCATGATCATCCCGGTGGGCGAACGCTACGAGCAGACGCTCATGCTCCTGTCGAAGCGGAATGGTGTGATGGAGCGGGAGTCGCTCGTGCCGAGCCTGTTCGTGCCGATGACGGGCACGGCGGAGCAGGGGAGGAGAGTGCAGCCGGACGGCACGAAGCCGGCGTTGCACAATGGCGGGTTCGAGGAGTTGCTCCCCGATGCCGATGTGCCGGCCGCCTGGTACTACGGGCGGCAGTTTCAGGTGGTCCAGGCACAGGATGCGCCGGAGGGCCGCAGGTATCTCCGTCTGGACAACGTACAGCCGGGGCGACCGGCCCAGCTGTTTCAGGGGTTTCCGGTGGACGGCCGCACGATTGGCCGGGTGGCATTTTCACTGGACGTCCGTGGGGATGGCATCGGAGTCGGGCCGAACCCAGATGATTTTCCAGGACTCGTGGTCCGTTTCTTCAACGACGAACGCACGCGGTCGCAGAATGGTCGGGTGGGACCATGGAAGGGCAATGGTCCGTGGCGGCGAGTCGAGGGAACGGTCGCCGTACCGGTCTGGGCTCGCGAGGCAATCCTTCAGGTCGGACTGCTTGGGGCTACCGGCCGGCTGGATGTGGATGACGTCCAGGTGACCGGAATCCCCCGCTGATCACGCCGTTTTCATCCTTATCGGCCACCAGCCTTCAGTCGGCCCGAGGTTGATCAGTCCGCGGCGGGCAGAGCCCGCATATATTTCCCATCCTCCTTGATTTGCCAAATCCGCAAACTATTCTGGCTTCGTGCCGGCAGTTTTTAGCGTCCCAGCCGTCTGCGGCTGAAAAACGGGCGATCCACACTTTTCAAGGGAGCGTGATTCAGATGTTGGTCAATCGTCGGTGGTTGCGGGTGGCTGGGGTTGTCACATTTGTCGCGGTTGCAGCGACGGCCTGCGACGCTGATGCCGGTTGGCATCATCGTTATCGTGGCTACGGCTCGTCGGGCGGCTCGTCCGGCGGTAGCTCAGGCGGTTCTTCGGGCGGCAGCTCTGGTGGCTCCTCCGGCGGCAGTTCGGGCGGCTCCAGTTCCTACAGCTCCTACGGCTCGTCCGGTGGCAGCTATGGTTCATCGGGCTCCGCCGGCTCACACGGCAGCTGGGGTTCGCACCATGCGGCCAAGATGGCGCGGCGTGCCTACCGTCATTCGGCCCACGGCTCGTCGGGCGGAAGCTCAGGCGGATCCTCGGGCGGCAGCTCGGGTGGCTCGTATTCCTCCGGCGGCTCGTCGGGTGGGTCTTCGGGTGGCGGTTCCTACGGTGGCTCGTATGGTGGGTCGTACGGCGGTTCTTCGGTGCCGGCGGCAGCCTACTCGAGTGGCTACAACTACAGCGGCTACAGCGATCCGGTCGAGTCGTATCGCGTGATTGGCGAGCCGTCGGTCAGCGGAGGCGAGATCATTGAGTCGCCGCAGTACGCCAGCCCGATCTCGAACGATTCCACCACCAGCGTCGTACCCGCTGATTCGGCCCTCCTGTCCGTGGAGGTTCCCGCCGGCGCGACGATCTACGTCAATGGTGCGAAGACGTCGGCTACCGGCACCGTGCGGCAGTATGTGTCGCGTGGCCTTGCCGCGGGCAAGCGTTATGAGTTCACGGTGCGGATGACCGTCGACCGCGACGGCCAGACCAGCGAGCAGACCAAGGTCGTCTCGCTGGCCGCCGGCGGCCGTTCGAGTCTGTCGTTCACCGCGGCCGCGGCCCCGAAGACGAGCCTGACGCTGCACGTGCCCGCCGACGCAAAGGTCTGGCTGGCCGGCAACGAAACCTCGTCGGCTGGTGCCACTCGGCAGTTCCAGACCTCGACACTGGCGGCCGGCCAGGCGTGGAAGAACTACGAGATCCGCGTCGTGACCGTCGTCGACGGCCGCGAGCAGGTCGTGTCGAAGGTGATTGATCTGGCCGCCGGCCAATCAGTCGAACTGTCACTCGACCCCGCCCAGCGGACGGCCTCGGCCGACGCGACCGCGTCGGTTCGCTAGTCGCCCTTTCGTGCGGCCCGGGCTAGCCCGGCCGTTCTGTGCAGTCCTTCACTCCCGCGCGGCCGCGTGCCGCGCGGGAGTTTTTGTTTTCAAGCGACCGACTGGTGACCCGCCGCCGGGACGGCTCCCTTGCCGCGGTTCGGGCTTGTGTGGAACATGCTCTCCATCCAAGCCCGCGGCGCAAGCAAGGGAATGCGGTCGGCCGCACGGGAAGCGCCGAACCCGCGTGCCAGGTGGGATGTTCCGCTTCAAGCCAGCCAGCGTCCCGCCACACCCCCCACCTTACCCAGCCTGTCATCTTCCGGCCGGGTCGCGGAATGGAGCCCGACCGCGTCGAATGAAGCTTTATGACGTCGGCCATTCCACGCACGTCCCGCCGCTTTTCCTGGTCGCCGGCTGCCCGCCTGGCGGCATCGGTTGGTCTGTTGGCCTACTTCGCGGCGGTGATCGTGCCGCCGCTGGCGGGACCGCCGCCGGCAAGTGACCTGGCCATGGCAGCGCTCCAGCCGTTGAGGCCGCTCGTCGGGAGTCTGTTTCTCGGGCATGGTTATCGTTTTTTCGCGCCCAATCCCGGACCGGGCCACTCCATCCAATGGACGATGCAGATGGCTGACGGCTCGACCCGGCAGGGCTCGATCCCTGACCGGAATGCCGACTGGCCCCGGCTGCTCTACCACCGTCGGTTCATGATCAGCGAGAAGATCGCGGCGTTCGTGCCGCCTCCCGACGCGCCGGCAGACGTGCGGCAGCAGAGCAGGGGGGATTGGCAGCCACTCGTGAAGGATGTCGCCGGCCATCTCCTGCATCGATACGGCGGCGCCCAGGTGACGCTGCAGATGACGGAGCACTATCTGCCCGATCCTGAAGAGCTGCTCAGGTCGGAGCGGGGTGAAGCAGAGCAGGGGAGGGACGCGGTCACGCCGCTGGGGACGTATGCGTTGGCGGGAGCGAATACCCCATGACCGCAAGTGGCTCGATGACAAGCAGCGAACGCCCGCGCGACAACTGGCTGGCGGACTGGCTCGATGCCTGGAATAGGTTCTGGTTTACGCCAGCCGATCCACTGCCGCTGGCGTTGATACGGATCGCCGTCGGCACTCTGCTCGCGTGGGCCAGCTTTGTCTGGTGGCTCGACGCCGAGGCTTTCTTCAGCCATGACGGCTGGCAACGGCCCGAGAACGTCTGGCGGATGAACGATCAGCCGTGGCAGTGGAGCTGGTACTTCGCCGCAGGCTCCGCTGATATGGCTCGGATGCTCGCGGGCATCACGCTCGTCGCGGCCTTGATGCTCGCACTCGGCATCGCCACGCCGCTGGCGGCGCTCGTGTCGCTGGTGGGCCTCATCAGCGCCGTGAATCGCGCGCCGCTCAACGTCTTCGGCCTGGATGACACGCTGGGAATGCTCCTGATCGCGGTGGCAGCCGGCCCCTCCGGAGCGGTGCTCTCCGTTGACCGCCTGCTCGCCCCGGACATCGCCGCCGACCGGCCTTCGGTCCGGGCAAATCTGGCGCTGCGGCTGATCCAGGTGCATCTCTGCGTGGTCTATCTTTTTTCCGGCTGTGGGAAGCTGCTGGGAGCCAGTTGGTGGGAGGGTACGGCCCTCTGGGGCGCCGCTGCCAATGTGCAGTACCGCACGCTCGACCTGACCTGGCTGGCCAGCCACCCGTGGCTCATCAACGCCCTCACGCTCAGCACGCTGTGGTGGGAAATTGCCTATGCGACACTCATCTGGCCACGGCTGACCCGCCGGCTGTTTCTCGCCATGGCGGTGCCGGTGCACCTGGGGATCGGCCTCGCGATGGGGATGATGGAGTTTGGCCTGGCGATGCTGACGGCGAACATGGCCTTCGTGCCGGCGGACGTTCTGCGGCGTCTTCTGCAGCCGCTCCTCAGACGTTCCGCAGGAACCGCATCGCACCGCGCATGACAGACACCACTGAGATGGTCGGCTCGCCGCGCACGATCCGCCTGACGCTGGCCTACGAAGGCACTCGGTATTCAGGCTGGCAGGTTCAGCCCGGCCGGGCGACGGTGCAGGGGGCGCTGGCCGAGGCGATCCGCGGCGTCACGGGCGAGGCGATCGTGCCACGGGGTTCCAGCCGCACCGATGCCGGGGTCCATGCGCTCGGTCAGGTGGTGGCGTTCACGACCGCGAGCAATCTCGAGCCGAAGGTGTGGGTGCGGGCACTCAATGCCAAGCTCCCCTCCGACATCACCGTGGTGGACGGCTGTGCCGCCCCAGACGGCTTCGATCCGGTCTGGGCCGCCGTCCGCAAACGCTACCGTTACCGGATCCACGATGCGGCATGGCGTCCGGTGCTCCAGCGGCATCTGGTCTGGCGATGGAAATCTCGGCTCGACGTCTCCGCGATGCAGGCCGCCGCTGGTGAACTTGTCGGTGAACACGATTTCACCAGCTTCGAAACCACCCCCTCCACAAGATTGTCGAAAGTTCGCACAATCCATGCGGCGGAGGTGTTTCGACACTCCGGCTACGATGATGCTCCCGATGCCGAGGTCTGGCTGGAGGTCGTCGGCAACGGTTTTCTCTACAACATGGTGCGGATCATCACCGGGTCGCTCGTGATGGTCGGCTCCGGCAAGCGGAGGCCGGAGTGGATCCGTGAGGTGATCGCGGCCCGGAGCCGGCCGGCCGCGGGCCCGACGGCGCCCCCACAGGGGCTGGTGCTCGTGTCGATCGACCTCGACCTCGATGTGTCCCACCGATCCGCTTCTCCGAATCCGGCCCCTGCATGGCAAGAATCCCCGAACAACTTGGAAAACTGACCCTCGGCCGACAGCTCGGCACGGGCCGGCGCTGCCAGGTCTGGGAGGCTGTGGACACAGATTCCGGCCGGCGGCTGGCGGTGAAGGTTGTCGTTCCCGAGATGGCCGGAGATGCAGGCGAGCGGCGGCTGCTGCGTCACGAACTTGCGGTGGCCCGCAGCCTCGACCATCCCGCCATCATCCGCATCGACGGATTCTCCGCGGCGGGCGGGCTGCCGCACCTGCTGATGGAACTCTACCCGCACGCCAATCTCAAGAAACAGATTACCGCGGGCGTGGATGGGATCGCGCCGCAGCTGCACCGTATCGTCACGCAGCTGGCCTGGGCGCTCGATCACATGCACGGCCGCGGCTGGGTTCATCGCGACGTGAAGCCGGAAAACGTGCTGGCCGCAGCCGACGGCGAGGTCAAGCTGATCGATCTGGCGATCGCCGCCCGGAAGACCGGAATCATCAGGCGGCTGTTGGGCGGCAAGACGAAGCCACAGGGCTCGCCGAGCTACATCGCGCCGGAACAGATCCGTGGCCTGCCGGTCGATCCGCGGTCCGACATCTATTCCCTGGGCTGTGTGCTGTTCGAATTGCTGGCAGGCATGCCGCCATACACCGCATCCACGACGGAAGACGTCCTGCACAAACACCTCTCGTCGACACCGCCGTCGGTCGAGGCGTTCAATCGCAACGCCACCACGAGCGTCTCAAAGCTGATCCGGCAGATGCTCGCCAAGAAACCGGCCGACAGGCCCGGTTCCATGAAGGAAGTCGTGCAGCACGTCGGCGCGATCAAGTTCCTGAACCGGGTGGGGGCGTGAGGTCGGCTCACGGGCAGCGCAGCCCTGGCAGGCGGCGCACCGCCGAGGACGGTAAAGGTTCCGTCGCTCGGAGATTCCGACTTGCCACCCGGGACGGAGTGGTACGCACAACAAGTCGGACATCCTCCTCGTCTCCTCCACCTTCACCGATCCTCGGCTCGCCCAAGACTGCTTCGCAGGATGCGAAGCGCAGCACCAGCCGGCGGAGGCCGGCCAAGAAAAAATCGCACGATGCGATGTTTTTCGTGAAACC
>CAMCQY010000027.1 GCA_945877135.1 Candidatus Kuenenia stuttgartensis
TGCTCACGGTCGTCCTGCTGGTAGGTGCCGTGGTTCTTGAGCAGCTGAATGCTCGGCTTGCCGAACCCGGGGGCCCCGTCGACGAGTTCCTTGGCGATGTCGCCGGCCAGGTAGTTGCTGGCGATCTTGGCCAGTTCCACGGCGGTGGGCTTGGCGGCGGGGGCGGCTGTCGTGGGCGTCTCGTCTGACATGGTTTCCTGCGGCTGTTTTCGAGGGCACAATGGAGATTCGCTGTCCTAGCAGGATAGGCGATTCCGGCCGCGGGAGCGATATCGTCCCGCAGCAGACAAAAAAGCCCGCCTCGCGGCCCCTTGGGGGGTGGGCGGCACAGACCGGCGGAGAGACACGGGTGGCCAAAACGCCGATAACGATCGGAGAACAGCTGGCTGCTGGAGATCCGGAGGCCTTCGCGGCGCTCTACGACCGGCTCGCCATCCGCCTCTTCAACACCGCCCGCAGCATGACCGATTCCCTGCCAGACGCCGAGGACACCGTGCACGACGTGTTCGTGGAGCTGGCCCGCTCCCGCGACCGGCTCGCCCGGGTCACCGACCTCGACGCCTACATCTTCACGATGCTGCGTCATGCGGTCAGCCGGCGACGGCGGCGGCGGGACGTGGACCGGCGGGCGATCGATTCAATCGGCCGCCGGCGTGCCGAGGCTGGCAGTTTCACCACGCAGCCGGCGGAACCGGTCGACGATGCGTTGACCGCAGCCGTGGCGACGCTGCCGCCAGCTCAGCGGGAGGTGCTCGCGCTCAAAGTCGACGGTGGCCTCACGTTCGCGGAGATCGCGGCCGTCATCGGCACGAGCATCAACACCGCGGCCAGCCGCTACCGCTATGCCCTGGAGAAACTCCGCACCACGATCACAGTCTCAGAGGCCGTCCGATGAGCGAGCGATTCGACCGCGACACGTCAGCCATCGAGCGGATGCTCACCGATCGCGCGAGACAGTCACCGCCTCCCGAACTGCGGACTCGGGTGCTCGCAGCCGTGAAAAAGGTGCCAGCCACCAAATTTGGGCACGCTGCGCAACGACATCCCCCAGAATACGCAGATTTGGTGGCTGGCACCTTTTTGATGGGCATAGCCCTGTCGTTGCTCATCGTCGCGATGCTGTCGAGTGAAGCCGTCTCGGGCCGCATCGGCGACACGACCGAGCGGCCGCTGCTCTCGTTCGCCCAGCGGGCCGAGGCGGCCGGTATCACGCTCGACGTCATGCCCCCGCCCGCCGTGCAGATGGCCAGCGACCTGCCCCGCGACACTGCCATCCCGCGTCACCGCAAGACGCTCCATGTGCTTGATACTCGCTCTTTCCTGCAGGGGGACTTCTGATGGGCCACTTTCTTTTCTTCGTGTTCGTCGTCGCATCATGCCTTCTCTGGTCGGCCGCCTGCACGGCCGCCGCGGCGCGAACCCGCCGCCTCTGGCTGCGGCGGCTGCTTGTAGCCGTGGCCGTGCTCGCGCCGGTCGTCGCGCTCGCGCCATTCGTGGCGTTCACGGGATTCCTCGCCTTCGTGAAGCACCTGCCGACCAACTGGTTCGGCCCGACGCTCGCTACATGCCTCTCAGCCCTCATCGGCGGCACGTGGATCGTCTGGGCGGGGCTTGCCAGGGAAAACGCTCAGCGGCTGCGTGCTGAGGCAGACGCGGTGCCGCTGGCGGCCCGCTGGCCCGTCGTCGGTCTGGCGGCGGCCTTCGTGATGGCCAAGGCGGTGTCGTTCGGCACACTCCTCTTCATCGACAACGCCGTGGCGGCACAGGCCCCCTACCTGCGACTGGAGGCTGCACAGCTCATGCAGAATAACCTGCCGCCAATGGTGGCCGAATCGCAGAACGCCGCGCCCCTCTACCAGCAGTCTTTCGCGATCCTCGACGCAGATCCAGCGATCAGGGAACAGGACTCGCCGCTCACGAAAGCGACGACAATCGACGTGGCAAGCCCGGACGTAATCGATCTACTGGCCCGGCATGCCGCCACGCTCGACCTGATCCGCCGCGCAGCCGATCGTGACTCCTGCCGCTACCAGCGGGACTGGACGCGTCCGTCGTTCGACATGCTGCTGCCCGAGATGCAATCACTTCGTAAGGCGGCCCAGCTCCTCGTGCTGACGACCCGCCGGGAGGCAGCCGACGGCAACGCAGACGACGCCCTCCGCGATGTGGCCCGCATCCAGCGGATCGGCCGTCATGCCGCCAGCGAACCGATCCTGATCTCAAATCTGGTCGGTATTGCGATCGACACCATGGCTCTCGACACGCTTGCGCAGGTGCTGCCGACACTCCGCAAGAGCGATCTCGCGGTAATCGACGCACCCGAAATCCGCGATCTCATCACGACCCCACCAGCTTTCGTGAGCCATCTCTACGGCGAAGAGGCCTTCGGACTCTCCATCTTCGCGGACCTGGCGGACGACCAACGCAGCGGGCCCGATCTCGTTTCCCTTGTTGGATCCCTTGTTGGAAATGGGCAACCACAACCATCCGCCCTCCGTGCCCTTCCGCTCTCCCTTCCGTACCGTGTCTTCTTCCTCCCGGCTGACCTCGCGGGCTACCGGTCGATCATGACGCGGTACCAGGCAGCAGCCAGCCGAACGGAGCCCTACCCCGACCTGACAAAACGCATCGACGCCATCGAGGCGCAGACTCGAGACCGCCCTCCGGGAATGCTTTCGTCGATGATCGTGCCGGCACTGGGGTCTGTCTTCAAAGCGCAGACCCGCAGCATTGCCAACCACCGCGCCGCCACGGCGCTCGTCGCCGCGACGAAGCAGCGGCTCGAGACAGGCGCGGTGCCAGAGAGTTTCGACGAACTGGCGGCCCAACTCGTGCCACCTGCCTCCCGCGATCCCTTTACAGCCGACCAGTCGCTGGTGATGACTCGGACCGACGACACGCTCCTCGTCTACTCCGTCGGCCCCGACGGCGAAGACGACGGCGGCCCGGTCGCCCCTGGCGCCGACAAGGTCGAGGGCAACGACGACGTCGGGTTGCGGATGGCGTTGTGATCACGTGGCGGCAAGTTTTCAACTTGCCTGATCCGGGCTCCAGATGCTGAGGAGCCGGTCGGAGGCACGCGCAGGAGCCGGTGAATTCTGCGACTCACGAACGATTCACCCAACACCCAAGAGCATCCTGTAGCAGAATCCGCCGGCGACGAGCATGCCGCAGCCGGCGAACCAATGCGGCCTACTTCGCCGGAAGATCAAAATCACCGGTGCGGTCCCGCCACATGCAGTGGATGTGGTTGGCCGGATTCCCCTCGGCATCGGGCTGCACGTTGCACAGTTCGATGACGAAGGTCGGCCCCTCGACGCGGTAATAGTGTCCGATGCCCGGCTTGAGGCTTCCCGCCCAGGCGAATTTCACTGCGGCCCAGCCGCCCTCGGCTGCTTCAAGCACCTGCAGACGTTCCGCCACGACCTCCTCCGGCATCGACTTGCAGTAGACATCGACAAGTCGCTCGAGCACCGCCTGCTGCGATGCCGTCAGGTCGCCCCACGCGATGCCAACGGCCGGCTCACCCAATGGCTGCGGCTCGCCTGCACCGCGGATTTCCTTTGGCGGCTCGGGGGAGATGACCGCCTTGGCCCGCTGGCCCTCGTCGAGTGAGTTCAGCAGTTCGAACGCGACCGACTCCTCCGCTTCAAGCACGCGGTGCCCTGCCACCGGCAGGTTCGGCAACTGCTTCTTCACCACGGCCGGATTCGCACCCATGAACTGGGGCGTCGAGTCGACGATCCGTCCGTCCCGCACGGTGAAGTTGAGCGAGAGGTGATGTCCCTCGAAGGAGATCGCCCACGGGCCGTCATCCGACGGTGTGCCGAAGATCGTGAGGAAATACCTCTTCGGATCACGGATGTTCTTCGCCCGCGATCCCTCGAGAACCCGCAGGATCTCGTCGAGTTCCATGATGGCGACCGATTTGTCGTAGCCGATCTGCGACAGAACCGACCGCAGAAGCTTGAGGGCCGCCGTCTGCTGCGGCTCGGTCATGTCGCGGAGTTGCACACCCTTCCTTACCGGCTTGGGCACGAAGTGCCAGTCGGTTCGTTTGGCGTCATCGAACGGCCTCGAGGTCAGGCCCCGCTGGACAGCATCGAGCGAATCGAGCCAGGCGTTCGCCGCCCCGGCCACGTCGTGGGCGACGGCCGTGCGGGCTCGCGCAGCCATTGCCCGCCCGGCGAGCAGGCAGACCGTGACAACCGCAACGATCGCGAGCGACCACGCTACTCGACGTGCGATCGCGTTGCCCACGTGTCGCTCGCTCCTGGCTGACGTTGATTGTTTCATGGTGCCTGCTCGTGAAGGTGACCGTGTGGATCCCGATCGTGATGTGCCTGATCGATGTGCACATGCACTCGCGGGCAGGCTTGAAAATACCGTTCCCAGGCCTCATCCGATACCCCGGCACCATCGAGGTAGAGATTCCAGAGGCTTGGTAGACGCTGGAGCACCGTCAGGCCGTCGTCGCCGATCGGCACGTCAATCAGATGCAGCGACCGTAACTGCGGGAGCGAGGCAATCGCCTCACAGACTTCCACCCCCGCGAGCTGCGGGCCGCCCAGGCGAAGGCTCCGCAGATGCGGGATCGCTGCGAGTGCCCGCACACCCGCGGCGGTGCAGGCGGCCTGTGGCACGTTCAGGTCACGGAGCGCACGGCATTCCGCGAGCCGCCGGAATCCCGAATCAGTCAGCGGCGACTCGCGGAGGACCAGCCGCTCGAGTCCCGTGAGCGTCGCCAGGATCTCCGCCCGACCATCATCTGCCCGACCCTGCTCGAGCACGAGTTCGCGGAGGCTGGCCAAGCCGCGGAGGGAATTCCACTCGGCATCCGTCAGCGGTGCCGCCGCGACGATTGCATGGGCCTCGCCCGCGCGGACCGCGGTAATCTGGTCGTCGACAGTACCACGGGAGATCATGGCCGCTGGCGATCCGCTTGGGCCGGTCATTCTGCTCGGGCCACAGCCAGCCACGAAGGCCGCCACTACCGCCAGCCAGCCTCCCACAACGCCGAACTGCTCTGCGGCGATCCTCATGGATCCATCACTACCGCCACCGGCAGCGAGTTGCCAAACGTCTGGAAATCCTTGAATGTCCAGACCACCTGCTTCTCCGCAGTGACCTCGATGATCTGCGGCTGCTCTGGGCCGGCGTGGCAGTTGACGATGAGCGTGTTGCCGTTCTTCAGGCGGCTCACCTGCGTCACCCAGCCCAGCACGATCCCCGGCAGGTCGTGCTGCTCGATCTTCCAGACGATCTCCTTGGCGGGCGTCACCTCGAGCACGCTGTGGCCATTACCGCTGCCGATGAGCGTGTTGCCGTTGGCAAGCCTGACAGCCGAATAGGCCTGGTCGCCGAAGGCTTCAGGGCCATGCCCTCCCTTCTTTGGCTTGCCGAAGAGCGGCACGTCGAACTCCCAGACGATGGTTCCTGCGGAGTCATACTCCCGAACGACGCCATCCTTCTCGTGGGCCACAAGGTAGGTGCCGGCCTCGGTCTTCCGCGCGTTCCGCGTGTCGGAGTGTGCCGACCGATCGTTGACTGTCAGCTTGATCTCGTGCCGCAGGTTTCCCTCCCGATCGACCTCGATGATCCGGGCCGGCCCCGACTCGACGATCATCGTCGTGCCGTCGGGGAGCCGCTGGAAGGCGTGCACCTCGACTGTGCGGCCGGCGTTGCCATTCCGCTTCGCGTTGTAGTCCCAGATCGGCTTGCGGTGCTCGTCGAGCTCCACGATCCGCGTCCAGCCATCCTGGTAGAGAATGTGGCCGTCGGGCAGCAGGTGCAGATCATGGATCGGCCCGCACGGGAGCTTCCACTCCACCTTCCCGTCGGCGGCGATCGAGGCCATCGTGCGCTTCGAGTCGTCGGCCGCGATCACCCGGCGAGGCGGGCCCGTCTGCACCGCGGTCGGCGGTGCTTCCGCGACCGTCATCGCAGGCAGCAGCGCCAAAAAGAAAAAGGTGCCAGCCACCAACTCTGGGAAAGAGAGGTAAGGAGCCGACGCAGTTTGCCCACATTTGGTGGCTGGCACCGTTTTCATGCGAGCACCTCGCGGATCGGTTCGACGTGCTCGACGCCGACGAGCTTTTGGTCGAGGCCGCCGTAGAAATAGCTGAGTCGGTTGGGATCGAAGCCAAGCTGGTGCAGCACGGTGGCGTG
This sequence comes from Candidatus Kuenenia stuttgartensis, assembly GCA_945877135.1. Classification (GTDB taxonomy): domain Bacteria; phylum Planctomycetota; class Planctomycetia; order Pirellulales; family UBA1268; genus CAMCQY01. The sequence continues at coordinate 6,169 of CAMCQY010000027.1, forward strand.
CAGACTCTTCACGTGGAAGCCCGGCTTGTCGCCGTTGCCGTGGCCCGGCCCTGGAGAGATCGCCGCCGAGCCAAGTTCGTCGGTCTCACCCACGCTCACGCCCCCCTTGATGCCGCCGCCGGCCATCCACATCGTGAACCCAAATGAGTTGTGGTCGCGGCCCGTGCCCTCTGCATATTCCGCCGTCGGCTGCCGCCCAAACTCGCCGCCCCAGATCACGAGCGTCGAGTCGAGCAGGCCCGACCGCTTCAAATCGGTGAGGAGCGCCGCGATCGGCTGGTCGGTGTTGCCCGCATGAAAATTGTGGTTCTTTTCCATGTCGCTATGCGCGTCCCAGTTGTCGTCGTTGTGGGCGCCGCCGGAATAGAGCTGAACGAACCGCACGCCCCGCTCGACGAGCCGCCGCGCGAGCAGGCATCGCCGGCCGAAGTCGGCCGTGCGTGGATTTTCGAGTCCGTAGAGTGTTTTCGTCTCCTCGGTCTCGCTGGCCAGATCAACCGCCTCGGGCGCGTGCTCCTGCATCTTCCAGGCCAGCTCGTAGGAGGCGATCCGTGCGGCGAGTTCCGTATTGTCGCCGCGGGAGAGCAGGTGGGCCGTGTTGGCCTCGCGGAGCGCGTCGAGCATCGTCCGCTGTGCCTCCAGCGGCATGTCGTCGGGAGGCGCGAGATCGAGGATCGGGGAACCCTTGCTCCGCAGGAGCGTGCCCTGATAGGTCGCCGGCATGTAGCCGCTCGACCAGTTCTTCGCGCCCGAGATCGGACCACCGGTGGGATCGAGCATCACGACGAAGCCCGGCATATTCTCGTTGACACTGCCGAGGCCATAGTTCACCCACGACCCCAGGCAGGGAGCACCCGATTGGATTTTGCCCGAGTTCATCTGCAGCATCGCCGAGCCATGGATCGGCGAGTCGGCCGTCATGGAGTGGATGAAGGCGATGTCGTCCACATGGGTCGCAATGTGCGGGAAGAGGTCACTCACCCACTTGCCGCACTGCCCGTACTGCTTGAACTTCCACTTGGGGCCCACGACCCGGCCCTGGCTCTTTTCGCCGCCACGGCCCTTCGTCTTCACGTCGATCGTCTGTCCGTCGAGCCCATAGAGCTTCGGCTTGTAGTCGAAGGTGTCGACTTGGCTCGGGCCGCCATACATGAAGAGGAAGATCACGCTCTTTGCCCGGGGCGCGAAATGCGGAGGCTTGGCCGCAAGCGGATTCACGAACGGAATGTCCGTGGCACCTCCCACTTGCCCCGCCGCATGGGCCTGCCGCGAGAAGAATCCCTGATCGAGCAGGCCTGAGAGGGCCAGGCCCGTGAACGACGCGCCCGCCTCCCAGAAGAATTCACGACGGGTCCTGTGACAGAACTGGCCGTGGCGATGGTCGTGAGTGGATGGCATGGCTGGACTCCTTGGCGAGTTTTTTGACTCGCCGAATCGGTGGGTCAGTCGAGATAGGCGAATTCGTTGAGGTTGAGCACCATCAAGCAGAAGAGTTCCATGGCCCGGCTGGGGCTGACGCCGTCGGCGTCGTCGAGCCTGTCAACAAGCGCGACGCCACGCGCCACCTCCGCGTCGGCGACCGACCGCACGAGCGCGATCTCGAGTGCCCGGCGAACTTGTGCCGGCACATCAGCCGCATCGGGTCCACCCGCCTCCCGGCGAACCCGTTCGGCAAACACCCGCGCCTGCCGATGCAGGAACTCGCCGTTCATCATCCCCAGCGCCTGCGTGGGCTGCGTCGTCGTGAACCGAACGGGACAACTCGTATCGGTGTCGGCCAGGTCGAAGTCGGCAAGAATCGGCGTGATCAGCGACCGCTTCACAAACGCGTAGACGCTCCTGCGGGCCTGTTCCTCCGGGCTCGAATCACCCCAGCCCGCTCCGGGCCGCGACTGTCCAGCCATCACCTCCTTGGGAATCGATGGATAGACGCCTGGCCCAAACATCTTTGGGCTGAAGGCTCCGCTGGCCACGTGGATCGAATCGCGGAGTTCCTCGGCCGAGAGCCGCCGCATGTCGAACCGCCAGAAGGAATCGTTGAGCGGATCCCGTGCGAACGCTTCCGCGTCGCCGGCCGATGTCGACTGGTAGGCCTGCGACAAGAGGATCAGCTTGTGCAGGGATTTCAGCCGCCAGTTGCCGGCGATCAGTTCGGTGGCCAGCCAGTCGAGCAGTTCCGGATGCGTGGGAGGATCGCCCATCATGCCGAAGTTTGAGCTGCTGCGGACGATGCCCCGTCCGAAGTGGTACTGCCAGATGCGGTTGGCCATCACGCGGGCAGGGAGCGGATTATCAGATGACACGAGCCAGCGTGCCAGAGCCGTGCGGCGGCCGGAGGTCTTCGCATCCGCGGCCGGCGTGGGGATCACCGGCTCCTTCGCCTTGAGGATCGACGGAAACGCCGGACCGACCTTGTTTTCCGGCTTCTTCTCCGCGTGCGGATTGCCACGGTAGAAGACAAACGTGTCTGCAGGCGTAGGCCCCCGCTCGGTCACGACGAGCCCCTTGTCGACGGGTACCTCTTCCTTCTTCAACTTCTCGAGCACCTTCACCTTCTCGTCGTAGTCCTTCTTGCCGTCAGCGCCGAGCAACCGCTCGCCGTCGATCCGGATCGCCTCCTTCAGTTCGGACTCTTTTCCTGCCGCCTTTCGGCGCGACTGGAGAGCCGAGAGCGTCCTCGCGACGAACCCCGGCCCCGACCATGCCACCGTGAGTCCCTTGCCGTGCCGCCCCTGGAAATAGTCGAGCCGAATCGGCAGGCGGCCCGCCTTCAATCGCACGGTGGCCGACTTCGGCTTCCCCTGGCCGTGAATGCCGTCGTATTCCGCGACGATACTGCCATCGATGGTCAGCCGCGAGCCATCGTCGGAGTCGAGCGAGAACGTGTAGTCGCCATCCGTCGGCACATTGAGAAAGCCGGTGAACACATAGCCGAAGAAGTCGGGTCGCAAGGATGGCGCGACTGCGATATCGAAGAGCTGGCTTGGCACTGGCCCCGTATCCTCAGCCTTCAAGCCATCGAAGACCGGCAGCGCCGTCCACGTATCGCGGTAAAACCGGAACTCGAGATCGTCGAGATCGCCACCGACAGCGTCGGCTTGGTTGAGCGACTCCCACGAGACGCGGAATTTCTTCTCGATCTCGCTGACCGCCTGCTGCGCTTCGTTGCGGCGGCGGTTCAGGTTCGCGATCTTCTCCTCGTACGCTTTCTGTTCGGCGTCGTCCCCGAACAGCGGCCGCTCGATCGGGTCGCCACTGTTGCCCATCGGCGTGATATTGTCGAAGAACGAGAGCAGGCTGTAGTAGTCGCGCTGCGGAATGGGATCGATCTTGTGGTCGTGGCAGCGGGCACAGTTGACCGTCAGGCCGAGGAACACCTGGCCCGTGGTCGCCACGATGTCGTCGAGCCAGTCGTAGCGAAACTGCTCCCGGTCGGCCGGTTCGTCGTCCCAGACTCCGAGCCGGTAGTAGCCCGTGGCGATGAAGGCGTCATTTGTTGGATCGGGCAGCTCATCGCCGGCCAACTGCTCGATCACGAACTGATCGTAGGGCTTGTCGTCATTCAGCGACCGGATCACATAATCGCGATACCGCCAGGCATGCGGCTTGTTGCCGTCGCGTTCGAAGGAGTTGGTGTCGGCATAGCGAACCAGGTCGAGCCAGTGTCGCCCCCACTGCTCGCCGTAGTGCGGACTGGCGAGCAGCCGATCGACTACCTTCTCCCAAGCGTCGGCCGAGTCGTCGGCGAGGAAGTCATGGACTTCCTGCTCGGTCGGCGGCAGGCCTGTGATGCCGTAGGTCGCCCGGCGGATGAGGGCCGTCTTGTCAGCTGACGCGGGTACCCTGAGCCCGCGATGGGCGAGGCCAGACCGGATGAAGGCGTCGATCGGATTCGCGGCGTCCCCGCCGGCGTCAGCCGCGGCCGGCACCGCCGGTCGTGTGAGCGGCCGAAACGCCCAGTGCTCCTTCCACTCAGCCCCCTCGTCGATCCAGCGTGTGATCGCGTCGAGCTGTACCGCCGTGAGCCGCGGCCCCTCGGGGGGCATCTGGATGTCGGGGTCATTCGAAGTGATTCGTGCAAGGATTTCACTTTCTGCAGTCTTGCCCGGCACGATCGCCCGGCCACCACTATCAAGTGCGGCCGTCGCACCTGCCATCTGGTCGAGCCGCAGGCCGGCTTCCTGCGTGTCGGGACCGTGGCAGGAAAAACAACGCTTGGCGAAGAGCGGCTGAATGTCGCGTGAGAAATCGACCGGTTCGGCGAAGGCCGCGGGCGAAAGCAGGATGCCGCTGCCCACTACCGCCAAGGTCAGCATCCGCAGGCCGCGGCAGAGGCAAGAGTTTTCGCGAAACATGCGATGCCTATGGAAATGTCGAGCGGGCGAGTTACCATGAATTCTAAGCGTCGCTTAAAAAGTGTCAAACACGTGGTTTTTTCTTTTTTATGCAGCAATCAAACCGCATCGAGTCGACGCTCCTTCGTCGGATCAACGAGCGACGGCTGCTCGAGGTGATCCAGCAGCAGGGCCCCTCGTCCCGGGCGATGCTGACCCGCGTGTCGGGCCTCACGGCCCCCACCGTCTCGAAGGCGGTTGATTCACTGCTCAAGCGCGGCCTCGTCGAGGAACTCGATCCCTTGGAGCCGGCACTCGGCCGGCCCGGCAGGCTCGTGCGTATGGCGGCGGAATCGGCCGCCGTGCTCGGCGTCGTGATCGATGCCCAGAACTGTTGCGTCGTGGCAGCCGGCCTCGACGGCAATGTCTCCGAGGATCAGACACGGCGGTTCGCCACGCCAACGAGCTACGCCGAACTGCTCGATGCCCTTGAGCGGCAGTGCCGAAACCTGCTCGACGGCATCACGGGCCGCGTGCACGGCATCGGCGTGAGCGTGCCCGGCCTCGTCAATGAACGTCTCTCCGAGATCGTCTTCTGCCCGAACCTCCACCTGCTCGACAAGCGAAATCCAGCCCACGACCTCGGGCAGCGACTGGGCGTTGAGTGTGTGCTCGTCCAGGAGACCGACGCGCTCTGCCTGAGCGAGCGGATGTATGGCGATGCCCGCGGCCTGCACGACTTCGCGATGCTCGATGTCACCACCGGTCTGGGCCTCGGCGTGATGAGCGGCGGCCAGGTACTCGCGGGCCACAGCGGCATGGCAGGCGAGGTGGGCCACATCACCGTCGTGCCCGATGGCACCCGCTGCGGCTGCGGCAACCGCGGCTGCCTGGAAACCCTCGCCACCGACACGGCACTGCTACGGCTGCTGGCTGAGAAACTGGGCCGGCCCCTGTCGCTCGACGAGGCTGCTGCGTTGATCGGCGAGCGGCCCGGCGACTTCCAGCACGAGATCCGCACGGTCACGGAATACCTGGCTATCGCGATCGCCGCCGTCATCAACATCTTCAATCCCACGACGCTTTTCGTGCATGGCATGCTCTTCGTCGGCTCGGAGGAACGGTTTGCCCGGGTGCTCGAACGGGTGAAGCAGCGGACGCTCACCGCCTCGCTGGCCGATTGCACAATTCTGGCGACACGATCGAGCAAGCGCCAGGCTGCCATCGCCGGTATCATGCATCACCTCACCAACACCTGGGCCCCTTCGATCCGGTAGAAAACCACGATGGCAGATTCATCTCCCCATACCTGCTTCTCCCTCGCCGGCCGCGTGGCCCTGGTGACGGGCTCTTCCACCGGCCTCGGCAAGGCGACGGCCAAGTGCCTCGGCATGGCCGGCGCGAAGGTGGCCGTCAACTATGCCAACTCACGGGCCCGGGCGGACGAGACGCTCGCCGAACTCCGCGCCGCCAGCATCAACGCCGAACTTTTCCAGGCCGATGTCACGAGTGAATCCGAAGTCGACGCGATGTTTTCAGCCATTGAAAATTCGCTGGGACCGGTCGACGTCGTCGTCGTCAATGCCACGCCCGCCCAGCCGCTCAAGCCCATCGAGGAATACGACTGGGCTTTCTACCAGCAGATGCTCGACTTCTTCGTAAAGAGCCCCTATCTCCTGGCCCGTCGTGCGCTGCCCGGCATGAAGGAACGCCGCCACGGCCGGCTCATCAATATCACGAGCGAAGTGTTTCACCTCGGCGTGTCCCCCTTCTCCGCCTACGTCGCAGCAAAGGGGGGCCAGACGGGTTGGTCGCGGAGCATGGCCCACGAACTCGCCCCCAACGGCATCACGGTCAACATGATCGCCCCGGGCTGGATTCCGGTGGAGCGACACAAGGATGACCCGCAGGCTGAAAAAGATGCCTACCTCGCCACGATCCCAATGGGCCGCTGGGGAAGGCCAGACGAGGTCGGCTGGGCGGCCACGTATCTGGCCAGCGACGAGGCGTCTTTCGTGACCGGCCAGACGATCGCCGTCAACGGCGGCAAGACTGTCTGGTAGACGGCGGGGCGCGTGCCGCCGGGACACCCGCCAACTGCCGATTGCGGCTTGGGATTCCGCCGCGGTTCGGGGCTGCCCAGACCCCGTCGCCGGACGTTCGCTTTCGCCCTCCGGGCTGTCGCTCACTCGATGCTGACTGCGCTCCGGCATCCATGCCTGCGCTTGTCAGCAACGCCGGCTCTCGGGGTCTGGGCAGCCCCTCACGGATTTCACGATCGAAACAAGCGCTGAGCGGAAGTGCCGTGGCTCCTCACGCGTCGTAGTACAGGCAAAACTCGTACGGGTGCGGTCGCAGCCGCATCGGGGCGATCTCCTGCTCGCGCTTGAACTTGAGCCAGGTCGCGATCACGTCCTCCGTGAAGACGTCGCCCCGCAAGAGGAAGTCGCAGTCGCGTTCGAGGGCGTCGAGCGCCTCGTCGAGCGAGCCGGGCGCCTTCGGCACGTTCGCCAGTTCCTCCGGCGGCATATCGTAGATGTCGCGATCGAGCGGCTCGCCGGGGTTGATCTTGTTCTGGATGCCGTCGATCGCCGCCAGCAGGATCGCCGAGAAGGAGAGATAGGGATTGCAGGTCGGGTCGGGACAGCGGAACTCGATCCGCTTCGTCTTCGGACTCGTCGAATACATCGGAATCCGACAGCTCGCCGAGCGATTTCGCTGCGAGTAGGCGAGGTTTACCGGGGCCTCGTAGCCCGGCACGAGCCGCTTGTAGCTGTTGGTGGTGGGGTTGGTGAGCGCGAGCAGCGCCGGGGCGTGGCGGAGAATCCCGCCCATCGCATGGAGGGCCATGTCCGAGAGGCCCGCGTAGCCCGAGCCGGCGAAGAGCGGATGGCCCGCCTTCCAGAGCGAGATGTGCGTGTGCATGCCGGAGCCGTTGTCGCCGAAGATCGGCTTGGGCATGAACGTCACGGTCTTACCCGCCCGCCGGGCAACATTTCGCACGATGTATTTGTAGAGGCACATCTGGTCGGCCATCCGCACCAGTTCCTGAAACCGCATGTCGATCTCGCACTGGCCGGCCGTCGCCACCTCGTGGTGCTGCGCCTCGACGTCGATCCCGCACTGGATCATCGTCTGCATCATCTCGTTGCGGAGATCCATCAGCTGATCCGAGGGTGGACAGGGGAAGTAGCCCTCCTTGTGCCGCAGCTTGTAGCCAAGGTTCGGCCCCTCGGCCCGGCCCCGCGTCCACTCCGCCTCAACGGAGTCGAGGTGAAAGTAGCCTTCATGGGCGTTCTGGTCGAACCGCACATCGTCGAACACGAAGAACTCCGCCTCCGGTCCGATGAAGCAGGTGTCGGCGATGCCGGTGCTCTTTAAATAGTTCACCGCCTTGCGGGCCACGTTCCGCGGATCACGCGAATAGTCTTCCCGAGTGATTGGGTCCTGCACGTTGCAGACCATCACGAGCGTGGGAATCTGGGCGAACGGATCGACGAAGGCCGAGTCGGGCACCGGCACGAGCAGCATGTCGCTCTCGTTGATCGCCTGCCAGCCGCGGATGCTCGAGCCGTCGAAGCCGAGGCCGTCTTCGAAGGTGTCTTCTTCCAGCTTGCCGACCGGGATCGTGAAGTGCTGCCAGGCGCCGAGGAAATCGGCGAACCGCAGATCGACCGCCTTCACTTCCTTCTCGCGACACATCGCGAGCACTTCACGGGGCTTCATCGGGGAGCATTCCTGGGGGCAATGGGGTCGTGCCAAATCACCCTTCCAGCATACTCCCGCCCCGAGATCCGCATGGCTCGGGCATCATCATCCCAGCCGCACCGCCCAGCCGTCGCCCACCGCCTCCAGCCGCAGGCGCCCAGAGAGCGTTGCACCGGCCACTTCGAGCACGATCACGGTGGCCGTGGCCATCTCGTCGGTATCGCAGGAGAGCAGGCCGTAGTCGCCGGCATCGACCCGTCGGGCAAATCCGCGGCCCCCCGACACCTCCCCCGCCAGCCGGTCGAGCCAGACGAGCCGGTGCGGAGGCAACTCGATCGCGGCGACGGCATCTCCGCCCTGCTGGGGCACCACCATCAGACGCCAGGTGCGGCAGGCCGGGCCCGCCTCCAGCAACAGGTCAAAGTGCCGCCCAGCGGGATCGTCGGGGGCGCCAACGTGTTCGAGGAGGGCAAAGCGATTCATGGAGTGCGATCAATAATCCTCGCTGGCGCCGGTACCGCTCGCGCCGGCCACCGTGAGCGGCTTCGGCTTGTGGCGGACCGCACGGCGGGCGTTTTCATCGCGGAGTCGCTCGACCGCGGCCTCCAGGCTCATCGCACCGACATCGCCGTCGATTCGGTCGCGGAGGCTCACCGTGCCGGCCGCCTCGTCCCGCGGACCGCAGACGATCATCACCGGAATCATGTCGAGCTGGGCCGTCCGCACCTTCGCGCCGAGTTTCTCGGCTGCCAGGTCGATGCCGGTGCGGAGGCCCGCCGCCTCAAACCGCGCCTGCACCTGCTTGGCATAGGCCTCGCTCTTCTCGCTGACCGGCAGCACGCGGACCTGCTCGGGTGCCAGCCACAATGGAAACGCCCCCGCAAAGTGCTCGATGAGCACGCCCACGAACCGTTCCATGCTGCCCAGCGGCGCGCGGTGGATCATCACCGGCTGGTGCTTCGCGTTGTCGGAACCGATGTATTCGAGGTCGAACCGCTCCGCGCTCGGCAAGTTGTAGTCGAGCTGCACGGTGCCCAGCTGCCACTCGCGGCCGAGCGAGTCGTGGACGACGAAGTCGATCTTCGGCCCGTAGAAGGCCGCCTCGCCCGGTTCGGGCTCGCAGCCCGGCAGGTTCATCCGCCGCGCCACCCTTTCAATCGCCGCCTCGGCCTCATCCCACCGTTCGGGCGGGCCGACATACTTGTCACTCTTGGGATCGCGGAAGCCAAGCCGCACGCGGAAGTTTTCGAAGGCGAGGCTTTCGAGCACCTTCAGCGTGAAGTCGATACAGCCCTCGACTTCCTTCTCCACCTGCTCGTGGGTGCAGAAGATGTGGGCGTCGTCCTGAGTGAAGCCGCGGACCCGCGTCATGCCGCCCAGCTCGCCCGACTGCTCGTAGCGGTAGACGGTGCCAAACTCCGCCAGGCGGAGCGGCAGCTCCTTGTAGCTCCGCGGCCGGGCCTTGTAGATCATCGTGTGATGCGGGCAGTTCATGGGCTTGAGCAGATACTGCTCGTCGTCGCTCATCACGATCGGCTTGAACTGGCTGTCGGCGTAGTAGGGATAGTGGCCGGAGATCTTGTAGAGATCGACCTTGCCGATGTGCGGCGTGTAGACCGGCTGGTAGCCCCGCGCCGCCAGTTCGTCGCGGACGAACGATTCGAGCACGCCCCGCAGCACCGCTCCCTTCGGCATCCAGAGCACGAGGCCGGAGCCGACCAAGGGGCTTGTCGTGAAGAGGTCGAGCTGTTTGCCGAGCACGCGATGATCGCGACGGCGTGCCTCTTCCAGATTGGCCAGATGCGCGTCGAGATCCGCCTGCGTGAACCAGGCGGTGCCGTAGAGCCGTTGGAGCTGGGCGTTGTTGGCGTCGCCCTTCCAGTAGGCACCGGCGATATTCGTGAGCTTGAAGGCGCCGATGCAGCCGGGGCTCGTCACGTGGGGGCCGCGGCACAGGTCGACAAACTCTCCCTGCCGGTAGAACGACAGCGTCGGGTGGGCGGCCAGCCCCGTCTCGATGTGCTCCACTTTCAGCGGCTGCTTGAGATCACGCACGATCTCGACCGCCTTCTCGCGAGGTACCTCGACCCGCTCGAACGCCTCGTCGGCCTCGATGATCTTCTTCATCTCGGCCTCGATCAGCGGGAGATCGTCGTCGGTGATCGGCCGGCCGGCCCGCATGTCGTAATAAAAACCCTCGCCGACGGTGGGGCCGAAGGCCAGCTCGACGTCGGGGAAGAGCCGCGTGACCGCGCGGGCCATGATGTGGGCGGCCGAATGCCGCATCACCGGCAGCGCCCGCGGATCGCCGGCGGGAAGCCATTCGACCGCGGCCTCGCCCGTGGCGGGCAGCGGCGCATCGAGCCCGACGGCCTGGCCGTTCAGAAGAGCGGCGATGGGCCGCTGCTTCCGCGGACCTTTTTTGATGGTCTCAGGGATGACCTCGACCACCCGTGCGGCCTGGGGAAACTCGTTGACGACGCCATCGGCAAAACGAACGGTGGGCATGGTGATGAAGTGCCGGGAGAGACCGGAACAAAAAGGGGTCTGGTACAGGCAATGTGGGCTCGGAGAACCCCACAGTATCGACGGCGCCGGGGGCCTGAAGCAAGGCCGTTCCCGGCGATCCTGCCGGGCGGGGGCGTGAAGGCCGTCCGCATGTCCCTTGCTTGCGCTGCAGGCTTGGATGATGCCCCACTCTCATACAAGCCCGAAGCGCCAGCGAGAGGAATCCGCACTGCAGACTCCAGAAAACGGTGCGCACCACAGGGCCGTTCCCGGGCTGCCGTTCGCCGGACCTTCACCGGGTCGTCACACCGGCACATCGACGACGAAGATCTGGTTGTGCGCGGCGGCCGCTGGGTCACCAGACTGCGGGCCACCGGCCGGCAGAGGGACTGGCACGCTCCGCATGAAGGCGATCCGTCGGCCGTCGGGCGAGAAGACACAGGCCTCCGGCCGCGGCGGCACGGGAATCGTGCGGTCGGTGAGCCGCGTGCTCGCGCCGCTGGCCACATCGACGACACACACGCTTGCGTCGGCAACATACGCGATCCGTCGACCGTCAACGCTCCAGCTGAAGCTACTCGCCACGCTCCACGTGTCGTGCGTCACCTGCACCGGCTGGCCGCCATTCGGGCTCACCGTGAAGAGCTGCACGATGCCGAGATCGTCACGCATGAGAAACACGATCCGCGATCCATCGGGGCTCGACCGCAGCCAGTGCCGCGGCCCGTCGATCCCCGGATGACTACGATCCGCGGTGAACGTGAGCCGTCGCTGGATCACGCCACGGGGCGGCGCTGGCCGGCAGGTGGGCGTGCCCGCAAGCGGCCCCTCGCCCGCGGCAGCCATTGCATCAAGATCGTCCGGCAGATCGCAGACGAAAACTTCACTGACGGTCTTGAGCTCGCCGGACGCGGCGTCACGCACGACGACATGCCCCTGAAACGCCAGCGCATGCCGTTGCCGCGTGCCATCGGGCCGCAGGTAGCCGTGCGTGCCGATCCACGCCTCCTCGAATGCCTTCGAGATCTCGTCGCTGCCGGGCGTCGGCTCGTCGGTGAGCTGGGTGACGAGCACGCTGAACGCCGTGCCGTCGTGATTGCGTGCGTGCGTCCGCGGCACCGTTACCGGCTTCCCACACACGCTCACGCCGACGCCACGGAGATTTTTTTCGTGGGGAACGCCGGCCGATGGCGGGCCATCCAGCACTGCGTCTTCATAGGTAAAACTCACGAGCCTGCCGTCGGGGCTATAGACATGCACGTGGCTGCCGCCGCGGAGCGCACCGGCCGTGAACGGCGGCACGAGGTCGCGGGCATCAAGCGGTTCGATCACGCCGGGCTGAGACGCTCGTACGAGCGCCCCCTGCCGATGCGCCGGGCCATACTGCCAGTCGGCGGTGGGCTGCTCGGGGCCCAGAATGAAAACCATCCGATCGTCCACGGGGCTCGCCGTCACGACGCCGCAGCAGGCGCCGTTTCGCGACTCATACAGCAGCTCGATCCGCCCCGTGTCGACCTCGACCCGTTCGATCCGCGTGCCGTCGAAGACGGAGCCGTCGGGGCTCGATCGCGTGTCGTAGACGATCCACCGCGAATCGGGCGACCAGACGCCTGAGTTCGTAAGCATGTGGCCGTGGGCGGCGCAGGTGACTTGTCGCTCGTGCATCTATGCTGCCACCTGCGGACAAAAGATTCCTACGGCCGGGCCGCCAGCACCTCGTCGAGCTTTTCGGCGACGCCAAGCTCCGTGGCCCACCGCCGCATGTAGGCCTCGTCGAGGTCGCCCTGGGCGAGCAACACGTCTTCGATATCGCCGATATCGCGCGGGCGTGCGGCCAACACCTTCAGCAGGATTAGATCCTCCGGACTCACAAACCAGATACGTTGCCCATCGAGATCGTGTGATCGGCGTCGCCGCATCAGCTCCTGCTGATAGTCGGATTCGGCCAGGAACACGTCGACGTCGATGCCGCGATCGATGAGATACAGTCGAAACTTCACCAGCGGCATGCCGGCCACCGTATCGACCCAGCCAGCCGCGAACTGCTCCGGCACGGTGAACCCCATGTCCGTGGCCATGTCATACAGTTCCGGCAGCCGCTCCCGCCCGATCGCGATCGTGAAATCGACGTCGTACGTGGGACGGGGCAGCCCATACATGCGGACTGCCCACCCGCCCATGATGGCGTACGGCACCTGCAGCCGGTCGAACAGTTTGGCGAAGTCGTGCAGTGTCTGGATGAGATCGCTCAAGGCTGCTTCCGGGTGCGGGCGATCGCGGTCAGCATGTTACGGTTGCGGGCGTCGTTCTCGCGTTTGAGCAGTTCGAATCGCCGCTCGATAAGTTCTGGTGAACCGACGAAAAATGCGGGGATATTTTCCTCCGTCATCTTCAGCGAGAGTTTCAGCCGCTCGATGCCGGTCATGCGGCGATACTGGTCGAGGGTTTCCTGGCTGAGCATGGCGTGTCGCCCCTTGGCTGCGGGCTGCAAGGTGAGTGCGGCACGATCGCCGCCATGCTGATTGTATCAAGGGTAGACGGCGGACGTCTGCACGCGCCGCGGCGGCAGACTCGGCCTCCGGCCTGGTGAACGGCGGTCTGCTACGCGATGACCTGCGCCGCCGCTTCCTCGAGTAGCCGGATCCACGGGCCGATGAAGCGGCCGCTGTCACGGTACGTGCGGCCGCTCACGAGGTTTTCGTCCACCACGCACGCACTGTCGACGAAGATGCCGCCGGCCACCTCGAGGTCGAATCGGCATTTCGGCACGGTGGCCATCTTCCGTCCCCGCACGCAGTCGGCGTAGGCCGGGATCTCGACTCCGTGGCAGACGCTGGCCACCGGCTTGTTCTCGTTGAAGAAATGACGCGTGATCCTCACGAGATCCTCGTCGTAGCGGATGTATTCCGGCGCCCGGCCACCGCTGAAGAAGATGCCCAGATAGTCGTCGGGCCGCACGTCGGCGAAGGCGAGATCGGCGTTGATCTGATAGCCCTCCCACTCCTTCGTGATCGTCCAGCCGGGCCGCACCTCGTGGAGCACCATCTGGTAGGTCCGCCGCTCGGGCGCGATCACGACCGGCTCGAATCCCGCCTCCTGCAACCGATAATACGGATAGAGCGTGTCGACGGTCTCGGCGGCGTCGCCCACCACGATCAGGACGCGGGTTGGCTGCGAATGAACGGGCACGGCTTGTGACATCACGGTGAATTCCTGACGGTCTCGTGGATATCGACGATCATACGTCGCCGGAGCGTCCCGCTCATTCAGATTTTCCCCCTGCAGATGCAGGTTTTGCAGTCGTCTGTCTCTCTCAGCGACGGCCGGCGCGGTAGCTGCCGGGAGTCATTCCGAAAAGTCTCTTGAACGCCTCGGCCATGTATTGCGGGTGTTCGAAGCCGCAGCGGTCGGCGATCGCGGCCAGCGACAGCTTCGTCTCGACGAGCAGGCGTTTCACCCGGTTGAACCGCAGCCGGATGATCTCTTCGCCGGGTGTCCGCCCGACGGCCCGTCGCATCCGTCGCTCGAGCAATGTGCGCGAGAGGCCGGCGTGCTTGACGACGTCGGCCACGTTGATGCCGTGGCAGGCGTGCTCCCGGATGTAGCGGACCGCGGCCACGACTTGGGGGTCGTCGATCGCCATGATGTCGCTCGACTGCCGCACGACCAGGCCCCGAGGCGGTACCAGCAGGGATTCCGTTGGCGGCGGTTCGCCCGCCATCATCCGCTCGAGCAGCGCGGCCGCCTCGTAGCCGATCCGCTCCCCCTCGAAGGCCACGCTTGAGAGCTGCGGCGAGGCAAGCGTGCAGAGCGTCTGGTCGTTTTCGACGCCGACGACGGCCGCTTCCTCCGGCACGGCCACGCCCGCCCGACGGCAGGCGTCGAGGAGCCAAAAGGCCAGCTGGTCCGTGCAGGCCATGATGCCCACCGGCTTTGGCAACGAGGCCACCCAGTGGGCGATCTCCGCCTGCTGCCGCTCCCAGTCGGTCGGCCGCTCCCCCTGGCGGTCCGCATGAAGCTCGCGGCACGCGTGTCCGCGCGACGCGAGAACCGCACGAAAATTATCGCGACGCTCCTCGAAGTAGCGCTCGGTATCGAGGTCGAAGACGGCGAAATTGGTGAAACCGTTGTCGATGAAGTGCTCGGCGACCAGTCGACCCAGATCGCGGTTGTCAACGCCCACGAAGGGTAGCTTGTGCGGGAGCTTCGACGCCCGCAGTTCCACGCCGGGCAGGCCGGTCGCGGCGATTGCATCGGCCATCGCAGCCGTGGCGGTGCGGGCGATGATTCCATCACCCCGCCACGAGGCGAGCCAGCGCGGCACCTGCGAGTCGAGGGCACGCAGTTCCACGAATACCGACCAGTGACCATGTTCGGCGATGTACCGGTTGACTCCCGACAGGATTTCGCGGCCGAACGTCCGTGATGTCTCCACCAGGAGGGCGACATGCTTCGTCGTCCGCGCGGGGCTTGCGTTCGTCGCGTCGGCAACCGCCGTGCGAGATTTCCGCGATGTCCTGCTGATCCGCGGCATCGTTCGGTCCCTGGTCTGAAGCCCGATTCCATCCTACATCGGATGGCCACGGATCTCGAACCGCAGGCCGATGCTACCGGGGGTTTGCGGCGGGCCGCGATCCCAGCTGAAAATCAATCTCGTTTGATCCGGGGCCGACCGTCGCCGTGAGTTCCGACTTCAGGTGATACTTCGCAGGAAGCTGCTCTGCCGTCTCGACGAAGTTGCCGTCCTTGTCGCGGCCCTCGCCGCCGGTCCGGATCTCCACGCGGTGGCGGCCCACCACCGCTCCCGGCTGCTTCACCCCGTACGCGAGCACGTAGCGGCCCGCTACGCTAGCGGTTGCAATCCCCTGCGCCATTCAGGTTGCTGCCGTCCGCATTCAGGTTTTGCGGACACAGAACGAGCCCTGGAATCGCCGGGAAACCACCCGACACGGCCGACATGCCCTGCCTTGCGACGTAAAATCTGCATCCTCGGTCTCGCCGAGCTGAATGACACTGTCGCTGGGCCGGCGGATACTGTGGGGCAGCCAGAAGGAGGCTTTGCCTATGAATCGGCGTCGAAACCATGCTGCCTTCCGATCCAAGCGAGGCACCACTCGCCGCGGGTTTTTCGCGCTGGCCGGAGCAGTGGCCGCGGGCCCGGCGGCAGTCTTTGCGGGCGAGCCATCGGGCCGGAGAGCAGCTACGGCGTCGCCCGCCGCCGACGGCCCCCGCATCGGCGTGATCGGCTGCCGCTACCAGGGCTCGGTGATCGCCGCCAAGGCGAAGGCCCACGGCCGCGTGATCGCGCTGGCCGATGTCGATCAGGCCGTCCGCGATCTTTCGGCCATCGACTCGAAGGTGGCTGCGCAGGTCCAACTCGCGCCTGCCGAAATCTACGCCGACGTCGCCACGGCCGACCGCCATGTCGACTACCGAAGGCTGCTCGACGACACGCGGGTCGACGTGATCCTCATCGGTACGCCCGACCACTGGCACACAAAGATGCTCATCGACGCGGTCAAGGCGGGCAAAGACGTCTACTGCGAGAAGCCGCTCACGCTCACGATCGACGAGGGCAAGGAGATTCGCAAGGCCGTCCACGACTCGGGAAGGATCGTGCAGGTGGGATCGTGGCAGCGGAGCGACTCCCGGTTTCGTACGGCGGTGGAGATGGTGCGGGCCGGGCGGATCGGGAAGCTCGAGAAGGTCGACGTTGCGCTCGGCAAGAACCAGGTCGGCGGCCCGTTCACCAAGCAGCCGCTGCCGCCGGGCCTCGACTGGGATCTCTGGCAGGGTCAGACGCCCGATGTGCCCTACATCCCCGAACGGTGCCATTTCAATTTTCGCTGGTGGCAGGCCTATTCGGGCGGCGACCTCACCGACTGGGGCGCCCACCATGTCGACATCGCCCGCTGGGCGATCAACGCCGAGCCGGTCGAAATCGACGGCAAGGCCGAGTATCCGACGATCTGCGACGGCTACGACGTGCCGATCACTTATTCGGTGCGTTACCGCTTCGCCAACGGCGTCGAGATGACCGTCGGTGACAGCGGCCGCAACGGCATCATGTTCACCGGCAGCGACGGCCGGATCTTCGTCAACCGCGGGAACCTCTCCGGCAATCCGGTCGAAGGCCTGAAGGAGCGGCCGCTGCCGCGCGAGTCGTTCGGGCTCTACGACTTCGACAACCGCTCGCGGCCGGAGCGGGCCGGCAAGATCGACGCGATCGTGAACCACATGGGCAATTTCTTCGACTGCGTCGCGGCCCGCAGGCAGCCGATCGCCGACGTCGAGAGCGGCCACCGCAGCGTCTCGGTCTGTCACCTCGGCAACATCTCCTGCAGGCTCGGCCGACCGTTGAAGTGGGATCCGGCCGCCGAGCGGTTCGTCGGCGACGCCGAGGCCGACGCAATGCTCTCGCGGCCGCAGCGGAAGGGCTTCGAGGTGCGGGCGTGAGCCGACAGGCGACCGCATTCGGCCGCAACGCCGCGCTTGTGGCCGCCGTACTCGGCTGGCTTTTCGATGGGTTCGAGATGGGCCTCTTTCCGTTGATCGGCGGCCCGGCGATCAAGGACCTGCTCGGGGCCGGCGCCGCCCCTGGTGCCACCGACAAGTGGTTCGGAGCGATCATCGCCGTGTTCCTCGTAGGGGCCGCGACGGGGGGCGTGCTCTTCGGTTGGCTCGGCGACGCGATCGGCCGCGTCCGCGCGATGTCGCTGAGCATCTTCACCTACGCCGTGTTCACCGGCCTGTGCGGCTTTGCGACGGAGGCTTGGCACGTGGCCGTGCTGCGGTTCATCGCGTCGCTCGGCATGGGGGGCGAGTGGTCGCTCGGCGTGGCGCTCGTCAACGAACTGTGGCCGGGAAAGTCGCGGGCCGTCACCGCGGGGCTCATCGGTGCCGCGGCCAACGTCGGCTTCCTGCTCGTGGCGGTCTTGAGCCTCGGGCTCGGCGGCATGATCGACGGGGCGCGTGGCGTGCTGCTCGGCCTTGGGCTGCCCGAGGCGACGGTGGCGTCGCTACTCGCCAATTCGGCATGGCGGCTGCTCATGATCTCGGGAGCCCTTCCGGCGCTGCTCATCTTTCTCATCCGCCTGGGGGTGCCCGAATCGGACAAGTGGCAGGCCGAGAAGGACCGCGGCGCGACGTCGCACTGGCAGAAGGCCGACCTACTGGGCGTGGCCGTGGGCAGCCTCGCGGCCCTGTCGATCATCTGGGCTTGGTCGCCGGCGGGGCTTGCGGCGGGACCGGCGGCCCTCGTCACGGCGCTGGGGCTCGCGGTCGCGGCCGTCGGCTATCTCTATCCCGTGCTCCGATTTCTCGGCCGCGCGGAGGCCGCGGGCACGCTGGCGGCAGGCTCCGGCCGCCACGTGATCGCGATGATGTTCTTCGGCGCTGGGCTCGCGGGGGTGACCTTGCTCGGGACGTGGGGCGCGATCCAGTGGATTCCCCGCTGGGCGATGCAACTCGGCGGCGAGGCCGCTCCGCACGCCAAGGAATATTCCCAGATCGCGACCGCCCTCGGGGCGATCGTGGCGACGTTCCTCACGGCGCTGGTGGCCGACCGGCTCGGCCGCCGGCCGACGTTCGCGATCCTCTGCCTGGCGACGATCGCGGCGGCGCTGTGGCTCTATCAAGGGCACGACGCATTCGGGGCGTCGTTCCTCGTGGCCGCGTTCCTCGCCGGCGGCGTGAGCGCGTCGTTCTACGGCCTCTTCCCGCTCTACTTCCCCGAACTGTTTCCCACGGCCGTCCGCGCCACCGGCCAGGGCTTCTCCCTCAACTTCGGGCGGATCATCGCCGCCATCGGTGGCCTGCAAACGGCCACGCTGATGGGATATTTCGGAGGGAGTTTCCCCAAGGCCGGCTCGGTGCTCGTGGCGATCTACCTCGTGGGCGCAGTGATCGTGTGGTTGGGCCCTGAAACGAAGGGCCGCCCGCTGCCTGATTGATGCAAAAACTGAACGCATGGGGCCGGGAGTCTGAATGACGATTTGCTCGCCAGATATTCGAATTCCAGAAGTCATTCCAGAAGTTGTGCCCCATCTCTCCTCGACACGGAGCCTGTCAGCCGATGCCAACGCCCAGCCTCATCACCGACGCCCATCGCGACCTGTACAAGCGAGAGGTCCCACACCGCGAATACGTGACGGTGTGGGCGGCCGTCGACGACATGACGCTCGAGAACGGAACCGCCTTCGTGCTTCCCTACTCGAAGGTCGGCATCCGCACGCTCGTTGAGCACGTCCGCGATCCCGATAGCGGCGACAAGTGCGGGTATTTCGGCGATGAACCAGGTGTGCCGGCGATCGTGCCGGCCGGCAGCCTCGTCGTCTTCAGTTCGCTCGTGTTCCACCGCAGCGGCTTCAACACGACCGACCGCATGCGGCGGGCCTACGTCACGCAGTATTCCCCCGAGCCGATCTTCAAGCCCGGCACACATGATCCGATGCATCTGGCCGTTCCGTTTCTCGAGGACGGGCGAGTCGTGCATAGGCCGAAGCGAGAGGCCGTGACGGTATGATCGCCAGCCACGCGCGTCGTACATTTCTGGGCACGGCAGCTCTGGCTGCCGCGGCGGCGGTGCGAGGCATGCCGTTGGGCACTGGAGCCGCGGCCGATCGGTGGCAGCCGCGTTGGATTCTCGCCTCGGCGCTTTACGGGAATGCCCCACTGGCGGAGATCCTGCCCGAGGTACGGAAAACCGGCGCTGACATGATCGACCTCTGGCCCAAGCCGCATGGAACCCAGCGGGAAGAGGTCGATTCGCTCGGCGAGGCAAAGGTGCGGGAGTTGCTCGCCGCGGCAGGCGTGAAGCTCGGCGGGATCGCCTGCTACAAGGTTGGGGCGTTCAACCTCGTGGGGGAGTTCGCCCTCGCCAAGCGGCTCGACGGCGAGGGCGTCGTGCTCGTGACCACGGCTCCCGGCGACGGCAGCGCCACGGGCGACCCGCTCGTGACGGACATCCGGGCGTTTCTCGACAAGCTCGCGCCGAGCATTGCCGCGGCGGAGGCGACCGGCGGCACGATCGCGATCGAGAATCATTCGAGCTCGCTCCTGCAGACGCCAGAAGGCATCCGCCGTTTTGCCGAGCTTGCGACGCCCGATTGCGTCGGCGTCGCGCTGGCCCCGCATCATCTGCCCCAAGATGCGGAATTGATCGCGGCGCTCGCCCGCGACCTCGGGCCGAAGCTGAAATTCGTCTACGCCCAGCAGCATGGCAAGGGCTCGAAAGAGAAGCTGCCCAAAGAGGACGAGCTTCTCCAGATGCCCGGTCGCGGTCCGCTCGACTTCGGACCGCTCATGCGTACCCTGGCTGGCATGCGCTTCACCGGCCCGATCGAGATCTTCATGCACCCGGTGCCCCGCGGTGTGCCGATCCTCGATTCGGTCGAGGCGATCACCGCCGAGGTCAACCGGGCTCGGGCCTGCCTCGAGCGGACGATCGGCTGACACCCACGCCCTTGCCGACGCAGGGGCAGAGGCCACTTGCTGTGCCGAACATGTGTGGCGGCGTACCGTTTTTTCAAAGCCGTTCTCACACTCACCCGCGATGCATCTTGATTGCAATTGCATTGATGCTATGATGCTTTTATGAGGACAACGATCACGCTCGATCCCGACACGGAGGCACTTCTGCGCCGCGAGATGGCCCGCACCCACGTGAATTTCAAGCGTGCGGTCAATGACGCCATTCGCCGCGGCCTCTCCGGAGGACGTTCGACGGCACGCGACGTCGTGACGGTGCTGCCCTTCGAGTCGGACTACCAGCCCGGCATCGACCGGTTGCGGCTGCAGCAACTGGCAGACGATCTCGAACTTGATGCCGCCGCAGCCCGCGCGAATCGGCGTTCATGATCATTCCTGATGCCAACCTGATCATCTACGCCCACAATCGGTCCGACCCGGACCACGCGGCCGCCCTTACCTGGTGGAAAGCGTTGCTCGCCGATGACGTCGATGTCGGCATCCCCATCGTCGTCGTCCTGGCGTTTTTGAGGCTGACGACGTCGCCGCGGATCCTGTCGAAGCCTCTCTCGGTCGAGGAAAGTGCCCGCAGAGTCGAGACCTGGTTCGATGGGAGCCGTGTGAGACTGATCTCGCCGGGGCAGGGCCATGTCGCCTCACTGCTGGCCTGCCTGCGGTCTGTCGGCGTTGGCGGTTCGCTCACAACCGACGCCCACATCGCCGCGCTGGCGATCGAGTACCAGGCCGAGGTCCACACCTCCGACCTCGATTTTGGCCGGTTCCCGGGAGTGCGCTGGAAGAACCCTCTCCGCCGCTGATGCAAACTGGCCCTGAACCCGGATGCCGTATGATCGGCAGGGCCGTTCATACGGCTCATATAAGCCCTGAGCGAGAGCGACGGGATTCCCTGCTTCGTGCTTCCGATCCCCCGGCTCACGCCGGGGGATCGTATTGGGATAGCCGGCGAGCCGATATCCCTGGAATTCAACGCCGTAAACGGCCGACCGTGATCACAATGCATCGCCTCCCGCGTTCGCGGCACCCACGCGGCGGGTTCGGCTTCAATCGCTCCCGGGGCATCCTCATCAAGGCCAGCCGCGGCACGATCACCAACTGCACGCTGCGGGGTAGCTGGATCGTCGGCATCCTCGTGTCGCCGGAATGGTGGTGGCTCGAGTCGGGAAGCTCGAGCCACACGGCCCGCTGACCGGCGAACTGGCGAAAAAGCCGGCTTTTGAGCCGTTTTGGCGCGACGATCGTCACTCCAGTTGAGGCCAGTCGCCCGGGAACCGTGGTGTTTACCCGGCCATAAAGCCGAATAGAATAGGGTCTGAATAGCGTAGAGCCGGCCTCCGGCGGGTCGCTTCACCCTCCGGCTGGCGACCCCTGACTTCGGCAGTGCACCATGAACACCCTCGCCACGCCGCAACGTTGTTGTTCAGTCCTCGCTCTCGTGATGGGCGGCATCCTCGGGAGTGGCGTCGCGACGGCCGCCGATGCCACGTCGAAGGAACTCGAAACGCTGTTCGAATCGCGGGTGCGGCCACTCTTGGCGGCGAAGTGCCAGGGCTGCCACGGCGACAAGGTGGCGGAAGCGGGCCTCCGGCTCGACAGCCGGCGGTCGCTGCTGGTTGGCAGCGACACGGGGCCAGTGGTTGTGCCGGGCGACGCGGCCAAGAGCAGGCTCGTGGCCGCGGTGCGGCATGCGGACGACCTGGCGATGCCGCCTGATGAAAAACTCTCCGCCGACGAGATCGCGACCATCGAGCAATGGGTTGTTGCCGGCGCACCCTGGAGCGGCCCCGGCGGCGACGGCGACGCCACACAGCCCGCTCCCGTCGCATCCATGGACGAGCGGCTCGCGACGTCGCTCAAGAACCACTGGGCGTTCACGCCCCCCACGCGGCATGCCGCCCCCGATCTGCCGGCGTCATTCGACCCGGCGGTCCGCGATACCTGGTCGGCCACACCGATCGACCGCTTTATCGGTCACGAACTCAGTATGGCGGGACTGGCGCCGTCAGCAGAGGCTGCTCCACGCGACCTGATCCGTCGGCTCTTCTATGACCTCACCGGCATGCCCCCTTCGGCCGACGAGGCCGATGCGTTCTGCGTTGCGGCGGCTGGTGGCCCGGCCGCGGCCGACGCAGCGTTTCGGGCGACGGTCGATCGACTCCTCACCTCGCGGGAGCACGCCGAGCACTGGGCGCGAAAGTGGCTCGACCTCGCCCGCTACGCCGACACCATGGGCTACGCCTTCGACAATCAGGATTCGCGGTATCCGTTTGCGTGGACCTATCGCGACTGGGTGGTCGAGGCCCTCAACCGCGACCTGCCCTACGATCAGTTCGTCACGCTCCAGCTTGCCGCCGACCGCATCGATCCACCCGTGCCGCGCGGCGATCTGGCGGCACTCGGCTTCCTCACGGTGGGCCGCACGTTTCTCGGCAACACACACGACATCATCGACGACCGCATCGACCTGGTGACCCGCGGCCTGATGGGGCTCACGGTCGCCTGCAGTCGTTGCCACGACCATAAATATGAGCCTGTGACCACGGCCGACTACTACGCCCTCCACGGCATCTTCTCGAGTTCCACGATCCCGGAGGAGCTGCCCGTCATCGGTGACTCGCCGCCAGGGCCGGCAGCCGTGGCATTTGCGGCAAAGCTCGAACAACTCGAAGCCGCCGTCACCGCCCACGAGGCCGCGGTGCATGCGAGGGCCGTCCGGGAGGCGGTGGCCCATGCCGCAGACTACTTCTGCGAGGTCGCCCGTCCGGCACCGCGGACCGGCGACAACCGTCCGCCAAAGCTCGCCGATGGCTACGAGCTTGAGCAGTTGCTGATCGATCGCTTGAAGCGGCTGCTCGACAAGGCCGAGCCGACGCACCCAATTCTCGGTGCCTGGGCCGCAGCCCGCGGCAAGCCCGACGCCGAGATCGGTCCGGCGGTGGCTGCGGTGGTGGCGACCTGGAGCAAGACCCCGGAGCCACGCGATCCAAAAGTGGTCAACCAGATTGTGTTCCAAGAGCTCGTTTCCGCGCAGCCGACAACCCTCCGCCAGCTCGCAGAGATGTATGCCAGGCTCGTCGCGCGGGTGGGGCCCGAGGCCGCAGGTGGGCCGGCCGCAGATCCCAAGGAACCAGCAGAGCTCGCCGCCCTTCGCACGCTCGTGGGTGTGGAAGGCTCGCCGCTGGTCGTGCCGCGGGCGGAGACGATGCGGGTAGCGACCGGCGCGGAGCAGAGGGAACTTCGCAAGCGGAGGAAGGACCTCACCATGCACATGGCCGACGCGGCGGGCGGCCCGCCGCGGGCCATGGCGATCTTCGACAAGGACCATCCCGTTGACAGCCATGTCTTCCTCCGCGGCAATCCCGGCAGGCCGGGCGAGAAGGTGGAGCGACGACTGCCGAAACTGCTCGGTGGCGCGGCTGTGGCCCGTGACTCGAGCGGCCGACTCGACCTGGCGCGGGCCATCGTCTCGCCCGACAATCCGCTCTCCGCGCGGATGATCGTCAACTGGGCCTGGACCCATCACTACGGCCACGGGCTCATCGACACTCCCGGCGACCTCGGGCTTCGTGGTGAGCCCCCGTCGCATCCGCACTTGCTCGATGACCTCGCGCGGCGATTCAGCGATGAGGGCAAGTGGAGCCTCCGCTGGCTACACCGCGAGATCGTGACCAGCCGCACGTGGCGTCAGTCGAGTGCGATCCGAGCCGATCTGGCCGAACGCGATCCCGACAACCGGCTCTTCGGCCGGGCCAACCGTCGCCGGCTCGACTGGGAGGCCTGGCGTGACAGCATGCTCGTCGCCGCCGGCACACTCGACCGCGACCTCCACGGCGGACACGGCGTCGATCCATTGCTCGAGGCCACGATGAACACCCGGTCGGTCTACGGCCGCTTGGACCGACAGAACGTGCCCGGCTTGCTGCGGGTGTTCGACATCGCCAATCCCGACACCGCCGTGCACGTCCGCTCGAAGACAACCGTGCCACAGCAGTCGCTGGCCGTACTCAACGCGCCCCTGGTGGTGGCGGCATCGCGGCAGGTCGTCAACCGCGTCGATCGCGAACTCGCCGACACATGGTGCCCCGATTCCCGGATACCGGCCCTCTGGCGGGCGGTGCTCGGCCGCGACCCTTCCCCGGAAGAACGGCAGCAGGCGCAGGACTGGCTGGCCGCCGAATCGGCCGGCACACCGCAGCCGACAAACGCATGGCAGCAGCTGGCCCACGCCCTATTGGCCACAGCGGAGTTTCAGTTCGTTGACTAACACTTCCCACCCTAAGGACTCTGTCATTGACCGGCTTCCTCGCCAAATCCGTGAGGGGCTGGCCGGGCCCCGTGAGCCGGCGTTGCTGACAAGCGCAGGCAGGATGCCGGAGCGCAGTCAGCATCGAGTGAGCGAAGGACAGGATGTCCGTAGCGAACGTCCGGCGATGGGGTCCGGTCAGTCCCGAACCGTTGCCAGCACGGACGTCCCGGCGGCGCGGTACGCTTGACGTGAGACAATGCATATGACCCACGTGAATAACCATCCGCTGCCGATCACCCGCCGCGAGGCGCTCGCCCGCACCGGCATGGGCCTCGGCTGGCTGGGGGCGGCAAGCCTTTTGCAGCAGGAGACAGCGTCGGCCGGCTCCGTGGTGGCCACGTCGATGGCGCCGCGTCCTCCT
This sequence comes from Candidatus Kuenenia stuttgartensis, assembly GCA_945877135.1. Taxonomy (GTDB): domain Bacteria; phylum Planctomycetota; class Planctomycetia; order Pirellulales; family UBA1268; genus CAMCQY01. The sequence continues at coordinate 30,872 of CAMCQY010000027.1, forward strand.
CATTTTCCAGCCCGCGCCCGGGCGGTCATCCACATCTTCGCCAATGGCGGCCCGAGCCATCTCGACACCTTCGACCGCAAGGTGGCACTTGAGCAGTATGCCGGCCGGGAAATCCCCAACAAGCTGGCCACCGAGCGGCGGACCGGGGCCGCCCTGCCGTCGCCCTTCGCCTTCTCGCGGCACGGCGAGAGCGGCCTCGAGGTGAGCGACCTCTTTCCCCACGTGGCCCGCCATGCCGACCGGTTGCTCGTCGTGCGGTCGATGCACGCCGACGTGCCCAACCACGAGCCGTCACTCATGCTGATGAACTGCGGCGATGCCCGGCTCGTCCGCCCTTCGGCCGGTGCGTGGGTGACCTATGGCCTGGGCACCGAGAACCAGAACCTTCCGGGTTTCGTGGCGATGTGCCCGGGCGGATATCCGATCAAGGACACCGAAAACTGGCGGAACGCCTTCCTACCGGGTGCCTTCCAGGGCACCTACATCGACACGAAAAAGACCCGCGTCGAGGACCTCGTCGAGTATGTGCGGCATCCTGCGCTCGACCGCGACACGCAGCGGCGGCAGTTCGACCTCACCGCTGCCCTCGACAGGCGCCATCTCGAAGCGCGGCAGCATGATCCGCAACTCGAGGCACGACTGGCCTCGATGGAACTGGCCTGGCGGATGCAGTCGGAGGCGACGGAGGCCTTTGACGTGTCGCGCGAGCCCAAGCATGTGCGGGATCGCTATGGCGACGATGTGCAGGGACGGCAGATGCTCATCGCAAGGCGGCTCGTCGAGCGGGGCGTGCGGTATGTCCAGCTCTGGCATGGCCAGGGACAGCCGTGGGACAGCCACGAACACATCGAGAAGAACCACCGCAGGCTCGCCGGCGAATGCGACCGGGCAATCGGCGCCCTGCTCGACGATCTCGTCGGCCTCGGGCTCTTGGACACGACTTTGGTCTTGTGGGGCGGCGAGTTCGGCCGAACGCCGACGGTTGAGCTTCCCAACGATTCAGGCGTGAAGGAGCCCTCGGGACGTGACCACAACCACCACGGCTTCACCGTCTGGATGGCCGGCGGCGGTGTGAAGGCGGGCACGGTGTATGGGGCCACCGACGAGCTTGGCTTCAAGGCGGTGGAGAAGCCGGTGCACGTGCACGACCTGCAGGCCACGATGCTCCACCTGCTCGGCCTCGACCACACGAAGCTCACCTACCGGCACAGTGGCCGGGATTTCCGGCTCACCGACGTGCATGGCCGCGTGATCACCGACTGGCTGGCATGAGCTGCTGCCGCCCGGTCAGGGGCCGCAATGCGTTCGCTTGACTGGCAGCCGATCGGGCGCAACACTGTGGTGGTGATTTCGCGGGCGATTAGCTCAGTTGGTTAGAGCACTAGCTCGACAAGCTAGGGGTCATAGGTTCGAGTCCTATATCGCCCACTACCCTTCCGCACGAAGCCTCGGCAACCAAGTGTTTCCGGGGCTTTTTGCTTTTCGGGTATCCGCAGATGAGTCCCGTTGACGGTCGAAAATGAGTCCTGACGCGGGATGAGGAGTCTCGAAAAGAGTCCCTGGAGGCCACGGAGTCCTGCCGTTCAGGGATGGGTTTTTTCATTTGCCAGCGGCCAGCCGCAACCTGCCGTCGGGCGGGCGGTGGTTCAGACGAAGGAAGCCAAGGCCACCGAAAAGGCTCAACTCCGGATTCAATTCGGTTTATGAAGGTGTGACTGAATCCCTCCAGATTAAAAATACGGCTTGTTGGACCCACTCTGAGCCTTCGTTAGCCTCCCGGCCTAGTGTGGCCACAATAAGTCAGATTTATCTGTTGCAGAATCCGCACAGGGCTGGATTCAGCCGATGCTCGATCTGGCTTCGCCAAGCCGGGTTCATGCTCTTTGGCAGATAGGCGAATTGCCTGTCGAACGGAAGGTCTTCCTCTTTCGGCCTGCCGTACACCCACGACCCATACAGGCACATATTCACCAGGCCGCTGCTGCTGTAGAAGAATCGCAGGCAGTCTGCGTCCCACTCGGGCAGGTAGAGAATCGGCCACACTGCCTCAAGGGATGCGTGCACCAACTCGGCAAAACTCTGCACCGCATGTGGCAGCTGGTCATCCTTGCTGAAGGCAAAAGATTGAGCGAACAGCGTCACGCCACAGCCGCACTCATCTGCCAGCTGCTTGATCTGCTCCAGTGAGCGTTTCCCCTCCCCTTTGCCTCTTGCAGCATCCACCACATACAGGCTCTGGAGGTGCACCAGAAACTTGCTTGAGTCTGGGGCATCCTCCAGCGTGATCGAGTTGATCTGGGCCAGCGTCCAATCACCGATTTGCCAGAACGTGCTTGCAGGCGCGATGCCGTACAGCTTGGGGACCTGAAATCGTTCCGCCGCCAGGCTGAAGAACTTGGCACTGGGAGTCATGCGGCGCCAACGATCCTGCTGGCTCTGGCGTGCCCTGGCTGCCAACTGCTCAAGGTCTCGGGCCTCCTCTGCCACCCAAGCATCGGCGCCACCCCACAGATTCACGCCGATGTGTTTCATGAGAAGGTGCTGAGTAGTTCTGAGCAGTAGCCCCGATCCCGCCCACACAACTCGAACCATTCCAGACCCATCTGGATCAGCTTGGCCCGAACAGGTGCCAGTAGCTTTCGTGTGCGTTCCCGGCCGAGCACAGCAATGATTAAATTGCTGGCAACTTCTATCCCGTATTGATCTCGGATGATTTTCTTCACCTGCTTATTCGTCGCACCAGGCACCGCCCTGGCCACCTCCCGAATCAACTCGCTCTTGTTGAAGAAATTAGCGTTCAATCCACTCTTGGTGCTGCTCATAAAAAGCCCTTTCCAGTTCTGCGTATGAAATGACTATGGAATCACCCGGAAAATCGGCCAGCCCAACCAGGCCGTCGATGGCACCGCAGTGGATGCCATCCTGATCCATGCCGATCACCAAGAATTGGCCAGCAACCAGAGCCACATCTCTGCTGCACAACTCATCTGCCACGTGCTCTGCAGAATGGAATGGCCAGTTTCTCACCTGGCTGTAGGTGATCTGAAGATATTGGCCAATGCTCTTGTGCTGATATGTAGGTTTCATTGCTGGGATCTCCTATGTGGGCTGCAATAGGAGATACACCAGAATGAAAAAATTCTTGCTTTTTCCCGTGCCAGGTGTACTAGAGATGTAGAAGGGTTGGATCACTTTCGACGTTTGGCTATGTGTGATGACGGGGACCAACACATCCACCACAGGCTCTGGCTGCCAACCACTATCCCCCAGCGAGTCAGGAGGTCGATCAGGCCGCAGCCCTCAGAGATGAGGTGAGGCCACAGCGAAAGAGGTAGTCTCGCTCAGTCCGATGCCGTCGCGCACCTCGGATGTTTCGTGCCACAGATGCCGTGGCCTATACCGCAGGTCTACACATCCAACATCTTCCGTTTGGTTATGATGCAGAAGGGTTGGTTGATGGTTGTGGGTGCACAGCCCCGGGGGCTATCAGCGGCGGACCCACGATCCTCCACACCGCTGGATCCTATCCGCCGTCTGATCCAGCGACTGGTTTTGGCTACTTCGAGTCTACGGCCGCGGCGATTGGGCGTCGTGGTGGGAGACGGACGACGTTTCTGTCGCCAGCAGCATCTTGCCGCTGCGCTTCTTTGACGATGTCGTGGAGTCGGAACCCGAGACGGGCGGCCAGCTGCTCGCGAACCGCTCGCACTTCGGCAACGACCGGATCAGTTTCCATCGTCGATCTCCAGAAGTTCCTGCGGGGTGCAAATGACAGGGGGCTCAAACCCCATTCTACGACAAACGGATTCGATTCGCGGCCTGAGGGCAGGGTTGGCGATATGCCTGCAGTTCCAGGTCAGGAGATACTCGATACCGTTGACGGCCGCGACCGCGATATGCAGGGCATCGGTTGCTGCCTTTGGGGGCAGCGGCACCTCGTCGAGCAACGCCGCGGCAAGTGATTCTGCATCCGTCGTGACTTCCAGTAGCGGTACTTCGGCCAATACACGCAGGCGCTCAGCCGCGGCGACCGAATCACCCGCCTCGCATTCGCTGACAACAAAACGCGAGACATATACGGCAAAACGGTGGCGATGTCCGGTCCACCATTCGTGCGTGGTCTGTTGGTTGGCAGCGATCCGTAGAACGCCACTGGGCTGCATCGCGAGGTAGCCGATGATCGTTGTTTCGAGGTAAACGGTCGGATTCATCAATCACCCGAGGACGGTCAGAGGCTCGCCAGAACGCTCGCGATCAGCAGATCGCAGCCAAAGGACCATCCATACCGCCGGACGCCTTCGCGATTCTGCTGCATCGCTTGTGGTTCGCCGCGATGTGGCTGACCTACTCAGAAAGGAGTTTCTCATACTGGTCGTGGTCGCCGATCCAGTACCAGAAGAACGTGTCGTCCTCTAAGATTGCCAGAGCTC
>CAMCQY010000028.1 GCA_945877135.1 Candidatus Kuenenia stuttgartensis
ACACGCGAAACATGGCATCCTGCCATTTTCGCTTGGCCGACCTCCGTCGGCTGGTGCTTACACGGGCCTCCGGCCCTGACGCTGATAGATACGACGTATCCGTGAGGGGCTGCCCATGTCCCGAGAGCCGGCGTTGCTGACCAGCGCAGGCAGGATGCCGAAGCGCAGTCAGCATCGAGTGAGCGGAGGCCATGGATGGCCGGAGCGAACGTCCGGCGACGGGGCATGGGCAGCCCCGAACCGTATATACGCCGAGCACGGCCATCGTGGCCGTCTCGGCTTGGCGGGCCTCCGCCCGCTGGTGCTGACTCGGACCTCCGGGCCTGGCGATATGGACACCGAGCCGACGTCAAGCACCCCGGCGGCTAGAATGAGGCCGTGAGCGACCACGACCCATCCGACGCCGAATCCACCCCCGCCGACACCGATCAGGCGGCGACCACCGGTGATCGGGCCGCGGCCGCGCAGAAAGTCAAAACCTTTCCGCAGACGCCGGGCGTCTATCTGATGAAAGACGCCGCCGGCCGCGTGATCTACGTCGGCAAAGCGAAGAATCTGCGGGCCCGAGCGTCGAGCTATTTCCTCAAGGCCGCCGAGCAGGACCGCCGGACTGCCGATCTCGTTCAGGAGATCCGCGACATCGACTACCTCGAGGCCGACAGCGAGGTCGATGCTCTGCTGCTCGAGAGCCGGCTCGTCAAGGACGTCCAGCCGCGGTTCAACTCCGACCTCAAAGACGACAAGACCTTCCCGTATCTCCAGATCACGACCCACGAGGATTACCCACGGGTCGAGTTCACCCGCACACCGAGGCAGAAGGGCGTGAAGCTCTACGGCCCGTTCACGAGCGCTGGCAGCCTCCGTGGCGCGATCGTGGTGCTCCAGCGGATATTTAAGTTTCGCACCTGCTCGCTCGACATCGACGCCAACGACGACCAGTGGCGGTGGTTCCGCCCTTGCCTGCTCGCCTCGATCGACCAGTGCACCGCTCCCTGCAACCTCCGCATCTCGAAGGAGGACTACCGCCGCGACATCAACCGGCTGAAGACGTTCCTCGACGGCGGCAAGAAGCGGCTCATCGAGGAGATGCGGCAGGAGATGCTCGCCGCGTCGGCGGCGCTTGAATTCGAAAAAGCCGCCCGACTCCGCGATGAGATCCGGCTGCTGGAGACACTCGATCAGCGCGGCGACCTGGAGGAGCACGTGCAGCCGGAGGTGTTTCTCGTCGACCCGAAGAAGGGGCTGGCCGGACTGGAAAAGGTGCTCGGACTGAAGCGGCCGCCACGAGTCATCGAGGGTGTCGATATCGCCCATCTGGCGGGCAACGAGACGGTGGCGAGCCTCGTGCAGTTCATCGACGGCCTGCCGTTCAAGCCCGGCTACAAGCGATACCGGATCAAGACCGTGTCGGGTATCGACGACTTCAAGAGCATTCACGAGGTGGTGTCGCGACGGTTTGCACGGCTGGTTCGCGAGGGCGCATCGCTACCCGACATCTTCCTTGTGGACGGCGGCAAGGGGCAGCTTTCCGCGGCGATGGACGCGCTCGAGTCGCTCGGGATCGTGGCCCCCTGCGTGATCTCGTTGGCGAAGCGGGAGGAAGAGGTCTTCTTGCCGGGGCGGAGCGAGCCGCTGCGGCTCTCGCGCGACTCCTATTCGCTGCGACTGTTGGAATACGTCCGCGACGAGGCCCATCGTTTTGCGCAGCACTACCACCACCTTCTTCGCAGCAAGCGGTCGTTCGACGAGTAGCGGTGCATGCGTGGAAGCCACATCCAAGCCCCTCCGCGTCTCTCCCGTCTCATCCAAGCCCCTCCGCGTCTCTGCCGTCTCATCCAAGCCCCTCCGCGCCAATCCCGTCCCATCCAAGCCCCTCCGCGCCAATCCCGTCCCATCCAAGCCCGCAGCGCAAGCAAGGGAAATGCGGGTGGCCTCACGGCAATGGGTCGCGGATTCCTCTCGCTCGCGCTTCGGGCTTGGATGGAGCGGCAAAGGCGGGGAGCCCGCCCGGCCCGTGCACGTCTCAGCCTGAGACATGAGGCCGGTCTGCTTTTACGGGCCGTTCCATGCAGGCGTCTCAACCTGAGACCGATTTCCCCGCTCCCATGCGACAGTCGGCTCCAGGCTGTCAGTACAGACTAAGGCGTATTTCATGGACTGGTCGATACCTATCGGGTAGGATTGGTGGAATTGGTGTGACCTCGGGAGGACGTTTCCATGTCGGGTGTGTCTTGCGATGCTGCGGGGAACGGTGTCCGGCTGAACGGCCGACGCGATTTCCTTCATGTCGGTGCCCTCTCGGCACTCGGCCTGTCACTCGGCGGCTACCTGCGCGGCCGGTCGGCCCTGGCCGACGCGAAGTCGTTCGCCCACTTCGAGGGAACGGCGAAGAGCGTCATCCATATCTGGCTGCCGGGCGGGTGGGCGCAGCAGGAGACGTTCGACCCCAAGCCGCTCGCGCCGGCCGAATACCGCGGCGACATGAAGCCGATCGATACGAAACTCGCGGGCGTCCAGTTCAACGAACTGCTCGGCAAGACGGCGCAGATCGCCGACAAGATCACCGTCGTGCGATCGATGACGCACGGCGAGGCGGCCCATGAACGTGGCACGCACAACATGTTCACGGGCTACCGGCCGAGCCCGGCGCTGACCTTTCCGAGCTTTGGCAGTGTGGTCTCTCATGAATATGGACCGCGGGCCAACCTTCCGCCCTACGTGAGTATTCCCAACCTACCGGCGGCCGACGCCGGCGCGGGCTACCTCGGCAGTGCCTACGGTCCGTTCGCCATCGGCTCCGATCCCGCGAACGCCGACTTCACGGTCCGCGATCTGGCCCTCCCCAATGGAGTCGATGCCGATCGGTTTGCGACCCGACAGCGGCTGCGGGATGCCGTGGGCCGCCACTTTCAACGGCTCGAGGGTTCGGAAAACCTCGCGGCCATGGACTCCTTTTATCAGCGTGCCTACTCGTTGGTGAGTTCCCACGAGGCCCGTAGTGCCTTCGACATCAAGGCGGAGCCCGATGCGATCCGCGACGACTACGGCCGCAATGCAGCCGGCCAGCGGATGCTCCTGTCGCGGCGGCTCGTCGAGGCGGGGGTGCGGTTCGTCACGCTCTCCTACGGCGGCTGGGATATGCACCAGAAGATCACCGACAGCATGCGGAAAACACTCCCGCCTTTCGACCAGGCCTATGCCGCGCTGATCCGCGATCTCGATCAACGCGGCCTGCTGGCATCGACGCTGGTGATGGTGTCGAGCGAGTTCGGCCGCACTCCCCGCATCAACAACGACGCCGGCCGCGACCACTGGCCGAAGGTGTTCAGCGTGCTGCTGGCCGGCGGCGGCATCAAGGCGGGCACCGTCTACGGCTCTTCCGATGCAATCGCGGCCGAGCCACAGGACAATCCCCTCACGGTCGAGGACCTGGCGACCACTGTCTATCACTGCCTGGGAATCGTCGCCGACAAGGAACTGATGGCCCCCGGCAATCGTCCCGTTGAAATCGTTGACGGCGGCAAGGTTCGCGAGGATCTGCTCGCCTGACGGCCACAGGCCTGAGGGTCACAGGCCTGAGAAACCTGGGGTCGCAGTCGGCAGCCATCGAGGCGAGGCATGTTCACGCACCGTTCCAGCATCCAATCACGCGGCTCCTTCGCGAGCCGATCGAGCCATTGTGTCGCTCTACTGGCGACCGTCGTCGCGGCGGCGACATTCGCGACCGCCGGCCCGGCCCATGCCGAACCGGCGATCGACCGCATCGAGCCGGGCGGGGGGCCTCGGGGATCGGAAGTGGAGATCGCACTGGCCGGCAAGGAACTCGCCGATCCCGAGCAACTCTGGTTCGAGAACGGCTCGATCGCGGTGGTCTCACTCACGGCCGTCGATGCCACGCATGTCAAGGCGGTGATCCGCATTCCAGAGAATAGCCCGCTGGGTGCCCATCGGCTTCGGCTTCGGACAAAGCACGGGCTGTCGGAGCTGCGCACATTCCGCGTTGGCGGCCTGCCGCAGACCGCGGAGCGGGAACCCAACAACGACCCACAGGCCGCGACGGCTGCTGGGGCAACGGTGATTTCACCGGCGACAGCCCAGACGATCACCGGCGTCGTGATGGGGGAGGATATCGACTATTTTCCAGTACGTGCCGCCGCCGGTGAGCGAATCGCCATAGCCATCGATGGGATCCGGCTCGACCAGGAGATGTTCGATCCCTACCTCGACATCGTCGATGAACGTGGATTCGTGCTGGCGGCCTGCGATGACCATCCGCTCCTGGGCCAGGACGCGATGCTGGCCGCGACGGCTCCCGCAGATGGCACCTATTTTCTCAGGGTGCGCGAGAGCGCTTACGGCGGCAACAACGGCTGCGTCTACCTGCTCCACATCGGGCGATTTCCGGTGCCGCACGTGGCCTGGCCGCCGGGCGGCCAGCCGGGTGCCGAGATGGAGGTCGAGTGGATGGGGGATCCGGCCGGCCCGTTTCGCACGAAGATCGTGCTGCCGCAGCAGGGCGATCATGCGGGGCTCGCCGAGCTGCGACCCGAACGGAATGGCGTGGTCTCGCCCATCGGCGTGCCATTTCGCATCTCCGGGCTGCCGGCCACGGTGGAATCAGAGCCGAACGACAAGCCCACCGAGGCTGGTCGCGTGTCGGCGCCGGCCAGCCTCGTCGGCCGGATGGACGCGACGGAGGATGTCGATTGGATCCGCGTCGAGGCACCGAAGGGATCGGTCTGGCGGGTCCGTGGCCGGGGCCGCCGGCTCGGATCGCCAATCGATCTCGTCATCAACATCCACCGCGACAACGAGAAACGCGAGAAGATCACCGGCAACGACGACGCCGACGGCCCCGACTGCGAGGCACGGGTCACGACGCCCGACGAGGGATCATTCCTCGTCCGAGTCAACGATCACCAGCGGCGTGGGGGACCAGAATTCGTCTATTGGATCGACATTGAGCCGGCCGCACCGCAGGTCGTCGTATCGGTACCGCCATCGCGATCCAACTCGCAGGAACGGCTGGTGGCGTCCGTGCCTCGTGGCAACCGCACGGCTCTGGTCTTCAACACTGCCCGCACCGACTGCGACACTGCCGTCCGACTCGCCTTCGACAGCCTGCCAACGGGTGTGCGGGTGATTACGGCACCGGCCATCGGCAAGGCGCCGGGCACATTCGCCGTGTTCGAGGCCACGGCCGACGCGCCGTCCTCCGCCAGCATGGCGATGGTATGCGTGCAAACCGTCGAAACAGAGGCGGCCGCCACCCGGACGGTCGGGGGCCTGCGGCAGGTAACCGAACTGGTCTTCGGGCAGCCGAATAACGCCACGTATCGAACGAGCGTGAGCGACCGGCTTCCCGTCGCTGTCGTCGAGCCGGCGAAAATCCGCGTCGATGTCGAGCAGCCATCGGTGCCACTCGTTCGTCGTGGCAGCATGGATCTGCGGGTGCGGGTCGTCCGAGAGCAGGGTTTCACAGGGAGGGTCAAGCTGGGCTTTCCCTTCAAGCCACCCGGCATCGGTGCCCCGGCGGGCGTTGACGTGCCCGAATCGGACACCGAGGCCGTCTATACGATCAATGCCACTGCCGATGCCCCTGTCGGCGAGTGGCAGGCGGTGGTGATCGCGGCGGTAAAGGGGAAAGACGATCCATCGGGCTGGGTGTCGAGCCTGCCGATCATGATCCGCGTTGCCGAGCCGTTCATCGAACTGACCGCTGAGAAGGCCGTCACGGAGCCGGGGCAGGAGGCAAGAATCGTATGCAAGGTCACAAAGCCAGGCAGCTTTGAGGGCACCGCCACGGCGAAGCTGATGGGCCTGCCGACGAAGACCGCGGCTCCAGAACTCGAGTTCGCCGCGGACGCGACCGAACTGGTCTTCCCCGTCGCCGTCGCAGCCGATGCCCCGCCGGGACGACACGACAACATTTTCTGCCAGGTCCGTGTGCCGATGGCGGGAACGTGGGTGGTGCACTCGATGCCCGGCACCAATCTCCGCATCGACAAGCCGCTGGCTCCACCGAAGTCTCCCTCGAAGCCCGAGCCGACCGATGCCGCGGCAGCAAAAAAGAAGGAGACGCGTTGATGAGACCGCAGCCGCTGCGACTCGTTGCCGGACTGGCTCTGCTGGCATGCATGGCCGATGGCCTGCTGGCCGCCGACCCCGTGGCCATCGATGTCTATCCACCCGCCGTCCAGCTCGACTCGGCCCGCGACAGCCAGCAGGTCATCGTGCAGGCCCGGCTCGCGGATGGCCGCACGATCGACGTCACGGGACTGGCCAGCGTGACGGTTTCCAACCCAAAACTCGCCGCCGTCGAAAAGGCGGGGGACCAGTCCGGCCGGCTGGTGTTCAAACCGCTGTCCGACGGCGATGGCTCGATCCGCGTGTCCCATGGCGGGCAGGAGCGATCGATTCCGCTGCGGGTGGTTTCGGCGTCATCCAATCCGCCGCTCTCATTCCGCCTGGATGTGATGCCTGTCTTCGCCCGGGCCGGCTGCAACATGGGCAGTTGCCACGGCGCGGCACGGGGCAAGGATGGCTTCCGGCTGTCGCTCTTCGGATTCGATCCCGCAGGCGACTACCACCGCATCACCCGCGAACTGCCGGGCCGACGGATCGATCTGGGGAATCCACAGGCCAGCCTGCTGTTGCTGAAGGCCACAGGCGCGGTGTCGCACACCGGCGGCAAGCGGTTTACGGCCGACAGCGACCTCGCCGCCCGCATCGAGCAGTGGATCGCTGCCGGCGCGATTGACGACCCAGGGCCCGATCCGGCGCAGAGCGTGCCCGCGCTGCAATCGCTCGACCTTTATCCGCCGACGGCGCTGCTCGAATCGAGTGGCCCAGCGCAGCCTCTGGTGGCGGTGGCCCGCTTTTCCGACGGCACCGACCGCGACGTCACCGATCTTGTCTGGTATGGCTCGAGCAACGAGCCGGCCGCGAAGGTCTCGCCTGCCGGTGTGATCTCGCCGGGGTCGCGTGGCGAATCGTTCGTGATGGCCCGTTACGACACGATCACAACCGGCACGCCGCTGATCGTCGTGCCAAAGGATCTGACCTTCACCTTCCCAAACAGCGACGGGCAGCCGGTTGGTACCCCGTGGATCGACGACCTCGTCGATACCAAGCTCGCCAGCCTGCGGATCGCCCCCTCTGGAATCTGCGACGACGAAACCTTTCTGCGGCGGGCCACGCTCGACCTCATCGGGCTTGTGCCGACGCCCGAGGAGCGGGCGGCGTTCCTCGCCGACACGTCGCCCGACAAGCGCGGCCGCCTCGTCGATCAGCTCATGGTCCGCAAGGAGTTCGTCGAACTCTGGGTGATGAAGTGGTCGGAGATTCTGCAGATTCGGTCGCAGGGCAACGATGTCAGCCCGAAGGCGGCGATCCTCTATCACCAGTGGCTCGACCGGCGGATCGCCGCCAACGAGCCCATCGACACGATGGTGCGGGATCTGCTCACCGCCACGGGCGGCACCTTCGCCAACCCTGCCTCGAATTACTTTCAACTCGAACGCAATACGCTCAAGCTGACCGAAAATGTGGCGCAGGCCTTCCTCGGCATGCGCATCCAGTGTGCCCAGTGCCACAACCATCCGTTCGACCGCTGGACGATGGACGATTACTACGGCTTTGCCGCGTTCTTCTCGCAAATCGGCCGCAAGCGGGCGGATGATCCGAGGGAAACGATCATCTTCAACGCCGGCGGCGGCGAGGTGAATCATCCCGTCACGGGCAAACCCGCGCCGCCGAAATTCCTCGGGGGAGAGCGGCCGAAGGTTTCCGACCGTGATCGGCGTGAGGCCGTGGCCGCGTGGATCACGTCGGCCGACAACCCGTTCTTCGGCCGCCACATCGTGAACCTCGCGTGGGCCCACTTCTTCGGCCGCGGCATTGTCCACGAGCCCGATGACGCGCGGGTCAGCAATCCGCCGTCGAACCCCGCCCTACTCGCCGAACTCAGCCGCCGTTTCGCCGAGAGCGGCTGGGATTTCCGGACGCTGATCCGCGGCATCGTCACCTCCCGCACCTATCAGCGATCGAGCGACTGGAACGACTCCAACCGCGGCGACAGCGTGAACTTCTCGCATGCCGCTGTCCGCCGCGTGCGGGCAGAGGTGCTGCTCGACGTGCTGGCCGAAGTGACCGACACCAAGAACAAGTTTCCGGGCATGCCGCTTGGCGCCCGCGCCGTGCAGATGGCCGACGGCCGCACGACCAACTATTTTCTCACCACCTTCGGACGTGCCACCCGCGAGGATGTCTGCACCTGCGCCGTCAGCATGGACCCGAGCCTGTCGCAAGCGCTCCACCTACTCAATGGCGACGCTGCCAACGACCGCATCCGGCAGGGAAAGCTGATCGAACGGCGGCTGGCGGCCGGTGATACGCCGTCGGCGATCATCGACGAACTCTTCGTGCGGTGCTACTGCCGGATGCCGACGGAGCGGGAGCGACTGGAAACCCTCGTCACCGTGCTCGATGCGTCCGACAAGCGTCAGGCGATCGAGGATGTGTTCTGGGCGCTGTTGAACTCGCCCGAGTTCATCTTCAACCACTAAGGCGGCCCGTCATGCTGCTGCGTTTCGTTCTCGCCATGCTGCTGCTCGCGGCCTTTTCCAAGGCCCGCGCCGCCGAAGCCCCGCCCACGTTCAACGACCAGGTGCTGCCGATCTTCCGCGAGAAGTGCTGCGGCTGCCACAACCCCGACAAGAAGAAGGGCGGCCTCGATCTGACAAGCCACGGCCAGACGATGGCGGGGGGCAGTTCGGGCGAGGTGATCGCGGCAGGCGATGCCGATGGCTCGTATCTCTGGCAACTGGCGAGCCATGCGTCGGAGCCGAAGATGCCGCCAGAGTCCGACAAGATTCCTGCCGAGATGCTCGACGTGATCAAGCGTTGGATCGCCGGCGGCGCCATCGAACGCGCGGGCGGCGGTCCGGTCGCCCGCAAGACGGCGGCCATCGCCTTGGACGCGGCCGCCGTAGCGGCTCCGGAAGGTCCGCTGGTGATGCCGCCGCGGTTGTCACTGGAAGTGATTTCCGAAGCGGCGCGGCCCACGACGATCACGGCCCTGGCCGTCTCGCCCCACGGAGAGGTCGCGGCGGTGGGTGGCCGCCGCCAGCTGCTGCTCCATCACACGGCATCGCTCGAACTGCTGGGCGTGCTGCCGTTTCCCGAGGGGGTCGTGAAGACCGTCCGCTTCACACGCAATGGCAAGCTGCTGCTGGCCGGCGGCGGCGAGGCGGCCAAGAGCGGCCGAGTCGTGATCTGGGACGTCGCGAAGGGAGCCCGCATCGCCGAGCTCGGCGATGAATACGACGAGGTGCTGGCCGCTGATCTGTCGGCCGATCAGCGGCTGGTCGCGTTGGGTGGCCCGGCACGGGTTGTCCGGCTGCTGACGACCGCCGACGGCGAGGTCGAGAGTGAGCTTCGCAAACACACCGACTGGGTGACGGCGATTGAGTTCTCCCCGCAGTCATCGCGTCAGGGAGCACTCCTGGCCACGGGCGATCGCGCCGGCAACCTGTTTCTCTGGGAGCCGCGTGGGGGCCGCGAGCATGGCACGCTCAAGGGCCACACGGCGGCGATCACCGCGATGGCCTGGCGACCCGATGGCGGCGTACTCGCAACCGTATCGGAAGACGGGTCGCTTCGGCTCTGGGACCCGAAGGAATCGAAGCAACTGAAGACCTGGCAGGCCCATTCCGGTGGCGCGGAAGGCGTGGCCTGGCTGCCCAACGGGCGGCTGGTCACCACCGGCCGCGACCGACGCGTGAAGCTCTGGAAGGCCGACGGGCCGCTGGAGCGGGAGACAGCTCCGCTCGCCGACATCGGCACGCGAGTCGCCGTGACCACGGACGGTTCTCGAATCTTCGCGGGCGATTGGAGCGGCGCGGTGACGGCGTTCACCACCGCCGATGCCTCGCAGGCTGGCACGCTCGACACCAATCCGCCTCCCTTGGCCAAGCGCCTGCAACTCGCCGAGAAGGTGCTCGCCGACGCTGCTGCGGTCGGGCAGTCCGCCGCGGAGAAGGCCAAGGCCGCCGCCGATGCCATGCAAGTCGCGGAATCGCAAGTGGCTGCTGCCCGCAAGGCTCTCGAAGAGGCCGAGGAGCAGGCCGCCGCGGCGAAAAATGAGCAGGCTGAGACGGCCCGGCGCGTGGAACGCTGGCGGGCCGAACTCGAATTTTCGCGGGCCCAGGCTGCCCCGGCGAAATAGCGAAGCAGCAAAAAAGCGGCCCACGTCCTCTTTCGCATCCGCCGTCCCATCGCTCTTGATTCGACGCCGCTCTCTCCCCATGATCTCGCCCCCGCGGGAGCCGCGGGCCAGAGGAGCGACGCCGTGGTCGGATTCGGAGATCATTCATCGTACCTCCGCCAGCCTGCAGGTCGGGCTGCAGAATGGCCGCGTCTGGTGGTGATCACGCTCGCCTGCCTCGCTCCCTTTGCCGCCGCTGCTGCGGATGAAAAGCCGCCCCTCCCACGACCGATCACGGTCATCGAGGCCGGCACGGTGGTGGACGAGCCAGACCGCGACCGCTGGAACCGGATTGTGCTTCTCGCCACACCGCGGTTCGCCAGCGGCGACACCGCCGATGTCTCCGAATCAATCAAGGCAGTTGTGACCGAGATCACGCTTGCGATCCTCGCCACCGTGCGTCCCGTGGAGACCTCGGTCGCCAGAGGGACCACTCCTCGGCACGAACTCGTCGAGGTCGGCATCGGACATTGCATGCGGGTGAACGATCGACTGACCGTGGTCGCCCCCGATGCCACCATCGCGGGCCTGTCGCTCGACTTTCTGGGCCGGCAGGTGCTGAACGCCAAGCAGAAGAGCCTCGGCGAGATCGCCTGTGTCGGGAGTCACGGCACGGCAGTCGTGTTTGACGCTCCCTCGCTGATGCTGCGCGACGACGACCACGAGGATCTCATCGTTCGGCACCTCGTGCGGATCGACCCGCAATCGGGCACCTGCTCCACCTGCGCCTGGCTCGTGTCGTCAGCCAACGATGGCAGCCTCGAGCCTGTCGACGAACCGCTGCGAATCATCGAGGGCGGCACCCGCGAAGAGCGGCCCATCCACGTGGATGGCCAACGCTTCACCTTCGGGCTGCCCACCAAGCGGGCTTTCGCCGTCGAGGACCTGCCACCCGGCCGGCGGGTGGACTGGTCCACATCGCTGCGGACCGCCGCCGACAAAGCCACCTACTCGAATGAGGCCCTCGACCATCTCGTCACCGAACTCGACACGGCCGTCGCCAGCCTCCGCACGCTCCGCTCGGCGGAGCGATAACGGATTCCCTCGCTCGCGCGTCGGGCTTGCATGGGAGCGGGGGCGCAGGTGCCTCTCATCCAAGCCCGCAGCGCAAGCAAGGGAAATACGGTTGGCCTCACGGCAATGGATCGAGGATTCCCTCGCTCGCGCGTCGGGCTTGCATGGAGAGCTACCGGCTGTGCATGTCGCACGACACGCCCCCGGCGGCCGGCACGTAGCACATCCGGGCGTAATCCATCACCATGCGGTGCGCACTAAACCGCCAGGCCAGTGAACTGATCGAGTTCATCATCATTCTGATCCACGCCCGCGGCAGGCCGTCGCTGTCGCGATCGTAGAAGAGCGGGATCACCTCTTCTTCCAGCACTTTGTAGAGCGCCTCGCCATCGCGGCGGTCGGTGATCTCGTCATTGGCGTGCGTCTCGCCGCGGCCGATGGCGAAGCCGTTGCGGCCGTCAAAAGCCTCCGCCCACCAGCCGTCGAGGATGGAGCAGTTGAGCCCGCCGTTATAGACCACCTTCTGGCCGCTGGTGCCCGAGGCTTCGAGCGGCCGCCGCGGGTTGTTGAGCCATACGTCCACACCCTGAATCAGATGCCGGCAGACGTTGATGTCATAGTCTTCGATGAAGACGACGCGGCCTGCGAACCGACTGTCGTTCCGCAGGTTGGCGATCTTGCGAATCAACGCCTTGCCGGGCTCGTCCGCCGGATGCGACTTGCCCGCGTAGATGATCTGAATCGGACGGTCGGGATTGCTGATCAACCCATGGAGCCGATCGAGGTCGGCGAGCACGAGATCGGCCCGTTTGTAGGTGGCGAACCGCCGCGCGAATCCGATCGTGAGGATGTTGGGATCGAGCACCGCGCGTGCTGCCTCAACCGCCTCGTCGGACTCGCCGCGTCGGCGGCACTGCCGCGCCAGCCGCCGCCGCACGAACTGCAGCAGCAGGTTCTTGAGAGCGTAGTGCGTCTCCCAGAGTTCGCCCGGATCGCACTCGTGGATCTTCTGCCAGACATCGGGCTCGCCCATGCGGCGAAACCAGTTCGCCGGGAAGATGCGGTCGTAGAGCTGCAGCATCTGCCAGGAGAGCCAGCTCGGCACGTGCACGCCGTTGGTGATGTGGCCGATCGGCACCTCTTCCTCGACTCGCCACGGCCACAGGCCCGACCACATCTTGCGGCTCACGTGGCCGTGTAACGCGCTGACGGCATTCGCCCGCCGCGACATCTTCAGCCCCAGCACCGTCATGCAGAACGGCTCGCTGTGGTTATTGGGATCGACCCGTCCCATTCCCATCAACTGGTCGTGAGAAATCCCAAGCGAGTCCCGCATCGGGCCGAGGTATTCCTCGATCAGGCCGCCGTCAAAACGGTCGTGGCCGGCGGGCACGGGCGTGTGCGTCGTGAACACGGTCTGGCGGGCCACCCGGCGGACCGCATCGTCGAAGGAGTAGCCGTCACGCTCCATCCGTCCACGGACTGCCTCCAGCGTGGCGAAGACCGAGTGCCCTTCGTTGAGGTGGTAGACGCCAGGCACGATCCCCATCGCCCGGATCACCCGCACGCCGCCGACGCCGAGCACGAGTTCCTGCCGAATCCGCAGCCGGGAATCCCCACCATAGAGACGGCTCGTCAGTTCGCGGTCCTCCGGGTTGTTCACCTCCACGTCGGAGTCGAGCAGGAACAGGTTGATCCGGCCCACCGCCATCTTCCAGACCTTGGCGAAGATCGGTCCCGAACGCGTGTCGATCTGCACGGTGATCGGCTTGCCATCGGCACAGAGCGCCGGCTCGATCGGCAGCGCCTCCGTTCGCGACTGCAGGTATTCCTCGTGCTGGTAGCCGTCGATGTCGAGCTGCTGCTTGAAGTAGCCCTGGTCGTAGAACAGGCCCACCGCGATCAGCGGGATGCCCAGGCCGCTGGCGCTCTTGATGTGGTCGCCGGAGAGCACGCCCAGGCCACCCGAATAGATCGGCACCGACTCATGGATACCGAACTCAGCGGAGAAATAGACCACCGGCTTCGAGCCGAGCACGCCAGCATGGACGTTGCTCCAGGTCGAATCGCCGGCCATGTATTCCTTGAGCCGGCGGTACGCCTGGTTGATCCGGCTGTAGAGCACGAGTTCCGCGGCGCGGGCTTCCAGACGCTCGGGGGTGAACTCCGCCAGCAGCGCGATCGGGTTGTGGTCGAGTTGCCGCCACCGGATCGGATCGAGCTCCCGGAACAGATTGGTCACTTCCGGATGCCAGCTCCACCAGAGGTTGCGGGCCAGCGCCATGCACTTCTCGTAGAGCTTCTCGGGGGAAAGCTCGTCGAGCCTCGGCGGTGCATGCAGGCCAAGGCTGGCACTCCCGTTCGCGGGGACGCTGCCTCTGGCTGCACGAATGGCGCGGGATTCTTCGGCCTGGCTCATGGTGTGGCTCCGGACGTGAAGTGGAGATGGAGGGGGAGAACCTGCCAGAAGGAGCCGCAGTATAGCGAGCGGCGATTTTCATTCGACCCCCGCCCTGCATAATAGCGGCATGTTCACTCCCGGCTGCCGCCATCCCGACCCCGCTGCACTCTCGGCCCTCTGCGAAACGTTGGCCGGCCTCGCGCAGGAGACCGCCGACATCGGGCCGTGGCGAAGCGGGGCCTTCGCATCGCTGGCCCGGTCGGGGGCGTTGGCGGGATTCATCCCCGCCGACTGCGGCGGCACCGCCGCCACGGAGTCCGCGGTCCTCGAAATGCTTGCCGCACTCTCGGCCCGCTGCCTGACGACCGCGCTTGCCCTCACCCAGTGGGCCAGCGCCTGCAGGATCATCGCGGGGGGCGAGCCAGCCCTGCGATCATCCCGGCTGCCTGCCCTGGCCCGTGGCGATACGCCAACCACAGTGGGCATCTCACAGCTCTCGACGAGCCGCCGCCACCTGGGCACGCCGGCGCTGGTTGCAGCCCGCAGCAACGGCACCTGGCGGCTCACGGGCCTCTGTCCCTGGGTTACCGGCGCCGACTCGAGCGACACGATCGTCACCGGTGCCCTCACCGAGACCGGCGAACAGTTTTTCTTCGTCGTGCCTACCGCCGCGCGGGGCCTCGACATCGCGCCGCCCCTGCAGATGCTCGCCCTGTCCGGAAGCCGCACGTCGAGCGTGGTCTTCCGGGATGTCGAGCCGGCAGACGTCATCGTGCCAGCCGGGGCCGGCGTGCGGACAGGCGGCCTGGCGACGACGGCGCTGGCGGTGGGCTCCACGTGGGCGGCCATCGCCATCCTCGACGAGGAGGCCCACGGGCGGCCGGCGCTCGAGCCGGTGGCCGCCGGCCTGCGGGCCGAAGTGGATGAACTCTGGCGGCAGCTCGACGAGGCCGCGGAGGGTGGCATCGAACCGGCCGATCGCGATCGGCTGCGGGCCCACGCCAACGGCCTCGTCGTGCGGGCCGCGCAGGCGGCGCTCACGGCCTCGAAGGGGGCCGGCTTCGTGGCGGGCCATCCGGCCGAGCGGCTCGTCCGCGAGTCGATGTTCTTTTTGGTGTGGAGCTGCCCGCAGTCGGTCACATCCGCCGTGATGTGCGAACTGGCCGGAATTGGTGACTCCTAGCGTTTTCCATTGGAGACCGTAATGAAGACCGTTCTCACTCACGCACTGCTCTCGGCCGCTATCGCTGGCCTACTCCTGCCCGCCGGGTCGGCATCGGCGCAGCTCCCCCGCTTTGAGGAACTCAGCAGCCTCCCATTCGCGGAGAACCGGCCCACGCCCGCGACCGCGCAGACGCTGCGTGATGAACTGCTGTTCCAGCGGGCGACGCAGACCTATCTCTGGGCCCTGCCGCTCGTCAACACGCTCGGCATGAAGGTTGGCTCGGAAAAGGTCTTCGGCGCTGGCTACCACGTCTTACCGGTCTGGAAGAAACGCCTCGACGCCAAGACGCTGGTGACAACCCCCAACTCCGATGTCATCTATGCCATGGGCTATGTCGACCTCGGAACAGACGGCCCGCTCGTATTCGAGTCACCGCCCAATCTCCAGGGCATCCTGCTCGATGCCTGGCAGCGGCCGATCCCGGTCGATGGCGGGAGGTTCTTCGGAGACGTCGGCCTGCCGGGACCAGATGCCGGCAAGGGTGGAAAGTTTCTGCTGCTGCCCCCCGGCTTCAAGGACACGGTGCCGGAAGGCTATTTCGTCTACCGGTCGCCGACCAACACCGCGTTCGTCTTCCTGCGCGCGTTCTATCAAGACCCGAAGAACCTCGCGCCGGCCGTCGCACTCATCGAGCAGTCGAAGATCTATCCACTCAACGGTAAGGAAACCGCCAGGCCGATGCAGTTTCCCGATGCATCCGGCGTGCCGGTCGACATGCTGCCGATTCGTGACGGCAGCGCCTTCGACGAACTGAAGAAACTGGTGGAGAGCGAGGGCACCAGCCTTGCCGACTCCGATGGGCTCGGCATGCTTGCCTCGATCGGCATTGCCAAGGGTACGCCTTTCGAGCCGGACGCAAAGACACGGGCGATCCTCGATCACGCCGCGAAGACGGCCTACAAGATGAGCCGCGTCATCGGTTTCGAGGATGTGGTCGCCGGTCGCTCCCTGCGAATCTATCCTGACCGCCGGTGGATCAACCCGATGGCCGACGCGACCCCGGAGCATCTCGGCGGGCCTTTCGACCTCGGCTGGCGCAGGGTGGCCGGGGGTTATCTCGATCTCGACGCCCGGATCTGGTTTTTCACCAACTACTATTCGGTCAGTCCGGGCATGCTGTCGCAGACTCCGGGGCGGGGTGCCAAATACATGATCACCTTCGTCGATGGCAACGGTGCGAACCTGTCGGGCGGCAGCAGCTACCGTCTCCGTCTGCCGGCAGACATCCCTGCCGCCAACTTCTGGTCAGTCACGCTCTACGAGGCCGAAAATGGCTCGGGGCTCGCCAACGGCCAGCCATTCCCGTCGCTCGGCTCGCGCGACATGCCGGCGCAGAACGCCGACGGCAGCACGGACCTTTATTTCGGCCCCACGCCGCCAGCCGACAAGGCAGGCAACTGGCTCACAACGGTGCCTGGCAAGGGGTACTTTGCCGTGCTCCGGCTCTATGGCCCGACCGCAGCGGCCATCGACAGGAGCTGGAAGCCCGGCGACATCGAGAAGGCGCCGTGACCGCGCCACGATGATTTTCAAACAACGCTGCCAGGAGACACACATCATGACCATGTCCAAAGGATTCGCTCTCATCGCCGCGCTCATCAGCGGCCTGACGTTGCCCGCGGCCCACGGGCAGCTCCTCCCCACCACCGGAACCGTCGCATCGCGGCTCGGCCCGCTCGAGCTGGAGAACGGCTACCCAACCGACGAAACCGTTGCGAAAGTCTTCGACGACATCGACTTTCAGCGGGCCTGCCAGGCCTACCTCTGGGCCCTGCCACTGATGGCGATGGAGCAATGGCAGAGCGAGCACCTCAGCAAGTTCGGGGCCGGGAAGCTCGACTACGTTGACTACCTCACCTTTCAGGACAAGCTCGGCCTTCTCACGGCCAACGCCACGACCCCCTACATCATGGCGTTTCCCAATCTGAAAGAGACCGGTCCGCTGGTGTTCGAGGTGCCCGCCGGCCCGACGGCGGGCGGCTTCACCGATTTCTGGCAGCGGCCCATCACCGATTCCGGCCAGACCGGCCCCGACAAGGGCGCGGGTGGAAAGTATCTCATTCTCGGCCCCGACGACGCGGACATGTCGCCGGAGGGGTATTTCGTCTTTCGTTCGCCGACGGTCAACGTCTTTTCCGCCCATCGCGTGCTCGATCCCGATCCGGCCAAAGCGAGGCTGCTCATCGACGGATTGAAGATCTATCCATACAGCCAGCGGGAAAACCCAGCCCCGACACGACACGTCTCGCCGGCGGGCCGCGCGTGGAGCGGAGAACAACCACGAGGCCTCGCCTACTGGGAGGGCCTCGCGAAGGTCATTCAGCAGGAACCGGTCCACGAGCGTGACCGGATGATGATGGGGATGCTCCAGCCGCTGGGAATCGAGAAGGGCAAGCCGTTCAGCCCGACCGAGCGGCAGAAGCAGATTCTCATCGACGCCGCGCAGACCGGTGAGGTGATGGCCCGCGCCATCGCCTACCAGAAGCGGTTCGAGGGGGCGAAAGTCTGGCCCACCAGAAACTGGGAGATCTCACTGTTCCTCAAGGAGACCAATCAGGAAGCCCCACACCACACGCAACTGGACGAACGCACGAGCTGGTTCTACGAAGCTGTCGGCGTTTCAGTGGGCATGATGGGCCGCGTTGTCGGCATCGGGCAGGTCTACCTCGAGGCCGCGAAGGACAGCGAGGGCCGCTGGCTCGACGGTGGAAAGACCTATCGCCTCAGGGTTCCGAAGGACGTTCCCGTAACGCAGTTCTGGTCGGTCACCGTCTACGACAACGAGACCCGTTGCTTTGTGAAGACGGGCGCTGCTCCCGATCGTTCGTCGCGTGACTCCATCGTCACCAATCCCGATGGATCGGTCGACCTCACGTTCGGCCCCGCGGCCCCAGCCGGCATGCCTGAGAGCAACTGGATCAAGACACTCCCGGGCAAAGGCTGGTTCAGCTACTTCCGGCTCTACGGCCCGACCCAGCCCTACTTCAACCGCTCCTGGGTGCTGTCCGACATCGAGTTGATCAAGTAACCGGGGCGGCGACAGACGCCGCCTCGACCGCGGGAAACGCCTCGAGTTGCCGCATGCTTGTCTTTCCCACGCAGATGTCGAGCATCCTGCCGAAGCGTCGGAACACGCTCTCCTGCCGGTAGGGCAGGCCGTGCTCGAGACACAACGCCTTCACCCGGGGCTGGATCAGACAATACTGCCGCATCGGGAGGTCGGGAAAGAGGTGGTGCTCGATCTGGTAGTTGAGCCAGATGCTCATGTAATCGACCAGTTCCGGGCCGCACCGGTAGTTGGCCGAGCCCAGCACCGATGTCACGTAAAACTCCTCCTTCCGTCCGTAGTGGAAGCGGAAGCGGTAGAGGTCGTCGGCGGTGTGATTGGGGCCGATCACGAGGAAGGCGTGGGCATTGGTGATCGCCTCGGCGAGTAGTTTGTTGATCAACACCGCCAGCACCGCGGCCGTGCCGAGCGGCAGAAAGAGGACCGGCACAACCACGAAGTGCCAGCCAGCGTAGGGGGCGTAGCAGTGCAGCCAGAGCCGTCTCACCGCCGGCCTTCGGAAGTCGAGCACGCTGCCCACCGTGAGCACGGCAATCGACTCCCGTCGTCGCCGACCGCCGTCGTGGTGCATGACGCCGAGCGAATTCGGCGCGTAGTAGATGATCTTCCAGGTGCAGGCCACGATCGCGACGAGTGCGTATTTGAGAACCACCGGTATCCGCATGCGGCGGAGGAACTCCAGGTGCCGCTCCGCGACGTCGGGATCGCCGTCCTCACCGGTGTGATAGTGATGGAGCGTGTTGTGTTCGTAATCCCAGGCTTCGGGCAGCAGCCAGTCGAACCAGTCGATGTACCGCCGCCAGCCACGTGCGAAGACCCGGCTCGTGTAGCGACGGGGAACGTCCGGAACGCGGTCGTAGCCGCGGTGCAGGATGTGATGCGCGAGCAGCCAGCGAGTGAATTGCCCGAGGCTGAGCAGGAAGGCGGAGAGCGGGTTGGGGATGATCCAGGCGGTGGCATAGCCCAGGAGCGTGGCCACGCGGCCATAGGCCTCGATCCGTCGCAGGTGGGCCAGGTCGGCAGGCCCGATGTTCGCATGTGCCTCGGCCTTCAGACGGTCGATGGCGGCGCAGAAGCCGGCGACATCGATGCCGCGAAAGTCCGGGTGCACCGCCGTTTCGTGGCCGTGTGTCATGCAAAGAGACCGTGGTGGAACCGCTGGGGTCGCCGGGTGGAGATGAGCCCTAAGGCTAGGTCCCACACCTCCAACCGACCAGCCCTCGGCCGGAGCGGCGGACGACAGCCAAACTGGGCTTGCCCGGAAACCCCGGGCCGGGTGAACTTTCGGAGTCGGACAGCGTTTTTCACCACGGAGTGCGAGGCATGGATGCCCCACACGCGATCGTTCTCGTCAAACTCTCCGCCATCGGCGACGTGCTCCACGGCATCCCCGCCGCGGTGGCGCTGAAGCGGGCGTTTCCCGCCACGCGGATCGGCTGGGTGGTCGAAGGCCGCGCCGCCGACGTGCTCGCCGGCCATCCCGCCATCGATCACCTCTTTCGCCTGCCGCGCGGCTGGATGAAGTCCTGGCAGGCGGTGCGGTCGCTCCGTCGTCAACTGCTCGACTTCCGCGCCGACGTCGCGATCGACATGCAGGGGCTGCTCAAGAGCGCAGTGCCCACCTGGCTCTCCGGCGCTTCACTGCGGATCGGCCATGCGCGGCCGGAGTCGCGTGAGGCAGCGTGGCTGGCCTATACCTGCACCGTGCCCTCGACGGCCGCACACGTCGTGGACCGCAACTGCGACCTGCTCGAGCGACTGGGCGTGCGTGAGGCGACGCCTGCCTTCGACATGCCCGACTGGCCTGTGAGTCGCCACCGCATGCAGGAGTGGCTGGCCTCGCTGCGGCTGGCGTCGACGCCGGTCGTGATCAACCCTGGCGCGGGATGGGCGTCGAAGATCTGGCCAGAGGAACGGTTCGCTGCAGTGGCCCGCTGTCTGCACGAGCGGCACGGGCTGACATCGGTCATCGTCTGGGGTGGCGACCGGGAGCGGGGCAGTGCCGAGCGGATCGCCGCGGCCGCGCCCCAGGCGACAGTCGTCGCGCCGCAGACATCGCTCCAAGACCTCGGCGCCCTCTGCCGCCTCGCGCGGCTCTTCGTCTCGGGCGACACCGGACCGCTGCACCTCGCTGCGGCGGTGGGCACGCCCTGTGTCGGCCTCTTCGGCCCAGTGCCCGCCGATCGCAATGGCCCCTACGGCCGGATCCATGCCACCGTAGAGCCGCCGGCCTCGATGCGACCGAAGTGGGATGATCGCAAGACCGACATGCTCGCGATGGCAGGGATCGACGTCGACCGCGTGGTCGAGGCCTGCGAAGGCCTCGCGTTCCACGGCCATCGGATCACGGCGTAGGACAGCCATCCACGCCCGCAGCTATCCAAGCCCGCATCCATCCAAGCCCGCAGCGCAAGCAAGGGAATGCGTTCGACCTAGCGAGATGGATCGCGGATTCCTCTCGCTTGCGCTTCGGGCTTGCATGGAAATGAGGCGCGAGAACACTCTGACGTGCCTCTTTTTTGTCAGATGAAAAACAGTTCATCGAGCCGCTCAATGTTCCGGGCCTGCTCAGCCGCCGGCTGGAAGCTCGATTCGAGACTATTCCGCAGGAGCGTGTAGGCGTCGGCCGCAGTCAGCGGCAAGCTTGCGAACACCTGCCGAACATTCTCGTTCACGTAGCCGCCGAAGTAGGCAGGATCATCGGAATGCACGCTCGCCCGCAGGCCCGCGGCAAGCAGTTTCGGCAGGGTGTGGTGGGCGAGCGTGTCGAACACGCGGAGTTTCACGTTGGAGAGCGGACAGACCGTCAGCGGAATCCGCTCCCGCACGAGCCGGGCGACCACGCTCTGGTCCTCGAGACACCGCACACCGTGATCGATCCGTTCGGCGCCGAGGGCATCGAGGGCTGCCGTGATCGAGGCGGGCGGTCCCTCTTCGCCCGCATGGGCGACGGCGTGGAGGCCAAGCCTGCGGCAGCGGTCGAACACCTTCGCGAATTTTTCGGGCGGGTTTCCCCGCTCGCCCGAGTCGAGGCCAACGCCGAGCAGATGCTCGCGGAAAGGCTCGGCCCGTTCGAGCGTCTCGAAGGCCTCCCGTTCCGCGAGATGCCGCAGGAAGCACATGATCAGTGCCGCCGAGATGCCCAGTTCGTCGCGGGCTCGGGCGATCGCCCGCGACATGCCGCCGACCACCGCTTCGAAGGGCACGCCCCGTGCGGTGTGGGTCTGCGGATCGAAGAAGATCTCTGCGCGGACCACGGTGTCGGCATGGGCCCTCTGGAGATAGGCCCATGTCAGGTCATGAAAATCGTCTTCCGTGCGAAGCACGGCCGCGGCGGCGTAGTAGATGTCGAGAAAGCTCTGCAGGTCGGCGAAGGCAAACGCCTTGCGCAGCGACTCTGGTGAGTCGTAGGGCAACGCGATGCCGTTGCGGCGGCCGATCTCGAAGGCGAGCTCCGGCTCGAGCGTGCCCTCGATGTGAACATGAAGCTCCGCCTTGGGAGACCGCGAAATAAGGGCGGCGAGCCTTTCGGGCCGGATGTGTGAAAAGTCGGGGGGCATGCTTCCATTTTCCCGTGGCGGTCGTGAGGCGGTATCTTAAGGGGACGCGGCTACACTTCGGGAGCACCGTCCGCGGTGCCGCCGATTGCTGGCCTTTGTCCAACCGTGCACTCCGAACACCGAAGAGCCACTCCATGAGCACGACCGCCAAGCCGATCCTGTTTCTTCTCCGCGCCGGATTCCCCGAGTCCAAGCATGGCACGGGCGGCTTGTATTGCCCGGAGTGCGCGACCATCGCCGGCCTCCTGTACTACTATCCAAAGCTCGTCGAGGCACTCGACGTCAGACTGGTCGATGTCCCGCGACCCCGGCCCGAGGTGGTGGCGATGGTCGGTGAGGAAAACCAGTCGTGCCCGGTGCTCGTCCTCCCGCAGGGCGATCTGCCCGCCGGCGTGCCGGTGGCCAACGGCCGGGCCTTCGTCTCCGGCCCAGAGCCAATCGTCAACTTCCTCGCCGATCGCTACGGCACCGCCCGGTCACACTGACCGGCCGCGCGACTGACGTATCTGAGATTCACCCCGCCTGAAGGCTGAACGGAGCACACCCATGCCACGCCCACGTCCCAATCCGTTCTATGCGATCCTCGGGGTCGTGGGGTTCTTGTTTACGATCACGGCATCGAGCTACTGTCTGTTCGTGCTGCGGGGCGTGCGGCGCGAGAGTCTTTCCACCGCACCTCATGCCCTTGAGCAGCTGATGGACCGACACGGCATCACGCTCCTGGCCGGCCAGATCGCCGTACTCGCCCTCGCGACGGTCGGCGCCGTGGCCATCGATCATTTCGACGGGGAGCGGCAGAAGCGGGAGCGCGAGCAGGAGTCGACGGCCCGACGCAGCCGCGACAGCGATGCCGCCGGGACGGAACGACCGTGACCGTGTCGGCAGCCCGTCAGATCGAACACCTGCGGGAACAGATCCGGCACCACGACCGGAAGTATTACGTCGAGGCGGCGCCTGAGATCGGCGACCGCGAGTACGACCGCCTGCTCGCCGACCTGCGTGCGCTCGAGGAAAAACATCCCGAACTGGTGGCGGCCGACAGCCCGACGCAGCGGGTCGGCGACGAGCCGGTGCCGGAACTCGAATCGGTGCGGCACCGGCAGCCGATGCTCTCAATCGACAACACGTACAGCGCCGCCGACCTCGCCACCTGGGGACGTCGCGTCGAAAAGCTCTGGCAGGAGTCGGACTCTGGCCCCATCGAGTGGGTGCTGGAGTTGAAGATCGACGGCGTGGCCGTCTCGCTCACCTACGAGCACGGACTGCTCGTGCTGGGTGCCACCCGCGGCAATGGCACGGTCGGCGACGACATCACGCACAACGTCCGCACGATCCACGGCGTGCCGCTCCGGCTGGCCATCGACAGCCCGCCTGAGCGAATCGAGGTTCGCGGCGAGGTTTACATGACGAATTGCGACCTCGTCACACTCAACCAGCAGCAGGCGGAGGCGGGGCTCGCCCCCTTCGCCAACACGCGAAACGTGGCCGCCGGCAGCATCCGCCTGCTCGACCCGCGGGAGTGTGCCAGCAGGCCGCTACGGTTTTTCTGCCACGGCGTGGGGGATGCGACCGGCCTCGGCGCGGCATCGCAATCGGAACTGCTCGCATGGGCGCAGCAGGCGGGCCTGCCCGTTGCGCCGCGGACGCGTGCGTTTGCCTCGCTCGACGCACTCGTCGAATACGGCACATCGCTGATCGAGGAGCTGCACTCGCTCGACTTCGAAGTGGACGGTTTCGTCGTGAAGGTGAACCGCTTTGATCAACAACGCCGGCTCGGCACGACAGCAAAAAGCCCCCGCTGGGCGATCGCCTGGAAGTTTGAGAAGTTCGAGGCCACGACCAAGCTGGCGGGCATCCGCGTGCAGGTGGGCCGCGGTGGCACGGTGACGCCGGTGGCCGATCTCGAGCCGGTGGAGCTTGCCGGCACGACCGTCCGTCGTGCGAGTCTGCACAACGCCGACGAGGTGGCGAGGAAGGACGTCCGCGTGGGGGACGTGCTCGTGGTCGAGAAGGCGGGCAAGGTGATCCCACACGTCGTTCGCGTTGAAAAGCACCTGCGGACGCACGATCTCGAACCCTGGTCGCCGCCCACGGAGTGCCCCGAATGCGGCACGCCACTCGAGCGCGATCCCGAGGGCGTCTCTATCCGCTGCCCCAACGTCGACTGCCCCGCACGCTGCCGCGAGCGGCTCAAGTTCTTCGCATCGCGCGGCGCGATGGACATCGAGGGGCTTGGCGACAAGCTCGTCGAGCAGCTCGTGACCACGGGCCTCGTGAAAGACTACGCCGATCTCTACGCACTGACTGCGGCCCAGCTCGAGCCGCTCGAACGAATGGGTGAGAAATCGGCGCAGTCACTCGTTGAGCAGATCGCCGCCAGCCGCAGCCGCGGGCTCGTCCGCGTGCTCAACGCGCTCGGCATCCGCCACGTCGGCCCGCGGGTGGCCTCCCTGCTCTGCCGCCGGTTTTCCTCGCTCGACCAGCTCCGCGCAGCAGGCATCGACGAACTCTCCGCCGTGGATGATATCGGCCCGGTGATCGCAGCCAGCGTCCACGAGTGGCTGGCGAGCAGCTACGGGAAAAGGGTGCTGCACGGCCTGGAGCAGGCAGGCGTGGCGCTTGATGTGCCGGAATCGGAGCGAGTGAGCGAGGGGCCGCTCACGGGCAAGACGCTCGTGGTGACGGGCTCGCTCGCTGGCTTCTCGCGGCAAGAGGCCGAGGAGGCGATCCGCAAGGCGGGCGGACGGGCCTCAGGGAGCGTCTCGAAGAAGACCGATTATGTCGTGGCCGGCGAGGAGGCTGGCAGCAAACTCGAGAAGGCTACGAAGCTCGGCGTGAAGGTGATCGACGAGGCGGCATTCCGCGTGCTGCTCGCGGGCGACGGCTGAGACGGCGCGAGTGAGCCTCTCGCGTGGTGGTTCGGGGAGGCCTATGCCCCGTCGCCGGACGTTCGCTACGGCCATCCTGGCCTTCGCTCACTCGATGCTGACTGCGCTAGCCAGATCGCCTCCGCTTCGGCATCCTGCCTGCGCTGGTCAGCAACGCCGGCTCATGGAGCATAGGCCTCCCCTTCCCGTCCGTTCCATCAGGAAAGAAGAGGCGGCGGGAGGATCACCTGCGACCCACACAAGCTCCACATCACCGCACGGTCGGCAGGTCGACTGGCCGCTGGTCGGCGATGGCGGTGGGAGGGCGGGGCGTCGCGTCGCCTCCCGCAGGCAAACCAGCAAAGACTTTGGGCTTCGAGAGGTCCACCATGCCCGCGAGCGCCGCGGGATCCTGCGCTACGACGTCGGAAACAGCTTTCGCGTTGCGCTTGTGAATAGCCCGGCCCGCGAACGCCGGCTCGTCGTGAATCTCTCCGTCTTGCCAGGGCCCGGCTCCGAAGAGCCAGCGGTCGCGGGCATGGCTGGCGACGTGCTCCTCGCCGCTCTGCCAGACCGGCTGCCCACTCTCCCGCTCGTAGGCATAGACGCTGAGCTTTGCCACCCCGCGTTGCTCTGATCGCTTGGCGAGCACGAGTTCCGGCGTGGAGGTTTCGTTGCCTTTGAGCGTGACACTCGTCGCCGGGATGCCGAGCAGAACCGAACTGCGGTCCGTGCCGACCGCTCCCGCACGGGCCTCGACCACGACTTCGGCCGCATCGCGATCCTTGGCCAGCAGACAGCCCGTGGCCATCAACTGGTGCCGCATCGCGCTTTCGAGGTACTTGCCATCCTCGACGTCGTCCATGAACGCCGTTTCGAGGAACACCTTCCTGCCCGCCAGCGGACGGACGTCGATCCGCATCACGGCCCGGTCGATCGCCTGAGAGACGAGCAACTGCTCTGTGGCGGTGCGTTTTGAATCGCTCATCCTCGTCGTGCCGCAGCCCACGAGCACGGCCAACAGGATCGTCAGCGCAGAGGCCTGCATCGCCCTCCGGCCACATGCACTGGAGGCAGTGCTTTGCATGACACAACTCATCGATATGCATCTCCGGCGCCGGGGGAACTGCCTCGTGGGGGAAGCGGCGCGCGGAGGGTAACAGCTTTGCCCACCAGGAGAAATGGCGTTCCGCGGGCTGCTCGCTGGCGGCGGCTGACGGGAAGGGGATGCCTATGCCCCGAGAGCCGGCGTTGCTGACAAGCGCAGGCAGGATGCCGGAGCGCAGTCAGCATCGAGAGAGCGAAGGACAGCGGGCACCGATCCGTCTAAGCGGATTGGTCGACGGAGCGAACGTCCGGCGTCGGGGCATAGGCATCCCCGAACCACCACGCGTGTCGGGTCGCACTACCGTCGCATGGCCAGCGGCAACGCGAACAGGGCCATCGTCAGCCCCCAGAGCGGCTCGCCCGCCAACAGGCCGACGAGTGGCCACCCGACCAGCCCGACTCTGGCCACGAGTTGCTGCGTCGGCCCGCACCACAGGCCGATCGCGAAGATGATCTCGAAGGCGGTCACGCCGTGCGTGAGCAGGTTCGTGAGATATTCCGATCGCTCCAGCAGAGGCACGAGGCCGGCGGCCCCGCTCCGCGGCCCCGTTGCCAGATACCAGGCAGCCAGACCATCCCACCAGGCATCTCCCTTCAGCTGCGCGAGCAAACCCGCGACGGTGATCGCCGTGGCGTACACTTTCATGAGCCCCTGCGAGATGCTGGCCCTCCAGCCTGCCGCCGGCACGGGCCGGCCCGCGCGATTCGCGAACCAGCGATCGAGTGAAAAATGCTCTCCGGCCGGGCCGATAGCCAGGATCCAGAGCAGGACCGACAGGCAGTCGTCGGCAGGCCCCACGAGCATCGGGCCGCGGTGCAACAGCGACGACCAGAGCACGGCCGCAAGTGGCGCGACCACGGGCGTCGCAAAGCCGACCAGCAGCAGGACGAAGACCATGCCCGTCGCGGCGAAGAGCACGGTCAGCGTCGCGGACGTCGCCGCCCAATCAAAGAGCGAAAACCCGTACGGCGAACGCCACTCTCGCACGGTGTCGGCAGGCAGGACGCCCGCGGGCCCAAACCATGCCTGAAGGTCAGCGGCATAGCTCCACCAGAGCGCAAGCGCGATGGCTGCGGCGGCGATCCGCACGATCGCCAGCGGCCGGCTGTCGGCGGGACTGAACCAGAACCGGTTCCAGGCATCGCCGACCGCGGCAATGCCGTCAGTGCTGGAGGGGCCTGACATGGAACGAGTAGCGGCCGATGACCTTGCATTCATCGCGTGGCCTCCGCGGCGTTTCCAGTACCACCGTCGCTCGGGTTGCCGCTGGCCTCGGGACGCACGAGCGGCGCAACCTCGCCACGAGGCTCCGCGCGAATCAACTGCAGTTCACCGCCAACCATGCGAACCCGGGCCGATGAGGCCTGTACCGGTGCTGTCGGCGGCCCACCGCGATCGACCAGCGGAGTCCGCAGCGCACGCACAGTCACGTCCTCGGCGCCCACCTCGTCGAACATACCGCGGCCAAAGGCCGCCGCCAGCAGGCCATCGCGATCGGCATCTTCCACCGCGATCGACCGCGCGAGCCGCTGCCACCGGGCAGCCCGTTCACCGGTGAGTCGGCCGGGGAGACGCACTGGCGCGGCCTTGCTATCGCCCTGCCGCCGCACCTCGATTCGAAAGTCACCATCGTCATCGCTGCCATGCGTGAGCCGATACTCGAAGCCGAGGTCGAGCCATGGCGGCACCATCCATGGTGAGAAGAGGCGGCTCTTGATCGTGCGAACGACCGCCGACGATCCACTGCCGGTGTTGCCGGCGATCGAGAGCACCAGACCCAGGAGCAACACGGCCAGCGCCACCGTCACCGCAGCCTGTGTCGCAGGTGACGGCGTCTTGCTATCGGAAGAGGTGTTCATCGGCATTTTCCGCCCATCCAAGCCCGAAGCGTTTTGGCCGCCCATCCAAGCCCGAAGCGCAAGCGAGGGTCGGACGAGGGGTCCACCAACCGTGTGACTCAGCGCTCACTGGCCGGAAGCCCCCCAGTCTGATTCGCCCGCCCACGAATCTCCAGTGCCAGTGTCCCACGGGATTTTTGGTGGTATTTCCGCGGCTCCGCCACCCCGCGGCAGCGGGCCGCGTTGACAGGCCCGCCGTATCGCGATAGTTTTCTGAAGGCGGTTCGACACCGCCACGGCTCCCCCATCGCACAAGCCACAGGCCCGCTGCCGCAGCGGTCGCGTGGCAAAGGTTCCATGGGGGATTAGCTCAATTGGGAGAGCGTCTGGCTGGCAGCCAGAAGGTCAGGGGTTCAAATCCCCTATCCTCCACTTCATTGTGGGGAGCCGGAATGTCTCGTGGTGAGCCGCATCGCCCGCATGAAAACGCCCGCTGACCCCGCCCCGCAGTCGGCACCGCCGCGGGGCGAAATGGCCTGGGTGGATGGCTCGCTGATTCCCAGGCAGTCACTGGCAGTGCCCGTTGGCGACGCCGGGTTCGTGCTGGGGGCCACGGTCACCGAGCAACTACGGACGTTTCGCGGCCGGCTCTTTATGGCCGACGCCCACCAGGAGCGACTGCACGAATCGCTGCAGATCGTCGGCATCGATCTTGGCCGGCCGCTGGCCGGGGTGTTTGCGGCAGCAGCCGAACTGGCAGCCTGCAATCACGCCGTCGGTCTGGCGGACGACGATCTGGGGCTTGTGATCTTCGTCACGCCCGGCGACCAGCCCTCGCAGCATCGTGGCATGAGAGGCAGCCCGCGAGTGGTGATCCACACCTTTCCGTTGGCGTTTCGCCTCTGGGCTGATGCCTACGAGCACGGTGTTCCATTGCGGAGCGTGTCGGTGAAGCAGGTGCCAGACGCCTGTTGGCCGGTGCAGGCCAAGGTCCGCAGCCGCCTCCATTATTTTCTCGCCGACCGCGAGGCACACGCTGTCGAACCGGGAGCGAAGGCGGTCGTCTGCCATCTCGACGGCCGCGTCAGCGAGACCTCCACCGCCAACATCGCGATCGTGCGAGACGGCATAATCCTCGCGCCACCGGCGGCAGACGCACTCGCGGGTGTGAGTCTGCGATGTGCGGAGAGCCTGGCACAATCGCTGGCAATCACCTGGAACATACGCTCGCTGACCGAGCAGGACCTCGCCGACGCCGATGAAATCCTGCTCACGAGCACGCCCAATTGCATCCTACCCGCCACACGCTTCAACGGTCATGCCATCGGCACTGGCCGACCTGGCAGGGTCTATCAGTCGCTGCTGGCAGCGTGGACGAGCCTTGTGGGGATCGATATCGCCGCCCAGGCACGGGCAAGGGCAGAGTCCAGTGGCGATCGTGCCTGAAAGGAAGCCGACAGCTTTTTCGCCAGCCGTCACATTCATGCATCGCCCGCTCCGCCTTATCCTGATGCTCGCACTTCTGGCCGTGGCCGTGCCGCTGGTGCCGTTTCTCGCCTTCGGCACGCGGCTTGATCATGCGGTGGCCGGCTGGCTCGATCCGCCCCCCGCTCCTCAGGTGCTGGCGGCGATCGAGGTGGGCGTGCTCGCCGCCGACCTGTTGCTGCCGGTGCCCTCGAGCATGGTGGCCACCCTCGGCGGCGCGCATCTCGGCGTCGTGATCGGCACGGGCTGCGCCTGGCTGGGCATGACGGCCGGCGCGATGGTGGGCTGGTGGCTCGGCCGCACCGCGGGCGCCGCATCGCTCTCCAGCCTCACGCTCGCTGAGCAGGAACGGCTCGCCCGTCAGCAGCGCCGCTTTGGTCCGCTGGCAGTCGTACTCACCCGGCCCATGCCACTGGTGGCGGAGGCGGCGGCGCTTATGGCCGGTGCGAGCGGCATGAGTTGGCGGGACTTTCTCATCGCCGCCGGCAGCGGCAACCTCGCCATCGCGCTGGTCTGGAGCCTTGCCGGCGCCCTCGGCCGGCAGGCCGACTCGCTCCAGTGGGTGCTCATGGGATCGCTGGCGGCTCCGGTCGCCATCACGTGGCTGGTGCTGCGTCGCACGTTGCAAACACCGTCGCGCGAACTATGATCCGCTGCACGACTCGAGTGATCGGCACGCATCGGACCGCGACACCACACCCTGCGACGGACACGCCATGGAAGCTCTGAAGCCGTTTCTCGATCTTTTCCTGAACCTCGACGAGAAGTTGCACGAAATCCTCAACGTCTGGGGGCCGTGGACCTACGTGCTGTTGTTCGCGATCATCCTCTGCGAGACAGGCCTCGTGGTGACGCCCTTCCTACCCGGCGATTCACTGCTCTTCGCGGCGGGAGCCATGGCGGCGCTCCACCCCGATTCGCTCAGTATCGTCCTGCTGCTGATCCTACTGTCAATTGCCGCGGTGCTCGGCGACACGATCAACTACGCTATCGGCCGGGCCGTCGGCCCCCGCGCCTTCCGCATCAATGCCTGGTTTTTGAAACACGAGCACCTCGTCAAGACGCAGGAGTTCTACGATCGGCACGGCGGCAAGACGATCGTGCTCGCCCGGTTCGTGCCGATCGTCCGCACCTTCGCTCCCTTCATTGCCGGCGTCGGCAAGATGAACTATCCGCAGTTCCTCTATTACAACGTCGTCGGCGGACTGGCCTGGGTGCTGATCTGCACGCTGGCCGGGTATTTCTTCGGCGGGCTGGAGATCGTGAAGAAGAACTTCGAGCTGGTGGTGGTCGGCATCGTGCTCGTGTCGGTGCTGCCCGTGGCCTGGGAACTCTGGGCAGCCCGCCGCCGCGGCGCGGAGTGATCACGCATCACGTTACGCCAACGATGCCTCGACGCGGTCGAACACAGCGTCGAAATGCTGCCGCGTGCGCGAGGTGAGTGACTGCACCTCCGCCACGAGGTCTTCCGGGCTGCCGTAGCCGAGCAGATGGGCGAGCGTCCTCTGCTCTGACTGCAGCGACGGGAAATCGTGCCGGGCTGGTGCGTCGAGCAGCCGCAGATGCCCCTCGATCGTGCGGAGCGTTCGGTAGGCCTGTTCGAGAAACGCAAACTCCGGACTGGAGAGATGCCCCGCCGCCTGCAATCGCTCGAGGCCCACGAGCGTCTCGGGCGTGCGGACCGCGGGCTCGTGGCCGCCGTGCACGAGCTGCAGGACCTGTGCGATGAACTCGATGTCCACCACGCCGCCGGGACCGCGTTTGAGGTTGGTCGCCCGGGCGCCCTCTTCCATGCGGTGCCGCATCCGGCGGATCTCGACGACCTCGGCCGCGGTCCACTTCCGCTCGTAGGCGGCGGCATGGACGATCCGCATGGCCCGGGTGGCCGCCGCGGGGCTGCCCACGACCACCCTCGCCTTCACCAGCGCCTGCCGCTCCCAGATCGCGGCCGGGCCGTCCTCGGCGAAGTAGCGGGCAAAGTCATCGAGCGATATCGCCGCCGGCCCGCTGCGGCCGCTGGGGCGCAGCCGGGAATCCATTTCATAAAGCCGACCATGGGGGCCGAACGTGTTGAACACCTTCATCGTCCGCTGCGACAGCTCCGCGAAGAAGTGGCCGTTGGTCGTGCCCTCGACGCTCCGCCGCGTGCGGCGGCGGTGGAAGGAAATGCCGTCGTGGTCGTAGAGAAAGACGAGGTCCACGTCGCTGGCGTAATTCATCTCGCGGCCGCCGAACTTGCCCATCGCCAGCACGACGGGCCCGGCCCGCACGCCCACGGTCTCTCCCTGCCCCGCCATC
Organism: Candidatus Kuenenia stuttgartensis; assembly: GCA_945877135.1. Lineage (GTDB taxonomy): Bacteria > Planctomycetota > Planctomycetia > Pirellulales > UBA1268 > CAMCQY01. The sequence goes on from CAMCQY010000028.1 coordinate 31,131, forward strand.
GGCTCGCCGAGCCGCTCCACGAGTTTCTCCTCCTCACGGGCCATCACGACCCGCAGGATCGATTCCGGGATGGCCGAGACCGCGGCGGTCGTCTCCGCGACATTCTGCCGACCGAGGATGTCACGCACTCCCACCCGCAGCTGCTGCGAGGCCTTGAAGGCATGGATGATCGGTTCGAGCTCGACCGCCCCCTTGCAGAGTTCCGTGAGGACGGTGTCGAGCTCCGCCGGCCTGGGCAGCCTTGGCACCACGAGGCTGTCGAGCAGTTCGTCGATCATGCCCGGATTGCTGACCAGCAGTTTGGCAAGGAACGGGCTCGATGAGCAGAGCCGCACCGTCAGCGTCAGTGATGGTGGATGGAAGCTGAACAGTTCCCAGAGCACCCCCTTGCCGCCGAGGGAATCGCTGACCGCGACAAGGTTCACGAGCGTGGCGTCGGGGTCGGGAGTGGTGGCGATGGCCGCCAGGAGTCGGCCCGCGATCGCCGCCAGAAAATGCCGGCACCGTCGCGTGGAAAGAAACCGCACCTGCTCCTCGCCGAGGCTCTCGATCGCCCGATGTGCGGCGGGGATGTCGCGGAAACCGTGCCGCGACAACACCTCGCGGACAAACGCCTCCGGCGGCGACGGATCGAGCACAAGGTCCACTTCCGGCTCGGGCTCCGCCTCCTCAGGGAAGGCGTCGTGCAGCAGGTGGTCGAGGATGCGGCGATTGACGTCCGTCGCCTCGGCCAGTTCCTGTCGCAGCCGATCGGCGGCCGCCTCGCCCGTGCCGTAGCCCATGCGGACCGCCAGCCTGGTGAACTCGATCGGATCCCGCGGCACGGCATGCGTCTGCCGATCGTAGAGCATCTGAAGCCGATGCTCGACGGTCCGCAGGAGGGTGTAGGTGCGTTCCAGAATGCCGCGTTCCTGGTCGGTCAGTCCGCCTGCCTCCACGAGCCGCCGCATCGCCTCGAGCGTCGTGCCGGTGCGGACTTGCGGCACATCGCCCCCGCTCAGGAGTTGGAGGAATTGGATCGTGAACTCGATATCGCGAATCCCACCCCGGCCGCTCTTGATGTCGGCATCGTCCGTCCCGTCGCGGACGGCCCGGTGTTCGATCCGTCGCTTGAGCGCCTTGATGCCGCTGATGTCGGCCCGCGTCAGCCAGCGGCGGTAGATCCACGGCTCCATCTCGGCAAGCACCCGCGCTCCGAGGGCCTCGTCGCCGGCGATGCAGCGGGCCTTCACCCACGCCTGCCGCTCCCAGGTGCGGCCATGGCGGTCGTAATACTGGAGCAGCTCTTCCTGCGACATCGTCGCGGGTCCGTTCGCCCCGTGCGGCCGCAGCCGCAGATCAACTCGGTAGGCGGCTCCCAGGTCGGTTGGTTCCACGATCAGCCGAACCGTCTCCTGCACCACGCGTTCGAAGAATTCAGCGTTCGAGCAGGGTTTGGGCCCATCCACGCGGCCTTCGGCCGAATAGACGAACACGAGGTCGATGTCGCTGGAGTAGTTCAGCTCCACGCCGCCAAGCTTGCCCATCGCGATCACCGTGATGGTGGCGTGTTCCCCGGCCAGACCGCGGGGAATGCCTCGCAGCTTTTCGAGTCTTGACACGGCCGACGCGACCGACGCCCGTACCACGCAGTCGGCGACGTACGAAATCTGCGTCACCACCGTCTCCAGCCGCTGCCCGCCAACGATGTCGCCGTAGGCGATGCGGAGCGTCTCGCGACGTTTGAATCGACGCAGCGCCCGCATCATGCAACCGGGCTCGGTGAGCAGGGCCATCTCCGCGGCCAACGCTGCGGCCAGGCTCTGGCGACTCTCGGGCCTTCCCTCGCCCACGCGGACCTGCTCCCACGATTCAGGGTCGAGGATCACGAGGTCTGCCAGATAGGGGCTGGCGGAGAAGAGCTTGAGCAGAATCTCCAGGCTCCGCGGATCACGCTGGAAGAGCGTGCCGGTGGAGAGCGGGCTGCGAACGGCACCGAGGAGCCGCTCGACCGCGACGAGCACACGATCGGGATCGCTCACGGCTGGCAGGAGTTCGCCCAGCCGACCACAGAGAAACGCCATCAGATCGAGCGTCAGCCCGTGGGCGGCGAGCCCGCAGAGCGAGCGGTGGGCCTGCTGAGGATCCGTGAGTCCTGCACGCCGTCCCCACTCCGCCGCGGCGGTGGGCTCGTCGAGGAGCCGTTCCATCTCCGCGATCGAACCGGGGAAGTCCGGCGGCACGGCTAGGCTCCTGCAGTCGTGTCGGTCGGCGTCGTGTCAGATGCCGTCGTGTCAGATGCCGTCGTGTCAGATCGTCCAGAGGACGCCGGTTGGCAAACAACGCTTTTTGTCAGATCGATGTCGTAGACGTCTGGGGCAGCCGCGGCATCACCGCCTGAGAAGAGATGCTCCAGCGGCATCGCTTCGGCGAGCCCGTCAGCCACGTCGCCGGCCAGCGACCAGGCCCCGGCCGCCTGGATGTCGATATCGACGAGTCGCCCGACGAGCCGCAGTGGGGCGTCGAAGACCACGATCCGGTCGCACATCGTCCGTCCCGTCAGCTGCGCGATTCCATCCGGGGATGCGGGCTGCTCACCGTGCCTCCGTTCCTCACGCACCGACAGGCCTTCCACGAGTACCTGCTGCCGCGTGCCGATGAACCGCAGATTGCCGGCGAGGCTCACCGTCGCCTGGGCCTCGAGCAGCGCCTGGTTGCGTTCCTTCTTGACCGTCTCCGGCACATCGTCGGGCTGCCGATCGAAGGCCTTCGTACCGGGCCGCGGGCTGTATTTGAAGATGAAGCTGTTTTTGAAATCAGCGGTGCGGACGAGATCGAGCGTGGTCTGAAATTCGGCGTCTGTCTCGCCGCAGAAGCCGACGATGAAGTCGCTCGTCACGGCCGCGTGTGGGATTGCCTCACGCAGGCGGCCGAGCATCTCCATGTATTCGCCGATCGAATAACCACGTTTCATCCGGGTGAGCACGGCGTCGGAGCCATGCTGTGCCGGCACATGCAGATAGTGGCTCACCGTCGGTAGGTCGCGGACGGCCGCGATCAGGTCGTCGGTCATGTCGCGCGGGTAGTTGGTCACGAACTTGATCCGGTCGAGTCCGTCGATCGCGTCGAGGAGCGCGAGCAGATCGGCAAGCCGCGTCGTCTTTCCGCCATCGGTGAAGCGGTAGCTGTTGACGGTCTGGCCGATCAGCGTGATCTCGCGGCAGCCCTCGGCCACGAGCTTCCTCGCCTCGGCGACGATCGTGGCCGGTGCGCGGGCCTGCTCGGGGCCGCGGACGTGCGGTACCACACAGAAGGCACAGAACTTGTCGCAGCCGGTCTGCGTCCGAATGAACGCCTGGAAGGGCGTCGGCCGCATCTGGGGATCACGGTCGGGGTCGTAGCTCTCGAAGCTCTGGGCAATCGCCTCGCGGCTGCCGCCGGTGCGATCGAGGCTCACCTCCAGCCTGGGGCCGCCGCCGGCGAGCACGTCATCGACGAGGCCGGGCACGCGATGGAGCTGGCCGGGACCGACGACGAGATCGACCCACGGTGCCCGCTTGCGGACGAGTTCCTGATCCTTCTGAGCCATGCAGCCGAGCACGCCAACGACGAGGCCTGGCCGCTGCTGCTTTTCGAGTCGGATCCGGCCGAGGGCGGAGTAGATCTTGTCCTCCGCATGCTGACGCACGCTGCAGGTGTTGTAAAAGACGGCGTCTGCCTCGGCGGTGGTGCTCGCCAGCTCCCAGCCCTGCCGGCGCAGCGCGGCGACGACGAGCTCGCTGTCGAGCACGTTCATCTGGCAGCCGACCGTTTCGATCCAGAGCCGTTTCGTCATG
>CAMCQY010000029.1 GCA_945877135.1 Candidatus Kuenenia stuttgartensis
ATGTTCGCCAGCATCCACACCCCCGGAGCCCGGGCCCGCGCCTGGATGTTTTGCAGGGCGATGTCGTCGGTCCGCCAGTCGAGCGGACGGCCCACCGCCGCTGCAGCCAGCCCCCGGTAGTCCTGCACGATGCGTTCCACGTCGAACTCATGAAACTCGGCACCCAGACTTTCCGCCAGCCCCTTGGCGGCGTTTCGGGTCACTGGGCCCGAGTGCGCCGTCGATTGGTAGACGCAGATCAGCACGGCATGGATCAGCCGGCGCATGCCAGCTTCAGCATCGGCGTCAACGGTGTCGTCCAGCGATCCCTCCGCTGATGACCGCGCCACTCCAAGCCGGGAGGCCACCTCAGCCACGGGCATTTCGCGCGCGGCGAATCGCACGGCCAGGGCCACCAGGCAGGCTACGGCAGAGGAGTCGGCACCACCGCTGGCCGAGACGACAAAGCCACGCGAGCGGCTCTTCCGCTGGTAGTCGAAGAGCCCGAGCGCCACGGCCCGGGCAAATTCCTCTTCCTTCACATGGCCAGCCGTCTCCCAGGCGTCGCGCGCGTCGCCCACAGCCGGCTCCCGCTGGGGCGGGAGGACGGCCGGAGTGAAGGAAATGGAGACACAGTCACTGTCGCTATCCCGATCCGGCAGGATCGGCTCGAGCGACAGCCGCGTCTGCGCCAGTCGCGTGGCATCGACATCGACGACCGCGGTCGTGCAGACGTGATCGGTAAATGAGAATCGTCGGCCGACGGCGGCGATCCGGCCGCCTGTGGCGATGATGACGCCACCGTCGTAGATCGCGCGGCCCGCCTCGTTGCCGAGCATGTTGGCATACACATACGTCGCCCCGAAGGCCCGCGATCCCTCGAGCACGAACCGGCGGCGGATCTCGTCTTTGCCGAAGGCAAAATGGCTCGCCGACGGGTTGAGGATCAGATCCACGCCCCGCGCGGCAAGTCCCGCCCCGGGACGGTCGGCCGCCCAGGCGTCTTCACAGATCTCGAAGCCGACGCGGATGCCGCCGCAGTCGAACCGGAGGTCGCCGATCGGCACGCTCCGCCCGTCGACGACCAGCTGCGCCCGCCGTCCCTTGGGCCACGGCCGGAACCATCGCGGCTCGTAGTGAATGCCCTCGCCGGCGAGGTGCTGCTTGCAGGCGAGGCCAGCCAGCCGGCCGTCCGCCAGCACGGCAGTCGCGTCGTAGACGCCGCTCTCGAACCGCACCGGCAGGCCGACCGCCACGACCATGCCGGCTGTATGCGGTTCGATCTCCTCGAGCACCCGCCACGCCATACGCTGCACACCCGGCGACTGGAAGGCATCCTCGCAGCCGTAGCCGCTGATGCAGAGCTCCGGCAGGCAGAGGATCGCGACACCGCGTTCCCGCGCCGCCACGATCGCCGCCATGATGCGGTCACGGTTGCCGTCCCAGTCGAGCGGCGTCTGGTTGAGGGCGATGCCGCCCACGCGGATCAGGTGCATCGTGCCTACTCCGAACCCTTTCAATCTGTTTTTTTCGATCGCCAAACCCGTGAGGGGCTGCCCGTGCCCCAAGAGCCGGCCTTGCTGACCAGCGGAGCCATGGATGGCGAAGCGCAGTCAGCATGGAATGAGCGGAGGCCAGGATGGCCGCAGCGAACGTCCGGCGACGGGGCATGGGCAGCCCCAGGCAGCGTTCAACCCGGCTCCTCGAGGTAGGTGTAGCCGCCGAGTCCCTCTTCATAAAACTTCAGAAACCGCCCCGCCTGACCGTCGCAGATTCGCCCGTCGCGGACCGCCTGCTCGATCGAGGCCCGCAGCCGCTGCACGAGTTGGTTGGGGTCGAACTCGACGTAGTCGAGCACCTCACGAACGGTATCCCCCTTGATCACGGCATCGACGACGACCTCGCCCCGGTCATCCGTGCTCACGTGCACGGCGTTCGTGTCACCGAACAGGTTGTGAAGATCGCCGAGGATCTCCTGGTAGGCCCCGATCAGAAACGCCCCCAAGTAGTAGGGCTCGTTCTGCCAGGCATGCAGGGGGAGCGTCCGCTTCACATCCCGGCGGTCGATGAACTGATCGATCTTGCCGTCGGAATCGCAGGTCACGTCGCCGAGCACCGCGTTGTGCGAGGGCCGTTCGTTGAGCCTGTGAATCGGCATCACCGGAAAGAGCTGCTTGATCGCCCAGCTGTCGGGCATCGACTGAAAGAGCGAGAAATTGCAGAAATAGGTGTCGGAGAGATTGGCCTCCAGCCCCTCCAGTTCCTCCGGCATGAACTCAAGCTGTTTTGCCATCTTGGCGATCTTTCGACAGATCGCCCAGTAGAGATTCTCGACGGACGACCGCTGGTCGAGCGGCAGGTAGCCACTGGCGAACAGGTTCATCGCCGTGTCGAGAGACTGCTGCGCGTCGTGATAGCTCTCCAGCAAGTTGCGGATGTTGATGTTTTGAAAGGTTTCCATCAGGTCGTGCAGCGGCTGCTCAGCGTCGGCCGCGGGCTCGACCAGGTCGCCATTGCCCCCCTGCTCCGACACGCCCAGCACGCCGAAGATCAGCATGCTGTGGTAGGCGACGATCGCCCGACCGCTTTCCGACACGATCGTCGGATGAGGCACCCCCGCCTCGTCGCAGGCGTTTTGCACGTGGTAGACGACGTCGTTGGCATATTCCTGCAGACTGTAGTTCACGCTTGACTCGAAGTTTGTCTGCGAGCCGTCATAGTCCACGCCGAGCCCGCCCCCCACGTCGAGATACTTGAGCCCCGCCCCTCGCTTGACCAGTTCTGCGTAGATCCGCGAGGCCTCGTTGAGGGCCGCCTTGATGTGGCGGATGTTCGTGATCTGGCTGCCCTGATGGAAGTGCAGCAGCTGCAGACAGTCTTCCATCCCCTTGGAGGCAAGCAGTTCGAGCCCCTTCACCAGTTCGCTCGCCGTCAGGCCAAACTTGCTGCGAAAGCCGCCCGACGCCTGCCAACGGCCGCTTCCCCGCGTGGCAAGCTTCACCCGCATGCCGATCCGCGGACGCACGCCGAGTTTCTCCGCATATTCGAGCACCATATGCAGCTCGGAGAACCGCTCCACGACCGGAATGATGTGCCGGCCAATCTTCTGCGCGAGCATCGCCGTTTCGATGAACTCCGCGTCCTTGAAGCCGTTGCAGATGATCGGGGTGTCGTTGTCGGCCAGCGCGATCACCGCGAGCAGTTCCGGCTTGCTGCCCGCCTCGAGTCCGAAGTGATAGGGACGGCCGAACTTCAGCACTTCCTCCACCACCTGCCGCTGCTGGTTGACCTTCACCGGATAAACACAGCAATACTCGCCCCGGTAGCCGTTCTCCTTGATGGCCGATGCGAACACTCCGTGGATCTCCCCCAGACGGTGCTCGAGGATCTCGGCAAATCTCAGCAGAATCGGCAGGTCAATCCCGCGGATCTGCAGGCGGTCCACGAGTTGCTTGAGGTCGATGCTCTTGGTGGGGTTCTTGTCGGGGTGCACCAGAAGGTGGCCGGTGGGGCCCACCGAAAAATAGCCGTTGCCCCAGCGGGACACCTCGTAGAGATCGGAAGCATCGGCCGTGCTCCAATGTTCGGTGTCGAGATCTGCTGCTGCCATCGAAGGCCCTCTCAGCGCGCTGCGTGGGGAGCGGCACCCATCGTCCGCCTCGTGAGAAGTGTAGCGTTCGCAACGCGGGGAGCCATGGCAATCAAACTCTCACACGCGACCAGTCTTTTCGCGTGAAGAAGATGAGCATCGCCAGCCCCCGGACCGTCAGGTCGGCTGCCATGGCATACCATGCGCCGATCGCCGCCAGCCCCAGGCCCGGGATCGTGCCCATTCCGGCTGGCAGCGTGATCGAATCCCAGGCCAGCAGGGCCGCCAGCGGCAGCCGTACCAGGAGCAGCCCCAGGAAGTTGACGGCCAGCGGCACCCGCGTCGCACCGGCTCCCCTCAGACCTCCGGAAATCACCATCAGCAGCGCGAGCGGCGGCTGGGCGAAGGCAACGATGCGGACGAGTTGGGCGGTCAACGCCGCCACCTCGGGCTGCCGGGATCCGCCCCCCACGAACCAGGCAGCCAGGCTATCTGCCGTGGCCAGAAAAACGAGCCCGGCGGCCGACATGAGCGTCATGCAGGCCATGGCCGCCTGCCAGATGCTGCGCCGCGCCCGTCGCTCGTCTCCCGCCCCTAGAAACTGGCCGGCCAGCGTGGCAGCCACCACCATGAAGGCACTGCCTGGCAGGAACGCGAGCGATTCGATCGTGATGGCGACGGAGTGGGCTGCGGCGGCGACATCTCCCAAACTGTTGACGATCGACAAAAACGCCAGGTGGCAGGTGGCATTCGCGACGGCATCGACGCCGGCAGGAAGGCCCACGTGGAGGATGCGGGCGAGCCAGCTCCCGTCGGGCTGCCAATCTGCTCGACTCGGACGCAGGCCCCTTCCCCGCCGAGACAAGAGCCCGATCACGCAGCCGGCCCCCAGACAGTAGCCAAGGGTCGTTCCCCAGGCCAGACCCTCCCAGCCCATCCGCGGCAGGCCAATCGCACCAGCTGCCAGGGCAAAGCTCGCCACGGCGTTGACGAGATTGACGACCGACATGGCGAGCAACCCGGCCCACATGTCTCCCGCGCCACGGAGCACGGCCACGCCGACATGGATGATCATCATCGCCGGGAGTGCGGGCAGGACGATCGCCAGATATCGTGACGCCAATGCCGTGCTCCCCGGTGGCAGCCCCAGCGCCTGAACGAAGCTCTGGCCAAACACCGCCACCAGACCGAGCACTGCCGCCGTCAGCACCGCAGCCACGAGCAGCGTCTGTGCGGCCGCCCGCCGGGCACCGGGCAGGTCGCCAGCCCCCACGCTCCGCGACACAATCGCCGTGGCCGCGACAGCTGGGATAGCGAAGAGGCCGGGCAGGAAACTGAGGCAGTAGGCGACGAGGCCCACCGCAGCCAGAGGCTCGGCACCCTCCAAGAGGTTGCCTGCGAGCCATTTGTCGGTAAAGCCCACCGACAGTCCCAGCACCTGCTCCAAAAGAACCGGTAACACGAGCACCGGCCAGCCCACCTGCAGCACGGGCCGCACCGTTCCCGCCGTGTTGAAGACACCGCCCGCGCGCCCACCCGCATGCCTCCCAGCGGGGGCGCTCAGGTGAACAACTCCTTGATCACCTTGCCGGAGTTGGCAATCTTCATCGGCCGGCCATTCTTGGCGGTGAACGTGGTCTCGAGGGAGATGCCGAGCGACTTGAGCACGCTGGCCATAACGTCTTGCGACGAGTAGGGCTCGGTGACCACCTCCTTGCCGTCCGAACTGGTCTCACCCACGACTACACCACGCTTGAAGCCTGCGCCACCGACCACCATGCTCCAACTCCGCGCCCAATGGTCACGACCACCGCCGCCGTTGATGTTGGGAGTACGGCTGAATTCGCCCATCCAGATGATGGCGGTATCGTCGAGCATGCCGCGGTCCGCCAGATCGCTCACCAGCGCGCCCATCGCCTTGTCGAGTTCGGGCAGTTTCCGATCCGCCAGCGTCGGAAAGATGTCGGCGTGCATGTCCCAGCCGCCCAGATCGACCTCGACGAACGGTACGCCAGCCTCGACGAGTCGCCGGGCCAACAGGCAGCCTCGACCGAACCCGGTCGTGCCATACTTCTCCTGCACGTCCTTTGGCTCCTTCATCACCTTGAAGGCCTCCATCTGCTTGCTGGTCATCAGTTTGACCGTCTTGTCGATCACCTTCTTGTGATCCTCGGCCGAACCGCCCCGCTTCTCGCCAATGAATTTGTTTTCGATCGTCTCGAGCATCCTCAGCCGCTGGTCCAGCCGGGTGGGATCGATGCCCATGTCGAGATTGCGGACATTGCCGTTGGAATCCACCACGAACGGAGCCCATGTCATGCCCAGGAAGCCGGGGCCGACGCTACCGCTACCGACCGACACGAATGGCGGAATCTCCAGGTCGGAGACCTGCTCGGCAAGTTCGTGGGCTATCACGGAGCCATAGCCAGGATGCTCGACGTTTGGATTGGGCACGTAGCCGGTGTGCATGTAGTAGCGGCCCCGCGTGTGATCGGCCTCGCGGGTGCTCATCGACCGCACGATCGACATGTGGTGCATCTGCTTGGCCATCAGCGGCATGTGTTCGCAGATGGCGATACCGTCAGCGCTGGTCGAAATCTGCTTGAACTGCCCACCGGTCGGGGCACCAGGCTTGAGATCCCAGATGTCCATCGTGCTGGGCCCACCACCCATCCAGAGCAGGATCGCGGCCTTGTGTCGCTTCTTGAGGTCGGTGGCATTGGCGAGCAGGGTGTTGGTAAATGCCGTGGCCGGGGCCGCCATCGCCGCCGCGCCCGCCAGATGGCTCATGAAGTGGCGTCGATTCATTCCCGTGGGCAGATCAAAGATGCTGGACATGGTCGTTGTTCCTGGGATGGCGTCGTACTGATTCTTCAGTGGTTGATGATGAACTCGTTGGAATTGAGGATCGCCCACCAGATGTCCTGGAGGGCCCCGATCGCGTCGCCCTTGCGGGCCGCGAGCATGTCGTTGGCGGCCGAGATTTCCTTGGCGGACGGGCTTCTCGCCAGAGCCGACTGATAGAGCGTGGTGATTTTCGCGGGATTCTTCATGTCGCTTTTCGCCACGCGATCCAGAAATCCACCTTTCCCCGTGTTTGTCGCCTGCTTGATGAGATCGCCGTTGAACATCATCAACACCTGAGGGATCGAGCCGTTGAATGTTGTGGAGTCATCACCCTCATCGGTACCGAAGGCGATGATAAACTGCGACAGCCACTCGTCTTTTTTCTTGGCAGCCTCCTCGCCGCCGCGGGCTTCATCTGCCTCCGTCGCGGTCAGGAGTGATTCGTAGAGGTCTTCCGCCCGCATCTGCCGCAGGTAGAAGTGGGTGAACTTCGGCTTCTCGCCGAGCGACGGATCGTCCCGCTGGTTCCCTTTGGATGCCTTGCTCGACAGGGAATACGGCCGGGAGAGCACAATCCAGCGAATCAGTTCCTTCAGGTCGAAGCTCTGCTCCCGAAATCGCTCGGCAAGTCCATCGAGGAGTTCAGGATGTGACGGGGGATTGTGATCTCCGAGATCGTCGACCGGTCTGGTGAAGCCATAACCCAGAAAGTGCCCCCACATCCTGTTCACGATTGCCTTGGGCATCAGCGGGCTGGCTTTCATGAGATCCGCCAGTTCTTGACGTCGATGTGCGCCGATCTTCTCCCCCCCCTCGAGCGTGCGAGGGACGTAGCCGGTTCGCGAGATCTCCGTCCCATCCACGAAGACCGGATACGCGACCTTCATGAGGCCGTTCCGCAGTTCGTAGTACAGTTCCGCCTCTTCGGCGTTGCCACTCTCGCCGGCAAAATCCTCGTCCACCAGTTCGATCCACTGGATGTCCCTGGTGCCGTCAAATCGCCGCAACGCTCGGACCTGACGAAAGAAGGCGTTGAGTTCCCAGAACTGATTCTGCTTTCCCTTGTTGAATGGATGGTTGTGACACTGCGTGCACTGAACCTGAAGGCCGAGGAAAATTTGGGCCGTCTTGGCGGTGGCCTGAATACCGTTTTCCTCCATTTTTCCACTCAGGAAATTCGCGGCGCCATTGAACCCGTCGACATTCTTACGATTGGCATTCGCCCCAGTGGCAGTGACCAGTTCCTCCACAAAGCGATCGTACGGGATGTTCTTCGAAAACGACCGCCGCAGGTACTGCCGCATTCCCGCCCGGCTGACCATTTCGTTCTCGACATCGCGACCGATCAGCACGGTGGTCCATACATCGGTCCAGTGCCTCGCATAGTCGTCAACGAAATCCTCGCCCAGCAGATGGTCCACGAGGTCAGGCCGCTTTGTGGAAGACGGATCGGCCACGAAGGCCTTCAGTTCAACCAGGGTGGGAATGCGGCCGACGACGTCGAGATACACGCGACGGCACCACTCACCATCCGTGGCCTGGTCCGACGGTTTCAGTCCACCATCCACCCAACCGGCGGCGATCTGGTCGTTGATGAACTTCACCTGCGGAACGCCGAAGTGTTCGTCTTCCGCGGGACCGGCCGCCTGTACGCCGGCGGTGACCGTCATGCCGCCCAACAGCGTGAGCCATCCAGCCAAGCGCAACGGCCACACACGAGCGGCAGGTTCACGCGGCGACGTTTTGCCCGTCCACATCAAGCCTGAGATCATGACGGAACCCTCTGCGGATGCCTATGGCGACGGATCCCATCCACCACCAACGCCACCACCCGGGAACGCGGAACTCCTGATGCGGTTGCGTGCGATCCGGTTACACGCTCCCACCAGAAGTCTATCTTCCGGAAGGCTATTCGCCGCCCTGGGTTCAGACTATTCCCGGGAAATTCACCGGGACGCCAAGCCCCCGGGCCAGATGGCCCAAGACCCACCTTCGGGGCCGAATTCCGCGCAGAATGGCTCAGGCCCTGGCCGGCCGAGCAGATTCAACTTTGGGGGCCTGGGAACGGCTGGCAGCCACCTCTGGACCGACAAACTCCAGCAATGCCCGTGGGCCGGCATCACCCAGCCGAGGCGTCGCCAGTTTGAGAATCCGTGTGTAGCCACCCGGTCGATCGACATACCGAGGAGCGATCTTTTCAAAAACGATGCGGGCGGCCTGCTTGTCGCCCAGCAGCTGCACAACGCGACGACGAGCAGCAACTGCTGGCGAGATCGCCTGGGCCCAATCGGACCACTGCCCGCTCGTTCGCCACTTCTTCCACTCCGCGGAATCGCGGTCTGCAGTGGTTCCAAATGCACGGGCCTTCTCGAGCGATACGAGGCCCCGCTTCGCGATCGTGATGCAGCGCTCCACCAGAGGCCGCACCTCCTTGGCCTTGGCCACGGTGGTGATGATACGCCCGGCCACCTTCGGAGCTCCCACTTCCCCAGCTTCGGTTTCGCGCTCGGTGAGCATCAAGGCAGACGCAAGATTCCGCAGCAGCGCCCGCTGATGGGAGGGACTACGGCCAAGAACGCGGCCTTTACGACGGTGACGCATGGGGTGATCCTCGACAGTCTCAGGTGGATTCAGAAGCTGGTTGGAAGGAACGAAAAGGAACCGCGTCCGCACCCGGCGGACGCATCAAATGCGACGGGATCAGGCCTCGGCACCGGCGGGCAGTTGCATCCCGAGATGCATACCGTGCTCCCGCAGCTTGCCTTCGATCTCCTCCAGCGTGGTCTCGCCGAAATTCCGCAACTCCAAAAGGTCTTCGCGGGTTCGGGAGACCAGTTCGCGAAGCGTGCCAATCCCGCCCTCTTCGAGGCAGTTGTTGGCCCGCAGCGACAAACGCAGGTCGGACACCAGCATGCCCAGCCGGCTCTCCAGCGGGGCCTCAATCGAAAGCACGCTTCCCGGCGACGACAGGCTGACGGCGGGACCGGGCTTGGTGTAGCCGACGAACGGGTTGAGGTGCTTCCGAAGAATCTTGGCCGCCTCGACGAGCGCCATCTCCGGCGTCACCGTGCCGTTTGTCCAGATTTCCAGCGTCAACCGGTCATAGTTGGTCTTTTGACCGACACGGGTCTCCTCAACCTCATACTTGACACGCGTGACAGGGCTGAAAACTGCGTCAACCGGAATAATTCCAATCTCTTGCGAGACCTGGCTGTGCTCGCTGGACGGCACGTAGCCACGGCCATTTTCAACGACCATCTCCAACTCGAACGGAACGTCATCGGTGAGCGTGGCCAGGACGAGGTCCTTGTTGACCACTTCAACCGCGTCGTCAGTAATAACATCAGCACCCGTGATCGGACCCTTGGTGCTTCGCTCGACCCGAATCACACGCGTGGAGTCGCTGTGGTTCTTGACGACCAGGCTTTTGACCGCGAGCACGATGTCGGTCACGTCCTCAAGCACACCCTTGATGGTGGTGAACTCATGGAGCGCACCCGCCAGTTTGATCTGAGTGACAGCACTCCCCTCGAGGCTCGACAGCAACACCCGTCGAAGGCTGTTGCCGACGGTCGTGCCAAATCCTCGCTCGAATGGCTCGGCAACGAACTTGCCATACGTTCCCGTAAGCGTCTTTTGATCGGGCACAACCGAGCCAGGGAGCTCGAGGCCACGCCAACGAATATGCATGCGGAACTCCTTCTTGCCACAACTGAACAGGGACGGTGAGAAACAGTGTTCGAATCAGATCGCCATGAAGATCGTCATGTCGGCCACCACAAAAGCGACCCTATTGCCTGGAGCAAGCTTACTTGGAGCAAAGCTCAATGATCAGGTTCGCCTGCACTGGAATGGAAACGTCGTCGGAAACAGGCAGACGATCGACACGACCCTCGGGCACGCCGCCCTCGTTCCGTGAAAGAAAGTCCGGGACATCGCGCCGAAACTCAGCCAGCGCCGCATGCACGAGTTGCAGACTCGGCTTGCGATTCTTGACTCGCACGACATCACCCGCCCGCACCAGGTAGCTCGGCACGTCCACTCGCCGACCGTTGATCGTGATGTGACCGTGCATGACGAGCTGGCGAGCACCAGCTCGCGACGGCGAAAATCCGAGCCTATGGACAACATTGTCGAGCCGACGCTCCAAGAGGGACATCAGCGACTCGCCGGTGTTCCCCTTGCCCCGCTCAGCCCGGGCAAAGTACGTGCGGAACTGTCGCTCGAGCACGCCGTAATAGTGCTTGACCTTCTGCTTCTCGCGAAGATGGACGCCGTACTCGGTGGGCTTCGAACGCCGCTTTTGAACCATGCCAGGAGGCGTGGCCCGACGCTCAAAAGCGCATTTCGGCGTATCGCAACGACTTCCCTTCAAGAACAGCTTGAGGCCGTCGCGGCGGCAGAGTCGGCAGACAGGCCCAGTGATACGTCCCATGAATCGCTTCGCTCGTGATGAAAGTGCTTCCCGGCAATCCCCGGGAAATGGTGTGTTGTGTGCGTTCTAAAAACCGACCAACCAGCAAGGACGAACCGAATGAAACAGATCGTCAACCCGACATCAAACACGCCGCTTCTTCGGCGGTCGGCAGCCGTTGTGCGGCAGGGGCGTGATGTCTTCGATGCTCTTGACGTTCATGCCCGCAGCCGTGAGCGCGGTGATCGCACTCTCGCGACCACTGCCCGGCCCACAGACCCGAACTTCGAGATCCTTGACTCCGAACTTCGCAGCCTTTTCCGCAGCCTGCTGGGCAGCGCACTGGCCGGCGAACGGCGTCCCCTTACGACTCCCCTTGAAGCCGCAGGTGCCACCGCTGGCCCAGCAGAGCGTATCACCACGCGGATCGGTGATCGTGACTGTTGTGTTGTTGAAACTGGCGTTGATGAAGGCGATTCCAGCAGAAACGCTTTTCTTCTTGGCTTTGGCGACCTTGGACATGAGTAGTGCTGAATCTCGGAAAAGGAAGATGCTGAAGTGGGAACGATGAGAGCGATTGAACGAATGCGGCGAGCAGCACAGTGCCGGAGAGGGAGCGGCCCGCAGAACGCCGTTACTTGAGATCCTTCACGCCCTTCTTACCGGCGACCGTCTTCTTCGGTCCCTTGCGGGTGCGAGCGTTGGTGCGAGTCCGCTGCCCCCGCACCGGCAGACCGCGACGATGCCGCAGCCCTCGATAGCTGGCGATGTCTTTGAGGCGGGAGATGTTTTGGGCAACCTGCCGACGCAACTGGCCCTCGCAGACATAATCCTTGTCGAGCAGGGAGGCCATGCGAGCCAGTTCGTCCTCGTGCAGATCACGGGCGTTGCTCAGTGGATCAACGCCGGCCTTGTGGCACAACTCGCGCGCGACCCGCGGCCCTACACCGTAGAGGTACTGCAGCGAGTAGATCGTCTTCTTTTCCGAGGGAATATCGACGCCAAGCAGACGGGGCATGTCAGAAATCCAGAGCAATGAGTCGGGCTATACAACGAAACACACGATGGCACACGGCGCTGATTGAAACGGCAAGCCGCCGCCAGCAACCTCGCACTGTCTTCCACCAACCATCATCCCTGCCATCATCCCTGCCGCTGTTTGTGGCGAGGATCGGCGCACACGACCACCACGACGCCACGGCGGCGGACAATCTTGCACTTATCACACATGCGGCGAACGCTGGCGCGAACCTTCATGAACAAGTCCGTGGCGACGGCCAACCACGCCTTCGACAGAAATGGGGTGTAGGGGAGAGTCACAGACTATAGAATCCTTCCCCCGGCCTTCACAAGGGGGGCACGCCGGACGGCCCGAAAACAGCGACCACGGTGCTTTTTCGGGGATTCCCACGGCGGGGATTCCCGCTGGTCAGGCTTCTGTACTGACGGTCTCGCCGGCGGCGGGCGGAGCGGTAAGCACCAGGGGTCCACCGTCGGTGATCGCCACCGTGTGTTCAAAATGGGCACTGGCGAGGCCATCTACCGTGGATTGGGTCCAGTGGTCGGGCAACACCCGCACCTTTTTGGTGCCGATGTTGACCATCGGCTCCACCGCAATGACGAGCCCGGGTTCAAGCTCGAAATCGTGATTCTTGCGAAACGCCGGGGAGCAGAAATTCGGAACCTGTGGGTCTTCGTGCATCTTCCGGCCGATGCCATGGCCGACAAAATTTTCGACCACTGAAAAACCGTGATCCCGAACGAATTGAGCCATCTCCGTGGCGACATCGCTCCAGCGGTTGCGGGTGGCCATCAGCTGGATCGCCAGAGCGAGAACGCCCGAGGTGCAGTCAAGCAACTGCTGTGCTTGTGGAGAAACCGTCCCCACTGGATGGGTGACGGCGGAGTCGCCGCACCAACCTCCAACGCTGCAGCCCGTATCGATACTGACAACGTCGCCCGCTCGGAGCACGCGGCGGCCCGGGATCCCATGCACCACCTCGTCATTGACGGAGATGCAGCAGGCCGCAGGGAACGGCACTTTCCCAGGCACGCCCTTGAACAACGCAATCGCGTTGTGCTCTGCAAAGAAGCGATCGACGGCCTGGTCAATCTCCCCCGTGGTCACCCCCGGCTTGACCAACGCAGCGGCCACCTGGTGCGCTCCCCAGACCACAAGACCAGCGCGCCGCATCAGGGCTATTTCACGAGCAGAACGAAGATTCACCACGCTTCACATACCCACAAACAGGAGACCGGAAAACACCTCGTCAACGCCATGGCACGATGTCGAGCGGCCTTGCATTCCAAACGACCCCGTATTCCAAACAGCCTTGGATTCCAAGGAGTCAGGACAGCCGTCCATTCAAGGCGAGATCTGAAGGCGACATCGCGCGAGTCCGGAGTATACCGCCCAACGGCCCCGCCGCAGCAGCGATCCCACAATGCATCCGCCGTTTGCAACAAAGGCGGATCAACGCCCCTTGGTTGCTCTCTCGAAACGCGTGACGGCCACCTTGACACGTTCAAAAATTTCATCGGCCGTTCCCAGCCCGTCAATACAGGCAAGCTTGCCCTGGCGATCATAGTATTCGAGCAGCGGAGCCGTCTGCTCTTCAAAGCTGGCGATCCTGCGAGCAAAGATCGCGGGATCGTCGTCGTCCCGTTTTCGGGCCAGCATCCGCCGGATCAGTTCATCCCGCGGCACGGCCAGTTCGATGACGCCATCGACGCTCATCGCGCGTCGTTCAAGCAGATCGTCCAGGATTTCCGCCTGGGGGAGCGTCCGAGGAAAGCCATCGAGAAGGCAGCCGTCCCGGCAGTCTCGCGCCTCCAAACGCCGGGTGACCATGCCCACAATCAGTGGATCGGGCACCAGTTTTCCTTCGTTCATCGCGAGGGCAGCCTGCAGTCCCTCCGGGGTGCCTGCCTTCACAGCAGCCCGCAGCATCTCACCAGTCGACAGGTGCGGCACCTTCAAAAGGTCGATCAATCGCTGACACTGCGTGCCCTTGCCCGCCCCAGGGGGTCCGATGAGGATGATCCGCATGGCGTAATCCTCACGAGCGACAGGCGGAGGCCAACCAACCAGCCCCACCGCCGTCACATGAGGTCAGGATTTTTCCAGGAGACCCGTGTAGTTTCGCATCACGAGATGACTGTCGATTTTCTGCACGAGGTCGAACGCCACGCTCACGGCGATCAGCAGGCCTGTGCCGCCGTAGAAGCTGGCAATCTGAGAGGGGATACCGAGCGCCCCGCCCACGATCGTGGGGATCACCGCGACGAGGGCAAGAAACCCTGCACCGACGTAGGTGATCCGCTCCATGACACGCTCGAGATAGTCGGCAGTCCGCTTCCCAGGACGGTAGCCCGGGATGAACGCGCCGAAGTTCTTGAGGTTGTCAGCCATCTCCTTCGGATTGAAGGTGATCGCCGTCCAGAAGTAGCAGAAAAAGTAGATCAGCACGACGTAGAGCACATTGTACAAGAACGATTGTCCGCGGGTGAACGAGTCGTGCAGGGCGCCCAGCACCGTGCTGCCCGGATAGGCGTTGTGCAGATATTGGAAGAACATCTGCGGAAAGAGCAGCAACGAACTGGCGAAGATGATCGGCATCACGCCAGCCTGATTCACACGCAACGGGAGATACTGACGGGTCCCGCCGTACACCCGTCGGCCGCGGACGTGCTTGGCGCTCTGTGTTGGGATGCGACGCTGTCCCTGGGTCATGAAGACGACGCCAGCCACGACGCCCACGAACAGAGCCGCAAGCACGAGCAGCGTTTCCACGCCCATCTTCCCGCCACCGCCTCCCAACTCCCAGTTTGTATCACTGCCAAGTTGCACCAGAGCACTGGGCATGGCCGCTAGAATTCCGGCCATGATTAACAGGCTGATGCCATTGCCGATGCCAAATTCGTCGATCTGTTCACCCAGCCACATGAGAAAGATCGTTCCCGCCGTCATGGTCATGACCGCCACGAGTTGCCAGACCAGAGGCAACCGCCCATCCACGAGAAAGCTCGGCTGGATGAGGGACATGTCACCGACTCGGGCCGAGGAAAGGAATGCCACGTACGCCCAGCTCTGCACGAGGCAGATCAGCACGGTCGCGTAACGAGTGTATTCATTGATCTTTTTGCGGCCAGCTTCTCCCTCCTTCGACAGCCGCTCGAGCGGTGGCCACACCGTGGAGAGCAGCTGGAAGATGATCGAGGCAGAGATGTACGGCATGATTCCCAGGCCGAAGATCGTGGCCTGGGAGAGCTGACTCGCGGAGAACACAGCCACAGTCCGCAACAGGTCGCCAATGCCACCCGTCTCAGCGGCGAAAGCGGTCATTGCCTTAGGGTCGACGATCGGGAGCGGCACCTGCCAACCCACACGGTAGATTGCGAGCAGCCCCAGCGTCAGCAGAATCTTCTGCCGCAGCTCCGGGATCGTGAAGACGATGCGCAACTTTTCAAGCACGGATAAAGCTCCTCAGCCTCTGGCACTCGGACGGATTCAGGCAGTATTCCTTCCCGCCGGCACACCACCCTACCCTGCGGCCGGCTTTTTCCGCGATGCCGTTTTGGCGGTTCTCTTGTTTCGCACGACCGGCGCCGGCCCCGGAATCTCGGTGACCGTTCCGCCGGCGGCCAAAATTTTCTCACGGGCCTGTGCACTGAAGTGGTGGGCCGAGACCTTCAACGACTTGGCAATCGTGCCATTTCCGAGGATTTTCACCTCGTCCCAGATGCCCTTGGCAAGCCCAACTGCTCGGAGGCTCTCCGGAGAGACCTCGCTGCCTACAGCAAACCGCTCTTCCAGATCCTCGACGTTGACATCCGTCACGATTCGGCCGTGGCGGTTGTGAAAGCCGCGCTTGGGGATGCGGCGAATCAGCGGGGTGCCACCGCCTTCAAAAATCGCCGGGGCGCTCCAGCCGGCAAGCTGCCCCTGGCCCTTGTTGCCACGGCCAGCTGTCCTGCCGCGGCCAGAACCGGGGCCGCGACCAACCCGCAGCCTCCTGCGATTCTTGTGGATTCCCTTGTTCACGTCGTTGAGTTTCATGATCTGACCTTTTCGATTTCTGCTGTATTCACGCCGGGCTCGGACATCCTGACCGCCCCGGCTTGGCGACCGCAGGTCGCTGGTGCTCACCCGGGCATCCAGCCCTGATCAATTTTTCGTTTTCATGCTCAGGAGAGCGTCACGCCCCTGAGCCGCTCCACATCGGCACGCGTTCGGAGTTGCTTGAGCGCATCCAACGCGGCTTTCACAAGATTCACCGGGTTCGTCGAGCCGTGGGCCTTGGTCAGAACGTCGCGAATACCCGCTGACTCGCACACCGCACGAACAGCCGCGCCCGCGATGATACCGGTACCGGGGCTGGCGGGCAGCATGATCACCTTCGCCGTGCCGCTGAAGCCTTCCACGCGATGAGGAATCGAGCCCGATTCCACCGGCACTTCAATCAGATTTTTCATGCCATCCTTGATCGCCTTCTCAACAGCCGGAGGAACCTCGTTGGCCTTGCCATAGCCGCATCCCACTTTGCCGCGGCCGTTTCCGACAACCACCAATCCGGCAAAGCTGAACCGCCGACCACCCTTCACGACCGTGGCGCATCGACGCACCTTGACGACCTTCTCGGCAAACTCACCCCCACGGGAATCGCCACCGCGGGAATCCCGGTCTCTCGAATCCCTGTCTCTGCTGCCACCTGTGGACACGATAAGCTCTCTCGGTTGGAAGACTCTGTTTGTATTCGTTTGAAAACGCTGACGTGAAAAACCGTTGGCACGCTGGCCCGCTCAGAACTCCAGCCCAGCCTCGCGCGCCGCTTCGGCCAGGGCAGCGACACGACCGTGATAGCGGAACTCGCCGCGGTCAAAGCAGACTTTCTTAACACCCACGGCTTGAGCACGCTCCGCGACGGTCCGGCCAATCGCAGCAGCGGCATCCTTGTTCCCGCCAAACCCGACGCTGTCGCGGAGTTGCTTGTCCACGGTGCTGGCCGACGCAAGAGTGCGACCCGAGGCATCGTCGATGATCTGGGCGTAGATATGCTTGTGCGCGCGAAACACAGAAAGTCTTGGGCGTTCTGCCGTACCGCGGATGAACCGTCGCACGCGGTGGCGGCGGCGGATGCGCTGACGGAGAATCGTACGGGCGTGGTCCATGGCGGGTGTTGTTGGCTACGAGGAAGTGGGGGGGGGTGATGTCGTGTCGGAGAACGTGTTCTTACTTGGTAACGGCCTTGCCAGCCTTGCGACGTACCTGCTCCGCCTCGTAGCGAATGCCCTTGCCCTTATAGGGCTCAGGCTTCCTCAGGGCGCGAACGGAGGCGGCGAACTGACCGACGAGTTGTTTGTCGATACCTTTCACGCTGATGTGCGTCTGATCGGGGCAGGTGACGGTGAGGCCGGCGGGAATCGGCACCTGCAACTCATTCGCAAAGCCGACCCGCAGCTGCAGAACGTTCTTCTGAATGGCTGCCAGGTAACCGACGCCGACGATCTCGAGCTTCTTCTCGTAGCCCTTTGAAACGCCCTCAACCATGTTGGCGACGAGAGCGCGGGTCAGGCCATGCAGGCTTCGCGCCACCCGATTGTCATCCGAACGCGTCACGGTCAGTGTCGACGCAGCCGGATCCATGGCGACAGCCACTGCCGGGTGGACGCGATGCTCGAGCTTTCCGAGCGGTCCTTCCACCGTCAGGCTGCCGGCGTTCACGGCTACCTTCACACCCTTTGGAATTTGTACTGGCGCTTTGCCTATGCGGGACATCGCCTGGGGCCTTTCTTCTACTTGTCTACCGATTCTCGTCTTCAGCCTCGCGCCGGGACTACGGACTCACCCGGCATCGACACGCTGCATCACCAGCGTCTTGAAATCACCAAAGCTCCCAAATCACCACAATTCACAGAGCACTTCGCCGCCCAGCTTCCGTTGCCTGGCCTCACGATCACTCACCACTCCACTCGATGTTGACAGGATCGAAATTCCCAGCCCGCCGAGCACGGGCCGCAACAAGGCCGAGCGGCTGTAAACACGGTGGCCAGGCGAACTCACGCGACGAATGTGCCGAATCAGCCGCTCACCGTTGGGGCCGTACTTGAGTTCCAGTTGCAGTTGGGCAACAGGGGCTGACTCCACCTCTTTCCAATCCCAGATAAATCCCTCGCGCTTCAGAACGTCAGCCACGCCGCGCTTCACCTTTGAACTTGGAAGTTCCACGGTGGCGCGTTCGACTCGCACCGCGTTGCGGATGCGGGTGAGCATGTCGGCGATGGGATCGGTCATCATGTCAGCGGAACCCTCTTGTGAAATCCTCAGACTCGTTCTTGATCGTTTGTTCTGTACGTGATCGCATGCCCGGCGGTCGTTCGCCCCACTGTGGAGGCTTCAAAACCAGTTTTGATCGGGCTACCAACTGGCCTTTCGAACTCCCGGAATACAGCCTTGGTCGGCAAGCTTCCGAAAACAGATGCGACAAATGCCGAATTTCCGATATACGGCACGCGGCCGTCCGCACAGCATGCAACGCTGCACTTGGCGGGTTGAGAACTTCGGCGGCCGCTTGGCAGCGGCGATCTTTGATTTGCTTGCCATATGTGTTTCTGGATACGTCTCGACCAGTTCTGATGCCGCTACGCCGCGGCACCGCCATCCTCTCCATCCTTCTTGAGCGGCATTCCCATGGCGACGAGAAACTGCCTGGCCTCGTCATCGGTGTGGGCTGATGTCACCATCGTAATGTGCATTCCCTGGGGCCGCGTGTAGCGGTCAGGGTTGATTTCCGGAAACACCATCTGCTCCGACAAACCCAGGCTGTAGTTGCCATGGCCGTCGAACGCGGTGTTCGAAAGACCGCGGAAGTCTCGGACTCGCGGCAACGCCAGCGACACAAGGCGATCGAAGAATTCGTACATGCGACGGCCACGAAGGGTGACCTTGCAGCCGATCGGGAGATTCTCGCGGAGTTTGAAACCCGCAACGGCAGCTTTGGAAATGGTGGCGATCGGCTTTTGGCCGGTGACCTGCGTCATCGCACCAATCGCCTCCTCGAGATACTTCTTCTCGGACACCGCCACGCCAACCCCCATGTTCACCACGATCTTCTCGAGCTTGGGAATGGCATGCGGATTGGTTCGATCCAGCGACTTGGCAAGTTGAGGCCGCACCACATTGACGTAATGCTCCAGCATCCGCGGCGTGCCTGCCGGTGCCGGGGCTGCTGCTTCTTTTTCTTTCGACTTTTTTGCCATCGCCGCGATCCTGTTGAAGTCCTGTACCCGTGAACCCTGTACCTGTGAATGCCGTGCTGCCTACCGGCCCTATGCGCCAGCCTTTTTGTTGCGCGTGGGCCGAACCACGCTGATATCTGCCTTGCACTTCTTGCAGACGCGGGCCTTGGAGCCGTCTGCTGCCACCCGCACCCCGATCCGCGTCGCCTTGCTGCAGGACGCGCACACAATCAGCACATTTGACACGCTGATCGGCATCTCCCTGCTCAGGCGGCCACCCTGCGGGTTCTTTTGGCTCCGCTTCATGTGGCGATAGACGCGATTGACGCCCTCCACCACAACCTTGCCATCGTCAGTCCGAACGGACAGCACCTTCGCCCGCGTGCCGCGTGCGTTGCCCGATGTCACCTCGACCAGATCGCCCGTATGAATCAACATCACACCACCTCACTCGCAAGGCTGACGATCTTCATGAAGTTTGCATCACGGAGTTCGCGGGCCACCGCACCGAAGATGCGGGTTCCCTTGGGATTTTTGTCGTTGTCGATGATCACACACGCATTGGTATCGAACCGCACATAGCTGCCGTCTTCCCGCCTGGTCGGCTTCTTGACCCGCACGACGACGGCCTTCACGACGGCCTTCTTCTTCACGTCGCTACCCGCGATCACGCTCTTCACGCTACAGACGATGATGTCGCCCAGTCCGGCGGTCCGTTTCTTGCTTCCTCCCAGCACCTTGAAGCACATGACTTCCTTGGCGCCGGTGTTGTCGGCCACAACGAGCCGCGTCTGCATCTGGATCATGTTGCTGCCCGTCCTTCCGTACTCTCGGTCGCCGTGCCCGTGGCGGCAGCCGCCTCAGCCTTGGCAGCCGTCTCGCGGAGTTGCGTCGCCCTCGCACCACTTCGCAGCGAGGCCACATCGACCGCGGTGCTCTTCGTTACCACCCGCACAAGCTCCCACCGCTTCAGCCGGCTGCGCGGACGGCATTCGATGATCTCGACCAGATCGCCAGGCTGCGACTCCTCCTGCTCGTCATGAACGTGGCACACCGTACGGCGATGCTGAATCCTGCCGTACTTCTCGTGCCGTACGACACGCGGGATCTCGACCCGCCGCGTTTTGCTCGCGGCAGCGCTCGTGACCGTTCCTGTTTCCACACGCTTGGGCATCTTCAGTGATTCCTAACAGTAAACCTGGGAGTACGTTGTTGTCTGCTGATTTGTCTGCTTCTTGGATGGGGCCATCGATGGCTCACATGCCGCCCCTATGTCCCGCCTTTAGGTCCCACTCTGCGTCCGCTTCTTGAATTCGCGCCGCTTCTGCACGCCTGCCTTACCCGTCGCGTGCACATTCGTCCGACCACTCTCACGATTCTTTTTGGCATGCTTCTCATGCTGCGGAGACGACGCATCGCCACCAACATGGTCACTCACGGAATGGTGGCCGCCGGCCTCACTCGCATCCTTTTTGAGGAGCCCCCGCTGCGTCAGGATGGTCTGGCATCGCGCGATGGTTCGGCGGTGCTTACGCACTTCGGCGGGCGATGCCAGCTTTTCCGTCTGTGCCTGGATGCGGAGTCGGAACAGCGTTTCGGCAGCGTCCTTCCAGACGAGCCTGATCTGCTCCTCACCCATGTCCCTGAGTTCTCGTACCTTCGTCATGACCGTAGATTCTTTCCCGTGGATCGTTCCGAGCTGTTTCGCCTACATCACGCGCCGCTTCACAAACCTCACCCTTACCGGCATCTTGTGCGCCAGCCGGGCAAGGCACACGCGAGCCGCATCTTCAGTGACTCCACCAATCTCGTAGAGGATCATGCCGGGTTTGATGACGGCAGCCCAATACTCAGGCTCTCCCTTGCCCTTACCCATACGGGTTTCGAGCGGGATCGACGTGATCGACTTGTGGGGAAACACGCGCACGAAAAGCCGGCCCTCGTTGCGGAGGTACTGCTGGGCCGCGATGCGACCTGCCTCGATCGTGGTTGCCGCCAGCCATCCCGGCTGCTCGGCCTGGAGGCCGAAGTCGCCGAAGACGACGCGGTTCCCACGCGAGGCGTCACCTCTTATACGACCTCTTTGGCTTTTTCGGTGCTTGACCCTCTTGGGCATCAGCGCCATCGCCGCTCTCCTCGTACATACCTTGGTTCACCCACACCTGCACTCCGATGTGCCCCTGCGCCGTGGGAGCTTCGCAGAATCCGTAATCAATCTTGGCCCGCAGCGTGGAAAGTGGCATCGAGCCGGCAATCGCCTTCTCGCACCGCGACATCTCCGCACCACCAAGCCGTCCCGACAGTTGAATTTTCACACCCTTGGCGCCCGCGTCCATCGTGGTGTCGAGGGCGCGCTTGAGCGACCGACGAAACGCAGCACGCTTGGTGAGTTGGTCGGCAATGTCTTCCGCAATCAGCTGTGCCTGAATCTCCGGACGGCTGACTTCTTCGACCTTCAGGTTCACACGCCGGCCGAGCAGTTCCTGCAGTTCCTCTTGCAGGCGATCAGCCTCCTGGCCCTTGCGACCGAGGATCACACCCGGCCGTGCCGAATGGACGATGACCTTCACCTCATCTCGCGTTCGCTCGATCTCCACCTTCGGGATCGCGGCGGCACGGTGCTTGGTCTTCAGGTACCGACGGACCTTGAAATCCTCGAGCAGAAGCTCGCGAAAATCCTTCTTGGCAGCATACCATCGGCTCTTCCAAGGCTCGGTGATACCGGTCCGGAACCCGACGGGATTGACTTTCTGGCCCATGTAAATCGCCCTACTGGTGAATCGCTGTGTTGGTGAATCGCTTGGTTTGGAAATCGCTTGCGTGATGACTCGCGCGAACCGTCGTATCCTGCTTACTCCGCAGCCTCGACCACCTTTGAGTCGAGCGCCACCTTAATGTGCGACATCCGTCGCTTGATCCCAAAAGCCATGCCGCGGGCCCGCGGCCGAATCCGCTTGAACATCGGGCCCGGATCGATACGGGCGTCTACGACGACGAGGTCGTCAAGTCCCGCTGCTTGCTTGTTCTCAGCGTTTCCAAGCGCGCTCTTGATCACCTTTTCCAGCATCCGTGCACCGCGATGCGGCTGAAAGCGGAGGATATCGAGAGCTTCGTCGGCAAACTTGCCACGCACAAGGTTGGCCAGATGGCGAACCTTCCGTGGACTGATGCTGGCGTACTTATGCGTGGCTGTGTATGGCATGAATCACCTGGATTGGCTCGTGTTCACTTGCCCCCGCCGGGGGACGCTGCTTCCTTCACCTTGCCGCCGTGACCGCGGAACGTCCGCGTGGGCGCAAACTCGCCGAGCTTGTGACCGACCATGTCCTCGGTGACAAAAACCTTCAAATGCTGCTTCCCGTTGTGAACCATGAACGTCAGGCCGATGAACTCAGGCACGATCGTGCACGAACGCGACCAGGTCTTGATCGGATCCCGCTTGCCGGAAGAGAGTTGTGACTCCACCTTCTCGAAGACGCGAGGATCGATGTAAGGACCCTTTTTTGCGCTACGACCCATGGTTGCTGAATTCCATCGTGATTGGTGCTGTGTTTGCCGGCTGCAAGCCGCCGCCGGGTTTTATGTTCCGATTACCTGAGCAGTTTCTGATTACCTGAGCTTCAACTGACCATAGCGACGGCTCTTTCGCCGACGCAGAATCGCGGCCCCTGAAGGCTTCCGCGGCTTCCTCGTCCCACCGCCCTTGGCACTCTTGCCGGTTGGGCTGACGGGATGACGTCCACCCTTCGTGCGTCCCTCGCCACCACCGTGGGGATGATCGATCGGGTTCATCGCCGTACCACGAACCGTCGGACGAATGCCCATCCAACGCTTGCGACCAGCCTTGCCGAGCACCACGTTCATGTGCTCGGAATTGCCGATGGCTCCGATCGTCGCACGGCACGCGGCCGGCACGCGGCGAATTTCGCCCGACGGCAGCGTGAGCTGCGCCCACTGTGCCTCACGGGCCACGAGCACCGCCGACGAACCCGCAGATCGGCAGAGCCGTCCGCCGCGGCCAGCCTGCAGCTCGACATTATGCACCTGCATGCCGAGCGGGATCGCCGACATCGGCAGGCAATTCCCCACCTCTGGCGCCGCAGTCTCGCCGCTCTGAACCGTTGCACCAGCCTTCAGCCCCTCAGGAGCCAGGATGAAACGCTTCTCACCGTCGGCATAGTGCACGAGGGCGATCCGACACGTGCGGTTCGGGTCGTACTGAATCGATTCGACCTTGCCAGGGACGCCATCCTTGTTGCGACGGAAGTCGATCAGGCGATAGTGCTGCATGTGGCCGCCGCCACGGTGTCGGGCAGTGATCTTGCCCTGATTGTTGCGGCCGCCCTTCTTCTTCTTTCGCAGACGCAGCTGCTTGGGCGCAGCCGCGCCGGGCGTCAGCTCGGCGAAGTCGGAGACGCTCGCATTGCGGCGGCCGGGACTGGTCGGATTGTAGGTGCGAATACCCATGGGAGTACGTCTGCCTTCAGAACAGATTGATCTTGGAATCGGGCTTGAGCGTCACGACCGCCTTCTTCCAGGCCTTCGTGCTGGTGCGCCGCATGCGACTGCGACGCATCTTGCCAACACGATTTTGGACGGCGACCTTCTCGACCTTGACGTTGAACAGTTCTTCGACGGCGCGGCGGATGTCGGCCTTGGTGGCCTCCGTGACCACTTCGAAGGTGTAGGCGTTGTAGCGGGTGGCGCGGTGCATCCCCTTCTCCGTCACCAAAGGGCGAAGAATGACATGATGCGGAGCGAGCCGCGGAGTGAATGCAGGAGGTGGGGGAACTGGAACTGACATGTCTTATTTCTCCTTCTTCGCTGCCCGCGCGGCAGACGTGCGACCTTCAGCACGCTTCGAGGCTGCGGGCTTCTCGGCCTTGGCCGACCCACGTCGAGCAGACGGCTTCTTGGTCGCACCAGCCGCCTTGCCGGCAGCGGCCTTCTTTTCGTCCGCCACTTTCGCCACTGACGCACGAAATGCATCAATGGCCGCTGTGGTCATCAGTACAGCGCGAGGCTGAAGCAACGACCAGGCATTGAGATCGCCCACCGGTGACACCGAAACGCCGTCGATGTTGCGGGCACTTTTCCAGAGCATGTCGTCGTGCTTCGCCGGAGCAACCAGCACGGTCTTTTCAGAAATCCCCAGGGTCTTGAGCAGCTTGGCAACCACCGACGTCTTGGGAGCACCGAGTTCAAGACCACTGACGAGCTTCACCTCGTCATCAGCCAGCCGGGCCGCGAGCGCCATCCGTGTGGCAGCCCGCAACGCCTTCTTTGGCATCCGCCAGCCGAAATCTCGCGGACGCTTGGCGAAAATGTGACCGCCGCCACGACGCGTACCGCTTCGCCTGGCACCGGCACGAGCGTTACCCGTGCCCTTCTGCTTGTAAAGCTTCTTGGTCGAGCCGGCGACTTCGCCACGGTTCTTTGTGCGAAACGTTCCCTGCCGCTGATTCGCCTGGTACATCACCACGGCGTCATGCAGCAGTTGCTTGTTCACAGATGGAGCCAACTCGGCCGGATCGATCTCGTAAGAACCGACCTGATTTCCGGAAATGTCATAGACGGCAAGATTCACTTGGCACCAGCCTTCTTCTTCGCGCCACCAGTGGGAGCCGGCCCACCGCGACGCTTGACCTTGTTGGTCTGCCGCACCACCACGTACCCACCATTGGGACCAGGTACCGCCCCACGCACGAGCAGGAGATTGTTTTCGAGATCGATCCTCACCAACTTGACATTCCGCATGGTGGACCGCTCGTTGCCGAACCGGCCAGCCATCCGCTTGCCCTTGAAGACACGACCAGGCGACGTGTTCATGCCCGTACCGCCCTGATGGCGGTGCACTTTTTTCACACCGTGACTGGCTCGCTGCCCACTGAAGCCATGTCGCTTCATCACGCCGGCCGTGCCACGCCCCTTGGAGGTGCCTACGATGTCGACGAAGTCCACGCCCTCAAAAAGGTTGACCGTCAACACACCGCCGACCTCCACGCCGGCGTAGACTCCGCGGAGCTCGCGGACAAACCGCTTCGGCTCGCAGTCCGCCTTGGCGACAGCCGTCACGCCGGCCTCAGCTGCCCGCTTTGAGCGGCGGCTGTCCAGCTTGGCGACATGCCCGCGAACAGACCGACTGGCCAAGCGGCGGGGCTTGTCGAGAAAGCCAATCTGAACGGCCGCGTAGCCGTCCCGCTCGACCGATCGCACCTGCGTGACAGAACACGGGCCAGCTTCGATCACGGTGACCGGCACCACAGCGCCGTTGGCATCAAATACCTGCGTCATCCCGACCTTGCGGCCGAGCAGGCCTTTCCGACCGGCGGAATCAGCCTTTGTTTCTGCAGCCATATGCATCGCCATCGAGACAGCATCCTATCCAGCCAGAAGCATTTCTGCAGCCGGCGGCGGCCCCATCTCTCGATCACGCTCGAAGCCGTTGGCTGCGGGAGCACTTGGGCAACCTGCCCCAAGCCTTACCCGCAACGCCTTCCAAGCATGCCGTGTCGTGCGCTCCTCAGTGTGTTGAAAATGGTGAAGTTGTACGAAAACGAACCCACGAAAATCATGATCCTTGCCTGCGGCACCTACCGCGACGAGGCCTTGATCTTGATGTCCACGCCAGCAGGAAGACTCAGCTTATTGAGCGCTTCGATCGTCTTTGCAGTCGCCTGGACGATGTCGATCACCCTCTTGTGCGTGCGAATCTCGTACTGCTGACGGGCCTTCTTATCGATATGCGGACTCGAGAGCACCGTGTACCGCTCAATCCGCGTGGGAAGCGGAATCGGGCCGTGCACCTCGGAGTTGGTCCGCTTCGCTGTATCGACGATCTCCGCGGCGCTCTGGTCGAGCACCACGTGGTCGTACGCTTCCATACGAATTCGGATGATTTCTTGAGTCGGACCGGCCACGAAAAAACTCCAATAACCCGAGATCGGAACGGTGTAACAATCAAAACAGGACAGGTCAAAGCAACGGATGTAACCATCAGTTCGGCGGCTCTCATCGCACGCCTGCACAGGCCTTTTGCCCGGCAGAACTGAAGAAAAGCCTCCGAAAAGGCTTCTTTCTGCGCTCCCTCCTGCGGCCGAAAGGCGCCGCGGGGAGTCGCTGCGGATGAAGAGCGAAATCTATGGTCGCCCTTGCCCCGTGTCAACACACTGCTTTTCCGCGGCCAAATCCTGCCGGGATCGCCCTCCCGACCGCGGCTTCTTGGCAACAGCGGCAGCGCCTTTTCGGCCGATCTACACGAACGCCTCGGCCGTTTCGGCCGGTGCGGGGCCATATTTCAGCGGGGCCATCGTGAAACTGGCCCTTCCCTGGCTCACGCTACGGACCGCGGCGGAGTAACCAAACATGCTCGCCAGCGGCGATTCCGCCGTCAGCACGTTCATTCCGCTCCTGATTTCGGTATTGGTGATGATCGCCCGCCGCTGCTGGAGATCGTTGATCACATCCCCGAGGTACTCCTCCGGCACCGTCACCTCCACCCGCATCACGGGCTCGAGGAGCACCGTCCCTGCCTCATTCAACATGCGGTCGATGCAATCGGCGGCGGCCATCCGGATCGCCACATCGGTCGGCAGCGGCTCCGGCAACCGACTCTCCAGCACCACGATCCGCACGGCCCAGAGCGGACAGCCCTTCAGCCCACCCCGCTCGGCGCTCTCGCGAACCGACTGCGTCATCACCGCTGCCGCGGCGGCGGCCGCCTCGGCCTCCGGAAACCAGCCCTGCTCCACGGTCACCCCGGCCTGCTCGCTGGTCGGCTCGGCCCGCACGGTGACCTCCGCCACCAGCGTCTGGCCCGCCACCTGGCGGTTGACATGCCCCGTCACCGTCACGGACCGGGCGAGCGTTTCCTTGTAGCTCACCCGCGGCTTGTGGACGCGGCACCGCAGGTTGAAATCCCGTTCGAGCCTGTGCCGGATGACCTCCAGATGCAACTCCCCCATGCCCGAAATCAGCGTCTGACCGGTCTCTTCGCTCTCGACGGCCCGGAAGGTGGGATCCTGCCGCTTCATCATCTCGAGCACGTCGGCCAGCTTCTTGCGTTCGAGGCTCGTCTCCGGCTCGATCGCCATCGAAATGACTGTCTCGGGAAACTCGATCTGCTCGAGAAGAATGGGGTCGTTGCCGTCGCAGAGTGTGTCGCCCGTGATGCTCGATCGGGGACCGATCACGCCCACGATATCACCTGCCTCGGCCTGTTCGATCTGCTCCCGGCGGTCGGCCTGCACGTGCCAGAGCTGGGCAATGTTTTCCTTCTTCTGCCGGAGCGGATTCCATGCCCGGCTGCCCGCCTTGAGCGTGCCGGAATAGACCCGCACGAACGAAAGGTCACCATGTTTTTCGGCTACGATCTTGAAGACGAGACCGCAAAACGGCGCCTTCGGATCGGCCTTTCTCGCAATCACCGCCGGCGGCGTCACGGCCTTCTTGCCGCCGGCTTGCTTGGACGGATCGATCCCCTCCACCGGCGGCACGTCGGCCGGGCTCGGCAGATACCAGGCCACCGCGTCGAGCACCGGCTGCACGCCGATGCAGTCGAGCGCCGAACCGCCCATCACCGGCACCACCTGCCGACGAATCGTCGCCTGACGGACTGCCCTCCGGATCACCTCCACGGGGATTGGCGCGTCGCCCAGGGCCAGTTCGGCCAGCTCCTCAGAAAAGTCGAACAGTGTCGAGACAAGCTGCTCCCGCCATTCCGCCGCGACGTCAGCCAACTCGGGCGGAATCGGCGACTTCGTCACCGTCGCCGAACCAGCACCGCCCGCGAGGGCATCCTCCTTTGAGGCAAATGTCAGCAGCTGCATCTCCACCAGATCGACCAGGCCGCGAAAAGGATCTTTGACATGGGGCGGCCCGAGGCCCAGCGGCACCTGCAGAACGAGCGGCCGGGCTGACAGCCGTTCCTCGATCTGCTTGATTGTCCCGAAGAAATCGGCCCCTTCCCGGTCGAGCTTGTTGATCAGCGCAATCCGTGGCACGCCGTATTTGTCGGCCTGTCGCCAGACGGTTTCGCTCTGGGCCTCGACCCCTTCCCGGGCGGAAAACACCACGACCGCCCCGTCGAGCACCCGCAGGCTCCGCTCCACCTCGGCGGTGAAATCGACATGCCCGGGCGTGTCGATCAGGTTGACCGTGACATCCTGCCAGCGAAACGTCACCGCCGCGGAATAGATAGTGATCCCCCGCTCCTGCTCCTCCGGATCGAAGTCGGTGATCGTGGTGCCGCGATCCACGTCGCCGAGCCGATGACTCGTCTTCGTGAAAAACAGCAGCCGCTCGGTGAGCGTGGTCTTGCCCGCATCGATGTGGGCAATGATCCCGATGTTGCGAATCGCTTCGAGCTGCCGGCTCATGCCGCTGCCTCCATCACATCTTTTCGACCGTACCGATACCGAGGAGTTCGAGTCCCTCGCGAAGAATCCGCCCCGTAAGATCGCAGAGTGCCAGGCGGCTGTTCCGCTCGGCGCCCTCAGCCTTGAGGACGGGCAGAGCGTCGTAGAAGCTCGAATAGCAGCCGGCGAGTTCGTAGAGCCAGGCCGTCAGCACGTTGGGACGGTAGTCGATCTCCACGTCCTCGAGCGCCTCGCCGAACCGCACCAGCTCCAGGGCCAACGCCCGCTCCTGCGGCGTCGACAGCGACACGCCCTGCGCTGACTGCCGCAACGCCGCGCGGTCGATCCCGCCCTTTGAAAAGATACCCTCGACCCGCGCTACCGCGTATTGCATGTAGGCCGCGGTGTTCCCGGTCAATTGCAGCATCTTGTCGAAGCTGAAGACGTAGTCAGTGGTGCGGTTCTGCGAGAGGTCGGCGTATTTGATCGCACCCATGCCGACGATTTCGGCCACATGCCGCTGCTCCGCAGCATCCATGGCGGGCCTGCCTTCCGCGCCGGCGTGCTGAGTCGTATCGCCGTCGTGCTGTGGTCGGCCGTCTGCGGGCTGGGCCTTGTCGCCGTCGTGCTGCGGTCGGCTGTCTGCGGGCTGGGGCTTGTCGCCGGCGTGCTGAATTCTGCCCGCCCGCTCCACCCCCTCGTCGAGCAGTGCCTCCAGGCCGACGGTGTCGCCAGCTCGCGTCTTGAACGGCTTTCCATCCTCGCCCAGCACGGTGCCGAAGGCGACATGGACGAGTTCCACGCCGTCGATCCGCTGCCGGTCGCCGCAGCCCCAGAGCTTCGCTGTGGCGAACAGCTGCTCGAAATGCGGGCCCTGCCGGCTGTCAACCACGTAGAGGATGCGGTCGGGCTTCCAGTGTTCCATCCGCCACTTGAGCGTGGCCAGGTCGGTCGTGGCATAGAGAAACGCCCCGTCCGCCTTGCGGATCAGAAACGGTGGCGCATCTTCGCCCCCCAGGAAGATGCCGATTGCCCCGCGACTTTCCCGGGCCCCCACGGCCGGATCCGCCATCAGTTCCGCGACCACGCCAGCCAGCATTGGCTGATAGAAGCTCTCGCCGAGGGCATGGTCAAAAGAGACGTGCAGCCTTGAAAAGATGCGGTCGATCTCGGCCCGGCAGCAGGGCATGAACTGCTCCCAGAGGGCCCTGTTCTCGGGGTCGCCCTCGTGCAGTTTCGCCGTTTCGGCGAGCACCTCTCGACCGGTGTCGGGATACCGCGCCGCGAGGGCCGCTGCCTCGGGATCGCGGGCGAGTTCCTCTGGCTTGGCGTCGGCAACCTTTCTCACAAGCCGGTAGAGGCGGCCTAGTTCGGCAGTCAGTTCGGCAGTCAGTTCGGCGGTTGGCTTTGCGCTTGGGTCGGCGGTGAATCGGGAGTCGTCTCGGCAGTGTTTCCAGCCCCAGAGGATCATGCCGAACTGCGTTCCCCAGTCGCCAAGATGGTTGTCTGTGATCACATGATGGCCGCGAAACCGCAGGATACGGGCCAGTGCGTCGCCGATCACCGTCGAGCGAATGTGCCCGACGTGCATCGGCTTGGCGACATTCGGCCCACCGAAGTCGATGACGACCGTTTCGGGCTCGGCGACTGGCGCGACTCCCATCCGAGGATCGTGCAGGGCCGCGACAACCGCCCTGGCCAACGCATCCTCGCGGACGCGCAGGTTGATGAAGCCTGGGCCTACCGGCTCCGTCGGCGGCTCGAACAGGTCTCCCACATCGAGCCGGCGGATGATTTCAACGGCCATGTCCCGCGGCTTGAGCCCCGCCCGTTTGGCCAGTGCCATCGCCATCGTGCCGGAATAGTCGCCAAATTTTGGATCGGCTGTCTCGCGGACCTGATCGACGAGCCCCGGCAGGTCCTCCGCTGCAATCCTGACGACGCCGTCCGCAGAGAGCCGTTCGAGGGCCGCTTGAAACATGCCCCGGACCGCACCGCGCAACGTGCCCCCCCGAAGGGGATCGTGCACCATCCCGCGGCCCGCATCGCCGCCTGCCGAGGTCACCGTGACATTCCCGTGGCCGCAGTGGCGGAGGGCAGTGGCACGGTCTTGCACCCGCTCCAGAGCTGCTCAAGATCCCAGTATTCTCGCGATTCAGCGTCGAACAGGTGCACGACGACGTCGCCGTAGTCGATCACAATCCAGCGGCCATCCTCGTAGCCCTCGACGCCGCGGCGGGTGTCGTGCATCTCTTTCTTCATCACCTGCTCGATCTCGTCGGCCATGGCGTGGAGTTGCCTGCGGCTCGCGCCCGTGGCGACCACGAAGTAGTCGAAAACGTCGGTCAGCCCACGGAGATCGAGGACATGCACGTCGGTGCCACGCGTCTCGTCGGCAACCCGCGCCGCCGCGAGCGCCCGCTTCCGGGCATGATCAGGCCTGGAATCAGCCTTTTGTACGGTACTCACTGCGGTCATGGCGTCCTGAATGCGTTGCGGAAAAAAGACCTTATCGCCTTCGGAGTCTACCCGGAATTTTCGAGGCTGCCCAAAGACTTGCTGTCCAAAGACTCGGGCCATCACCGGGCGCAGGCTCGGTCGGCCGCCAGCGCGATGCCAGCGAGAACCAGTTCCGGCATCTCGATCGCGCCGGGCAGGGCGTCGCGAACTGCCCCTCGCCAGCCGCCGGTGAGGATGACGTCGGCCTCCGCCCCGATCGAGGCCCGAGCCTCGTCCACGAGCTTCGCGATCGCTCCGCGAATTCCCCAGCCGATTCCGGCGGCAATCGCCTCCTGCGTCGAGCGGCCGGGCATGGCCGGAGGTGCCTCCTGCTCGAGCGCAGCCACGGCCGGCAGCCGGCTCGTGCCCTCTGCGAGCGCCCGAGCCATCAGGGCCGGCCCGGGCAGAATGGCGCCCCCAACGAATCCGCCGGCCGGCGACACGACGTCCACCGTGGCGGCAGTGCCGCAGTCCACGATGATCACGCCGCGGCCCGGCCGCCGCACCACGCCGGCAGCGGCAGCAGCCGCCAGACGATCGATCCCAACCTTGTGAGGCTCGGCAACGTGCACCTCCAGCGGCAGATCCCCGTGCCCGATCCTCCGCTGCCTCAAGACACGATGTCGGGTGGCGGAGAGTTCGGCGATGGCGGCCTCGAGCCTGGCCGCGGCACCGTCATGCACGCTGGCCACGAGCACCACGGCGGCCGAGGGCGCGGCCTGACTGAGCCACTTTTCCAGGTTGGCAGTGCGAAATTCGCGGCTGTCGAGGTCCTGCCGCTTGGCTACCGTCGGCAGCCGCCGCACCCCCGAGGCGTCGACGCCGTGGTCCGACACCGCGGCGAGCTTGATCCGCGAGTTGCCCACGTCGGCCAACAGCACGGTATCGCCCAGACAAACGGGAACTTTTGCGGATGCTGTCATGGAGGGGGCCTCACGCCCAAGAGCATATACCCGCCATCCAATCGTTGCATGCACCACACGGCGAAAACCACAGCAAACGCCGACGCGCCGCCGGATCGGCAGAAGGACTTCGTCCGCCGATCCGACGGCGGAGGGGCTCGTCCATGGCGACACGACGGGGCTGCCCATGCCCCGTCGCCGGACGTTCGCTCCGGCATCCTGCCTTCGCTCACTCGATGCTGACTGCGCTTCGGCATCCTGCCTGCGCTGGTCAGCAACGCCGGCTCTCGAGGCATGGGCAGCCCCTCACCGTAGCCGGGATCGGCGAAGGTGGAGGAGACGAGGAGGATGTCCGACTTGTTGTGCGTGCCATTCCGTCCCGGGTGGCAAGTCGGAAGCTCCGAGCGACGGAAGCTTTGCCGTCCCGGCGGCGCATCGCCGCAGCAGTAAATGCCCGCATTCGGCAAGTTGAAAACTCGCCGCCCTGGGGGAAGGGTAGCCGGGATCGGCGAAGGTGGAGGAGACGAGGAGGATGTCCGACTTGTTGTGCGTGCCATTCCGTCCCGGGTGGCAAGTCGGAAGCTCCGAGCGACGGAAGCTTTGC
>CAMCQY010000030.1 GCA_945877135.1 Candidatus Kuenenia stuttgartensis
CCCCCATGGCCATCATGTCGTCCTACAACCTCACCCACCTCCGTCAGCTCGAAGCCGAGAGCATCCACATCATCCGCGAGGTGATGGCCGAGTTTGAAAACCCGGTGATGCTCTATTCCATCGGCAAGGATTCGGCCGTGATGGTCCGCCTCGCCGAGAAAGCGTTCTATCCGGCCAAGCCTCCCTTCCCGCTGCTCCACATCGATACGACCTGGAAGTTCCGCGAGATGTACAAGCTCCGCGACGAATACGTCGGCAAGGAGCTCGGCTTCAAGCTGCTCGTGCACGTCAACGAGGAGGGCCGCGCCCAGGGCATCAATCCGATCACGCACGGCAGCAAGGTGCACACCGACATCATGAAGACGCAGGCCCTGCGGCAGGCGCTCGACAAATACCGCTTCGACGCCGCCTTCGGCGGGGCCCGCCGCGACGAGGAAAAATCCCGCGCCAAGGAGCGGGTGTTCTCGTTCCGCGACGAGTTCCACCGCTGGGATCCGAAGAACCAGCGGCCCGAGCTCTGGAGCCTCTACAACACGAAGGTCCGCAAGGGGGAAAGCATCCGCGTCTTTCCGCTCTCCAACTGGACCGAACTCGACGTCTGGCAGTACATCCATCTGGAAAACATCCCGATCGTGCCGCTCTACTTCGCGGCCGAGCGACCGATCGTCTGGCGCGACGGCGTGATGATCATGGTCGACGATGAACGGCTCCCCATGCAGCCGGGAGAAAAGCCCGAGATGCGTCGGGTGCGATTCCGCACGCTCGGCTGCTATCCCTTGAGCGGCGCGGTCGACTCTCAGGCCACCACGCTGCCCGAGATCATCCAGGAGATGCTGCTGACCACGTTCTCCGAACGGCAGGGCCGGCTGATCGACTCCGACGAGGCCGGCAGCATGGAGAAGAAGAAAAAGGAAGGATATTTTTAGGCCGTGTCCCACCAGTCCTCCCTCATCGCCTCCGACATCGACGCCTACCTCGCGCAGCACGAGCGCAAGGAACTGCTGCGGTTCATCACCTGCGGCAGCGTCGACGACGGCAAGAGCACGCTCATCGGCCGGCTCTTCTACGAGTCGAAGATGATCTACGAGGACCAACTCGCCGCCATCCGCAAAGACACCTCGCGGTATGGCACCACTGGCGAAGATGTCGATCTCGCGCTGTTCACCGACGGCCTGGAAGACGAGCGGCAGCAGGGGATCACGATCGACGTCGCCTACCGCTATTTCTCGACCGACCGGCGGAAGTTCATCATCGCCGACACACCGGGCCACGAGCAGTACACGCGCAACATGGCGACGGGCGCGTCGACCGCCGATTTGGCGATCATCCTCGTCGACGCGCGGCATGGCGTCCTGGCGCAGACGAAGCGACACAGCTTCATCGTGTCGCTCCTGGGGATCAGGCACATCGTCGTCGCCATCAACAAGATGGACATCGTGGGCTACGACCAGGCGGTGTTCGAGAAGATCAAGGCCGACTACATCGACTTCGCCTCGCGGCTGGATCTCCCCGACGTCCACTTCATGCCGATCTCGGCGCTCAAGGGCGACAATGTCGTCACCAACAGCCCAAACATGCCGTGGCACAGCGGCAGCCCTTTGATGACGCTGCTGGAGACGGTCTACATCGGCTCCGACCGCAACCTCGAGGACTTCCGCTTTCCGGTGCAGGTGGTGCTCCGGCCCAACCTCGACTACCGCGGCTTCGCGGGCACGATCGCCTCGGGCATCATCCGCCGTGGGGACGAGGTGATGTCGCTCCCCTCACGCAAGAAGAGCCGCGTGAAGTCGATCGTGACGTTCGATGGCGAACTCGACGAGGCCTTCGCCCCCCAGTCGGTCACGCTCACCCTCGAAGACGAGATCGATTCGAGCCGCGGCGACATGCTCGTGCGGCCGGGCAACGTGCCGAAGGTCGATCAGCGGTTTGAGGCGATGGTCGTCTGGATGGCCGAAGAGCCGCTGGTCCCGGGCCGGCAGTATCTCTTCAAGCAGACGAGCAAGGTCGTTCCCGGCGCGGTGAGCACGCTCCGCTATCGTGTCGACATCAACACGCTCCACAGCCAGCCCGCCCCGACGCTGGCGCTCAACGAGATCGGCCGCTGCACGGTCACGCTCACGAGCCCCATCGCCCACGACACCTACCGCCGCAACCGCACGACCGGCGGCTTCATCATGATCGACCGGCTCACCAATGCCACGGTCGCGGCGGGCATGATCCTCGACCGTGAGGCTGAGGACGCCTCGACGGACCACTGGGGGCGGTCGGATTCCGCCGAACACCTCCATGCCGAGCAGAGCGGCGTGACGTTGGCCGAGCGGGAGGCGCGGTTCGGCCAGAAGCCCGCCACGATCCTGCTCACCGGCCTGACCGGGTCGGGCAAATCGACACTCGCCAAAGCTCTCGAACGAAAGCTCTTCGATATGGGCCGCGGCGTGGTCATCCTCGACGGCCAGAACATGCGGCTGGGCATCAGCAAGGATCTCGGCTTCACAGCCGCCGATCGCAGCGAGAACCTGCGCCGCAGCGTCGAAGTGGCACGGCTCTTCAACGACGCGGGCATGCTCTGCATCGCCGCCTTCGTGGCGCCCGATGATGCGGTCCGCCGGAAAGCTGCCGACCGGGTCGGCACCGACCGGTTTCTGGTCGTGCATCTCTCGGCACCGGTCGAGGTCTGCCGCACGCGCGACACCGAGGGCCACTATCGTCTGGCCGATGAGGGCGAACTCACCAATTTTCCGGGTGTATCCGCGGCGTACGAAGAGCCCTCCGAACCCGACCTCGTGCTGCCAACGCACGAGTGGCCGGTGGGCCGCTGCGTGGACGCGGTCGTGAAACTCCTCGAATCCCGCGGCGTGATCTGATGCCCGCCCTGATCGGGATCCTCACCGTCTCCGATCGGGCCAGCCGGGGCGAGTATGCGGACGAGGGCGGCCCCGCCATCCGTGGCTATCTGGCGGAAGTGCTGGCGTCGCCGTGGGAGCCACGCGAGCAGATCGTGCCGGATGACCTCGACGCGATCGCCGCGGCGATCCGCGACCTGTCAGCGGATGGCTGCTGCCTCATCGTCACAACCGGAGGCACCGGGCCGGCTCCGCGCGACGTGACCCCTGAGGCCACCGAGAAGGTCTGCACGAAGATGCTCCCCGGCTTTGGTGAACAGATGCGGCAGGTGTCGCTGCAACACGTGCCGACGGCGATCCTCTCGCGGCAGACGGCGGGCGTCTGCGGCGGAGCGCTGGTCGTCAACCTGCCGGGGCGGCCCAAGAGCATCCGCGAGTGCCTCGACGCGGTGTTTCCGGCCATCCCCTATTGCATCGATCTTATCCACACGGGCCACCCGTCACCGCCGCGGCTCGACACGAAGCCCGAGCGGCTCGTGGCCTTCCGGCCCAAGACGTGACGAGGCCGAGCCAGGCGTCACATGAGCTTGCGGGCGATCTGCGGCGCGAAGTAGGTGAGGATGCAATCCGCACCTGCCCGCTTGATCACCAGCAGGCTTTCCAGCGCCGCCTTCTCTCCGTCGATCCAGCCATTGGCAGCCGCCGCATGGATCATCGCGTATTCGCCGCTCACCTGATACGCGAATGTCGGCACTCCGAATGACTGCTTGACGCGGTGGATGATGTCGAGCGACACGCCCGCCGGCTTCACCATCACCATGTCGGCCCCCTCGGCGAGATCAAGGCTGACCTCCCGGATCGCCTCGTCGCTGTTGGCGGGATCCATCTGGTAGGTCTTCTTGTCGGCCGCGCCAAGCGCCGCGGCACTGCCGACCGCGTCACGAAATGGGCCGTAAAACGCCGAGGCATACTTCGCCGCATAGGAAAGGATGCAGACCTCCTGCCTGCCGGCAGCGTCGAGCGCCCGCCGGATCGAACCCACCCGGCCGTCCATCATGTCGGACGGCGCGACGATCTGGCAGCCCGCCTCGGCGAGCACCACCGCCTGCCGGCAGAGTACGTCCACCGTCTCGTCGTTGAGAATCCGTCCATCGTGGAGCAGGCCGTCGTGTCCATGGCTGGTGTAGGGATCGAGCGCCACGTCACAGATGACGCCCACTGCGTCGCCACATTGCCGTCGGATCGCCCGGACGGTGCGGCAGATGAGGTTATCGGGATCGGTCGCATGGGCGGCGTCATCCGACTTGAGCCGTGGCTCCACCACGGGAAAGAGTGCGACGGCTGGAATGCCCAGCTGCCGTGCCTCATCGACGGCTTTCACCACGCCGTCGATCGAAAGCCGTTCCACGCCTGGCAGGCTCGCCACCGGCAGGCTCACCTCATGGTCATGCACAAAGAGCGGCCAGACAAGATCGGCCGGGAAGAGCGTCGTCTCGGCCACCATCCGCCGGAGCCAGGGATGCTGACGATTCCGCCGCAGACGCGTCGCGGGAAAGGCTGCGGAAGCTGTCATGGGATCGGTCTCTCTCCAGTCATCGATCATGACGGTCGTCGATCAGCACGGCCGACTCGAGCGCCAGGCCGAGCAAGCCTGCATCACCCGTCAGGGTGGCCACGGCGCACGATTCGTCGGTCTCCCAGACAGCCACCCTGCGGGCCGTCACGCCCAGATCGCCAAGCACACCGGGAGCCACGACCTCCAGCAGATACCGGGCCATGTTCTCGGCGGTCGGGTTATAGGGCATCACGAAATACTTGGTCGGTTCGACCAGCCTGATCGCCGCCAGGGCGTTGGAATCATCCTCGAAGATCAGGAACGCGTGGTCCCAGTTGGCGTCGAGCCAGGAGAGCATCCGTTGCTTGATCAGCGAAAAATCGACGATCCGGCCGACACTGTCGACCTCGACCCCGCCGCCCGCGGCCACCACCTCGACATCGACCCGGTAGTTATGGCCATGGAAGAAGGCGCACTTGCTCTCGTGGCGATAGAGCCGATGGCCCGCACAGAACTTGAGTTGCCGGATCAGCGAGAGCTGGGTGACGGCGGGATCGTGCACGGCTCGACTCCTGGACTACTTCTGGGCTACTTCTGAAAGAGGATCTGGAGAGACGGTCAGGCGGAGACTGCTTCGCGGGAGAGCGTCTCCACCCGGATCGGCTGAATGTCGAACTTGGGATTCTGGCCGAGAAACCGGCAGGGATTGTTGTGAAAGACCTCGATCGCCTCCTGCAGCGAGTGGCCGCGGCGGCGGTATTCGAGGATGCACTCCTGCAGCGTGAAGGGATCGCTCGGTCCCCAGTCGGCAGAGGAGTTCACGAGGATGCGGTCGGTGCCGTATTTTTCCAGCATGTCAACGGCACGCTTCGGCGAGCACTTGGTGATGGGATAGAGCGTGAAGCCAACCCAGTATCCCGCGTCGAGGCAGGGACGGATCGTCTGCTCCTCGACATGGTCGATCCAGATCCGCTCCCGGTCCACGTTCATGCCTGCCAGCACCTCGAGCACCCGCTTCGTGCCATGGGCCTTGTCGGCCAGATGCGGCGTGTGGATGAGCACGAGTTGCCCGTGCTTCATCGCGATGTCGACGTGGGCCTCGAGCGAATCGCACTCGTTTTTCGTCGATTTGTGCAGGCCGGTCTCGCCGACACCGAGCACAGTGGGCTTCGCGAAGAACTCGGGGAAGTGCTTGAGCACCTCGCGGGTGAGCGTCGGGTTCTCGGCTTCCTTCGGATTCACCGCCACCCAGGAAAAGTGGCGGATGCCATACTGCGCCGCGCGGGTCGGCTCGAACTCGCTGATCTGCCGGAAGTAGTCGATGAACGTCTCCGGATACAAGCGGTCAAACCCGGCCCAGAATGCCGGCTCTGCAACTGCCACGACGCCACTCATCGCCATTCGCTCGTAGTCCTGCGCCGTGCGGGCGATGGCGTGGTAGTGGGGCTGGATGATCTGCATGGTGGTGCTGCTCTTCTGAAGGTGTGGAGCGTTGAGGAATGCGAAGCGTTCGTGTGAGCGTTTCAGTCTTCAGTCTTTGGCAAACAGTTCGAGCAGCGTCTCGGTCCGCTCGCGGTCGGCACGCGGGGCTGCAAGAATCGCGATCGCCTCGCGGAGCCGGGCCATGCTGCCGTTGCCGCCCTGGCCAGACGCAGCCCGACCGTTTGCGATGCCGCCAGACTCCCGGGCCACCGCCGCGTCATACCGGTCGAAATGAGCGGCAATTTCGAGGAGCATGTGACGGCTCTCGAGAAAATAGGTTTCGGCGACCTGGGCTGCAGAGAGCATGTTCGGCATCAACCCCTGGAGGACGTGGATGACAACGGCCGCCACGCGACGGCTCGTGACCCAATCACTCCATCATAGCTCCCACCGGGACGGCCGACAGACGCAGCGACCTCCCTCCAACCGGCATGACCCCTCCAGCCGGTCCATTTCTTGACAACCGGTCCGCCAGGGGTAGCGTGATGGAGACCGCTGACCCCTTGTCCACCGCCTCTCGTTACGACGGAAACGATCGACCGATGCTCCTCGTCACCGGCGGTGCCGGATTCATCGGCAGCAACTTCGTTCTCGACTGGCTGGCTGAGCACGACGAACCGATCGTCAACCTCGACTCGCTCACCTACGCCGGCAACCTGCGGAATCTCGATTCGCTGGCGGGCGACCCCCGGCACCACTTCGTCCGCGGCGACATCGGCGACAGCCGCCTGGTGGCAGGCCTGCTGGCCGGGCACCCCATCCGCGCGGTCGTGCACTTCGCCGCGGAGAGCCATGTTGACCGCTCGATCCACGGCCCGGAGGCGTTCATCCAGACCAACATCGTCGGCACGTTCCGGCTGCTGGAGGCAACCCGGGCTCACTGGTCCGCGCTCGATGCCGGTGGCCGGGAGGCGTTTCGGTTCGTGCAGGTATCGACCGACGAGGTCTATGGCTCACTCACGCCCGATGCGGCCGCGTTCACCGAGACGCATCGCTACGAGCCCAACAGCCCCTACTCGGCCAGTAAGGCAGCCGCAGACCATCTCGTCCGCAGCTACCACCACACCTACGGCCTGCCGGTACTGACGACCAACTGTTCCAACAACTACGGCCCCTTCCACTTCCCCGAGAAGCTGATCCCCCTGTGCATCTTGAACGCGCTCTCCGGGAGGCCGCTGCCGATCTACGGTGACGGTCGGCAGGTGCGTGACTGGCTCTATGTGAAGGATCACTGCACCGCGATTCGGCGGGTGCTTGCGGCCGGTCGGCCCGGGGAAACCTACAACATCGGTGGCTGGAACGAGCAGGCCAACCTCGATGTGGTCCGCACGCTCTGCGGGATCCTCGACGAGGAGCGGCCGCGGGCCGACGGCCACAGCTATTCCGAACAGATCGAGTTCGTCAAGGACCGCCCCGGCCACGATCGTCGCTACGCGATCGACGCCCGTAAGCTGGAACACGAACTCGGCTGGCGTCCGGCCGAAACCTTCACCACGGGCATCCGCAAGACCGTGCGGTGGTATCTCGACCACCAGGCCTGGGTGGCTGACGTGACCAGTGGCGGCTACCGCGAGTGGATCGAAACGCAGTATGAGTCATCCGGATCGGCACCATGAAAATCGTCCTGTTGGGCAGAGGCGGCCAGGTGGGCCGTGAACTCGAGCAGGTGCTGCCGTCGCTGGGGCGGCTGGTGGCATTGGGCCGCGACGACGCCGATCTGGAACACCCAGATGCCGTGCAGGCACTGCTCCGCCGTGAGTCGCCCGACATCGTGGTCAACGCCGCCGCCTACACC
Source organism: Candidatus Kuenenia stuttgartensis (assembly GCA_945877135.1). Taxonomy (GTDB): domain Bacteria; phylum Planctomycetota; class Planctomycetia; order Pirellulales; family UBA1268; genus CAMCQY01. The sequence goes on from CAMCQY010000030.1 coordinate 7,676, forward strand.
GCCGTGGACAAGGCCGAGTCGGAGCCGGGGCGTGCCCGACAGATCAACGCCGACAGCGTGGGCGTCATCGCCGCCGAGATGGCCCGGCGCGGTGGCTGGCTCGTGCACTACTCGACTGATTACGTCTTCGACGGCGGGAAGTCGGGGAGCTATGTCGAAACCGACCCCACCGGGCCGCTGGGGGTCTACGGCGCCACAAAGCTGGCGGGCGAGCAGCTCGTCGCGGCGAGCGGCTGTGAGCATCTGATCTTCCGCACCAGTTGGGTCTACGCCGCCCACGGCTCGAACTTCATCCGCACCATTCTGCGGCTCGGCCAGGACCGCGACGAACTCACCGTGGTGGATGACCAGGTCGGCGCTCCGACGGCCGCTGCCCGGATCGCCGCCGTGACAGCCGCCGCGATCGGCAGGCTGGCAGGCGGCGCGGGCGACCGGCCCGCGAGCGGGATCTATCACCTGGCGGCCGCGGGCGCGACCTCCTGGCACGGGCTTGCGCAGCAGATCGCCGCGGCCGCCCGTGCTGCCGGTCTGCCGCTCCGGGTCGATCCCGACCGCATCCGCCCCATCCCATCATCCGCCTGGCCGCAGGCGGCACGGCGGCCGGCCAATTCCCGACTCGACACGACAAAACTGCATCGCACGTTTGATGTAATCCTGCCTCCCTGGCAGGACGACGTGCGGGACGTGGTCACTACCCTTACGCATCGGGCACCGCACGCATGAACCGCAGAGGCATCATTCTCGCCGGTGGATCCGGCACCCGACTGCACCCGGTGACACGGACAGTCTCGAAGCAACTGCTGCCGGTCTACGACAAGCCGATGATCTACTACCCGCTGAGCGCGCTGATGCTGGCGGGCGTGCGTGATGTCTTGATCATTTCCACCCCCGACGACACGCCGCGGTTTCAATCGCTGCTCGGCGACGGCGGCGACTGGGGCATGCGAATCGAGTATGCCGTTCAGCCGCGGCCGGAGGGCCTGGCCCAGGCATTTATCATCGGCGCCGACTTCGTAGGCGACGGCCCCTCGGTGCTCGTGCTCGGCGACAACATCTTCTACGGGCATGGCCTGGCAGACCGGCTGAAATCCGCCGGCGCTCAGCCCGACGGCGCGACGGTTTTTGCCTATCCCGTGGCCGATCCCCAGCGGTATGGCGTGGTTGAATTCGACGCCGCCGGACGTGCCAAAACGCTCGAGGAGAAGCCGGCCCGGCCGCGCAGCCGGTACGCCGTCACCGGGCTCTATTTCTATGATCGTCAGGTCGTCGAAATCGCCAGCCAGATCAGGCCCTCGGCACGCGGTGAACTTGAGATCACCGACGTCAATCAGGCCTACCTCGACCGCGGCCAACTTCATGTCGAGATCCTTGGCCGCGGCGACGCCTGGCTGGACACCGGCACCCACGACAGCCTCCTTGAGGCTGGTCAGTTCATCCAGTCGCTCGAGAAGCGACAGGGGCTGAAGATCTGCTGTCCTGAGGAGATCGCCTGGCGGAGCGGCTGGATCGACGACGCTCAACTCACGCACCTGGCCGAAGCGTGCCGCAAGAGCGGCTACGGCGAGTATCTTCTGGGCATCATGCAGGAAAGGGTCTACTGACTCCACGCGAAACACTCGCCATGAACATCACCCCGACCGCGATTCCCGACGTGTTGATCCTTTCGCCGAAGGTGTTTGGCGACAGCCGCGGCTTCTTCTTCGAGAGCTTCAACCAACGGATGTTCGAGGCTGCGATCGGCGGCCCGGCGGTGTTTGTCCAGGACAACCACAGCCGCAGCGGTCGCGGCGTGCTTCGCGGCCTGCACTATCAGGTCAAGCAGCCGCAGGGAAAGCTCGTGCGAGTGGCGGCCGGCGCGGTATTCGACGTGGCCGCAGACATCCGGCCTGGTTCGCCCACCTTCGGCCGCTGGGTGGGCGTGGAACTGACAGCGGACAACAAGCAGCAGCTCTGGATTCCGCCGGGACTGGCCCACGGATTTCTCGTACTCTCCGACACAGCGGAATTTCTTTATAAGACCACCGACTATTATTCGCCCGCGCACGAGCGGTGCATCCTCTGGAACGATCCCGTGCTTGATATTCGCTGGCCGCTTGCGGAACCACCGATCCTCTCCGGGAAAGACGCGGCCGGCTTGCCTTTCACTGCCGCCACGGCCGGCTGATCTACAGCCTCCGCCGGACCCCTGCTCGAACACGCCGGGCTCGCGAAGTGTCCCATGTAGCCGTCTCGCAGGGTAAATGGGCGTCCGAGCCGAACAAAAAGTGCGTTTTTGCCGATTTTTACGGTCATAGAAACGAGGGTCTGGGGCTTTTCGGATAGAGGCTCCCGGCCAGCCTCGCCATGCCCTTGCTTGCCCATCTTATCCAACCTATCCTCCTTCCAGCACGTGCTATGACCCCCGGGCAGTGCCGCACCGTACTGAAGTCGATGTGGCAGGTTGAAAACGGGCTTCCGAGATGCTGGTGAAAACGACAGGCACGACGGACGAACAACAGGGTGTCGGCGGCCCCGGTCTGGTGGTCGCCCCGCATGTGCCTGCGCCGGCGGCAGCGCCTCTCCAAGCAGCCCCACTCGCGCCGGTGACCGTTGTGATCGTCAATCACAATGCCGGCCACGTGCTCATCGATTGCCTCAAGGCAGCACTCAGTCAGGCCATTGAGGTCGTGCTTGTTGACAACGCCTCCCGGCCAGACCGCTTCGAGCCGCTGATCGCACATCTCAAGTCACATCCGCGACTGCATCTGATCCGCTCAGCGGAGAATCGCGGTTTTGCCGTTGGCTGCAACCTTGGGGCGGAGCTTTCGACCCAGCCGCTCGTGCTCTTCCTCAACCCCGACTGTGTGGTCGGTGATCAGTCGTTGGCCCGCTTGTGCGCGGCGCTCCAGGAGCAACCCACAGCCGGGATGGCGGGTGGCCTCCTCACCTACCCCGATGGCATTGAACAGGGGGGTGGTCGCCGCGCCGTCCCCACGCCGTGGCGGTCATTCGTGCGGGCCTTCGGCCTGGCGCGGCTGTCACAGCGATATCCAAAGCTGTTCAATGACTTCCATCTTCACTGCCAGCCGCTGCCGAAGGCGCCGATCCAGGTCGAGGCTATCTCCGGCGCCTGCATGCTTGTCAAACGTGAGGCCATCGATGAATTCGGTCTCATGGACGAAGGCTATTTCCTGCACTGCGAGGATCTCGACCTCTGCATGCGGGCCCGAGCCCATGGCTGGCAGATCCTCTTCGTGCCCGATGCGCCGATCGTGCATTACAAAGGCGGCTGCAGCCATGAGCGGCCCATCTTCGTGGAATGGCACAAGCACCGGGGCATGGTCCGCTTCTACAGGAAGCACTTCCGCCACCAGTATCCAGCCGGACTCATGGAACTCGTGACGATCGGCGTATGGCTGCGTTTTGCGGCGATTGCGGCACGGAAGCAGACAGCCGTTATCTGGCAACGCGTTCGGGCACCGAGAACGCCAGCCGTGTGGGCCACCCGATCGGCGGTCGATCACACGCCGCTCGACGCGGCCGTCATGCCGGTCATCGTCTCGAACCGTCCGCTCACCTCCTGATCGTTCGGCCGTTGGCGATGCACCGCGAACCCCACACGGCACGGAACAGCGGTGCCGCCGAGGCGGCCGGCGTCCTCGGCGCCACGAGTTTTGTCGGACAGTCGGTGCTCGCGCGTCTCCAGTCATCCCATTTTCAGGCATCGAGCATCGAGGCATGCTCACGCGACGCCTCTGACGCGACGACCGCCACCAGCGTGGTCTCGCCGGTGTTTGCCTTTTCCCGCCGGGCTGCCCCGCCGCCGACAACGACCGCAGCCGCCCCTCTCCGCTGGCAGCGGCTGCCCGTCAGCCCTGGCACGTGGCAGAACTCGATTTCGCACTGGATCGCCGTCTGTCCACTGTGGGCAGTGCCTGAGCATTTTCCGTTGCTCGAGGCCGCGGGTGCCAGGCGGCTCGTGGCCCTGTCGTCAACGAGCCGCTTCACAAAACGCGACTCCGCTGCCGCGTCTGAGCGGGCGATCGCCGCGCGACTGGCGGCTGCCGAGGATCAGGTGCTCGACTGGGCGCGGGCCCGTGGCATCGCGGCCACCATCCTGCGGCCCACGATGATCTACGACGGCCTCCACGACCAGAATGTCGCCCGCATCGCCCGGTTCATCCGCCGCTTCGGCTGCTACCCTGTCGCCGGCACCGCGGCGGGACTGCGGCAGCCCGTCCATGCCGACGACGTCGCCACGGCCTGCCAGTCGGCCCTGAAGTGTGACGGGCTCCGCGAGACCTATGAGATCTCGGGCGGCGAAACACTCACCTACCGCGACATGGTCAAGCGGATTTTCGCCTGGCTCGAACGACCACCTCGGCTGGTGACGCTGCCACTGCCACTCGTGCGGGCAGCCGGGCCACTGGTGCAGCTACTGCCGGGGCTCGAGTCCCTGCCGACGATGGCCACCCGCATGAACGAGGATCTCGTCTTTGACCACGGGGCGGCCACACGGGATTTTGGCTTCCATCCGCGGGCTTTTTCGCTTCCCTTCTGGCCCACTTCGAATCATGCTGCAGGGAGGCCAGACCAGATCCAGAGGCCCTGAACAGCCTGCCCGCCATGCATACCACCACCGCCTCGAACCCGCTCGGCACTCCCGCCGCTCACACCACGACCACGCCCCCGGTCGTCCGGCAGGCCGGGTTTCTGGCCTTCTTCGGATTCATGCTCATCGTCCTCAATGGTCTTGTCGACAATGCCGCCATCGACGTGACCCTGATCCCCCGGCTGCTGGCCGCCCTAATCTTCTTGCTCGTGTCGGTCGTCGTCGTCAGCGTGCCGAGAATCAGCCGCCTGCTCGACTTCTCCGTGCTCGGCGAGCCGATCGTTCCGCTCTTCGCCGGCTACGGGCTCGTCACCTGCGGGTCACTACTGGTGGCAGCCAACGTCTCGGCCGGCTTCACCGACGTCTTCCGCACGCTGGCGACTTTTCTCACGCTCTGCCTCTGCTGTCTGCTGCTGCCGTTCGTGCCGCGGTGGCAGGAGCAGCTGCTGCGGGTCGTCGTCGTGGCGGGGCTCGTCGCCGTGGCGGTCGGCTGTTACGAGATCGTTGCGAAGCTTGGCCTGGGCATCCATGGCCGCAGGGCGATGGAACAGATCACGGGGCTGATGTCGAGCGTGAATCTCTATGCCGGCATCCTCGCCCTGATCCTGCCCTGGTGCCTCTGCGGGGCGGTGGTCCTCCGTGGGGCGTGGCGTCCTCTGGCGGCCGTGGCAGCCACCGCCATCCTCGCGATCGTCCTGCTCTTGCAGTCGCGGGCCGCCTGGCTGGCGGTGCTTGCCGGGGCCACGGCTGCCATCGGCGTGCTGCTCGTCGCGCCGGCCCGATTCAACCTGTCGCGGCGGGCCCGCAATGGCCTGGCCGCCGCATGTCTGGGCGGACTTCTCGCACTCGCGGGCGGCATTGCCACCGCTCCGGCCGACAACTTTTTCGCGCAGCGGTTCCGCAGCATTTTCATGGAATCGACCGATCCCGCCGCCCTGCCGCGGGAGGGTGGCCGGCTGATGATCTGGGGGATCACCTCACGCATGATCGCCGACCATCCGCTCACCGGCGTGGGAGCGGGCAACTTCACGGTGCGCCTCCACGAATACTTCGGCGACGACGACCTCGACTTCTCCAACGTGCATACCAACTGGGTGCAGCCCCACAACGATTTCCTCTGGGTGTTCGTGGAGAAAGGCGTGCTCGGCATCGCGCTCTTCGTGGGCTGCTTCATCGCCGCCTTTGCCGCCATCCGCACGATCCTGCGGAGCGACACGCCGCCGAACAGCCGCTGGCTGGCACTGGCGGCGTGCATGGGTCTTGTCTCCTACATCACGCTCTCGAGCTTCGATTTTCCGCTCGAACGCATCAACCATCAGGTCTATCTCGCCCTGCTTCTGGCGGTGGTCACCGTGCTCAAACATGCCGTGCAACCGGCGGCCGGCGGCTTTCCGGCCAGCGGGACCGCCCGGCTCGGACGACTGGTGGCCGTGCCGCTGGTGCTGGCGGCCCTCGGACTGGGCATTGCCTACTCGATCGCGGCGGTCCGGCAGGAAAAGCACGTGATCGTGGCGCGGAAGGCCTGTGCCGAACGCAAGTGGGAGGAGATGCTCGCGGCCGCGAAGCGGGCCCGCACACCCTGGAAGACGCTCGATCCGCTGGTGAGCCCGGTGGCCTTTCTCGAAGGCATGGCCCACGTGCAGTTGGGCCGAGTGCCGGAGGGAATCGAGTGCCTGGAGCAGGCGCGGATCGACAATCCCAACCGCATGTATGTCGTCAACAATCTGGGCATCCTCTACGCCAGCACCGGCCGCTTCGACGAGGCGATCGAATGCTTCACCCTGGCGGCCAACCGCTATCCCCACCGGATCGAGCCATTCAACAATCTGGCCAACTGCCTGCTTGAAACAGGCCACCCTGCCGAGGCGGTGGAACTCCTCGAGCAGATCCCGGACGAACTGCTCAACGACGGCATCCGCCGCAATCTGGCGCTAGCCCGCGAACAGGCCGCGGCCGCGCCGCCCGAGCCGGAGGAACCGGCGGACGAACCCACTGACGACGAGCAAGCCCGCCCGGCCCCGTGAAGCCCCGCCGGCTCTCCATCCAAGCCCGCAGCGCAAGCAAGGGAATACGGGTGGCTTCACACCACGGGCTACACAACGCGGATTCCTCTCGCTCGCGCTTCGGGCTTGCATGGGAACGGGGACGCGATGCGCAATCATCGCCACGAGGGCCATGGTCTTCGCGATCACAACTGCGTCGGATTCGGGGCGTCTCCATACACCGCCTTGGGATCGAACGCCTTGGCGTGCTCGGTGAATTCGAGCTTCGTGCCCTGCCCACGTTCAGCCCCCACCGGCACCCGGCGGTAGAAGCAGGAGCGATAGCCGACGTGGCAGCTGGCGCCGCCGGCGATCTCGACCCGCAGCCAGACGCAGTCCTGATCGTCGTCGATCCGCATCTCGGCCACCTTCTGCACCAGCCCGCTGGTGGCTCCCTTGTGCCAGAGCTGCTGACGGCTGCGGCTCCAGTAGTGGGCCTCGCCTGTCTCGATCGTCTTGGCGAGCGCCTCGCGGTTCATCACGGCCACCATCAGCACCTCGCCGGAGCCGTGGTCGGTGGTCACGCAGGGGATGAGTCCCTGCGGGTCGAACTTCGGCGCCAGTTCATGGCCCTCCTCAACCTGTTCCACGGAAATTCTCTGGCCGAACGGCGACGCAGGGGCGGGTGATGCGGACACGGTACGATGACTCCTCGGATGCGGTCTGGGGGACGGACACCTCTATTCAATAGGTTGACCGGACGGTTATCCAGCCCCTACCCTTCCCGGTGGAGCCCGCCCACTCGAGGAGCCTTCGTCCATGGTCTCGATTGACATGCCCTGGTCAGTTGTGTCGCGTCGGTCTGTCCGCGGTGTGGCGGGCAAATGGTGCGGTTCGCTCGTATCCCTGATGCTGCTGGCGCTTCCGTCGTTCCTTCGGCCAGCCACCGCCGCCGACTGGCCCACGTTTCGCGGGGCTGAACGGACTGCCGTCGCCCCCGACACCGACCTCCTGAAGGCCTGGCCAGCCACCGGTCCCAGGCTCATCTGGGAGTCCGCCGGGGCGGGCCGGGGCTATGCCAGCCTGGCGATCGCAGGCGACCGCATCTACACCCTCGGCGACGGCCTCTCCACCGCCGCTGACAAGGACGAATACCTCTCCTGTTTCGACAGGGAGACGGGCCGGCAGCTCTGGAAGACGAAGACCGGCCAGCCGTGGAACGAGGGTGCCGAGTCGTGGCAGGGTTCGCGGAGCACGCCCACGGTCGATGGCGACATGGTCTACGTGATCACGCCCCACGGCCAACTCGTGGCCTGTGCAACGGCCGACGGCAAGGAGCGGTTCCGTATCGATCTCAAGGCCCAATTTGGCGGCAAGAAGGATGATTCGTGGGGCTATAGCGAGTCGCCGCTCGTCGATGACAACAGGCTCGTCTGCACGCCCGGCGGCGAGCAGGCCACACTCGTGGCGCTCAACAAAAAGACGGGCAAGCCGATCTGGTCGTGCCCGATGAAGGGTGACCGCGGTGCCGGCCACTCCTCGGTCGTGATCAGCCAGCCACTATCCAGCCAGACTGGGGGCCGGAAGGTCTACATCCAGACGACGGGGGCCGGCACCTTCGCCGTGGACGCCCAGACGGGCAAGTTCCAGTGGGCCTACCCGATCGACAAAACCACCGCCGTGATCCCCACGCCGATCATTCGCGGCGATCTGGTCTTCTTTTCCGCCGGCTACAAGCGGGGCGGAGCCCTCCTGAGGCAGGTGCCGGGCCCCGATGGCGGCGTCACGGTAAAGGAGGTCTATGGCCTCAAAAAAGAGCTCGCCAACAAGCACGGCGGGATTGTGCTGGTGGGCGACCATCTCTACGGCGACTCCGACGACGCCGGCATCCCGTTCTGCGCCGAACTCATGACCGGCAACGTGGTCTGGAAGAAGCGTGGCACCGGCAAGGGATCAGCCACGGTAGTGGCGGCCGACGGCCATCTCTACGTGCGGTTTGCCGATGGCACGCTGGCGCTGGTAAAGGCCGATCCGGCCGACTACGCGGAGGTGGCGACGTTCAAGATTCCCGGCAGCGAGGCCCGGCCGAGCTGGGCGCATTCGGTGATCCTCGACGGTCGGCTCTACCTCCGTGAGCAGGATAAGATCCTCTGCTACGACCTGCGGCAGTAGGTTTGAACAAGGGCAAACCGGTTTCCCTCGCTCGCGCGTCGGGCTTGCATGGGAGGGGCTGTCCATCCAAGCCCGCTCTCCTCATCCAAGCCCGCAGCGCAAGCAAGGGAATCAATCGTGGGCGTCCGCCACGGCCTTGTAAGCGGCCCCGCCCAGGATACCGCCCACGATCGGTGCCACCCAGAAGAGCCATAGTTGCTGCAGCGCCCAGCCACCCTGGAAGATTGCGGTCGCGGTGCTGCGGGCAGGATTCACCGAGGTGTTCGTCACCGGGATGCTGATCAGGTGGATCAGCGTGAGGCAGAGGCCGATGGCGATCGGCGCGATCACGCTCCCGGCCTTCTTGTCGGTGGCGCCATGGATCACGAAGAGAAAAACGGCTGTGAGCACCGTCTCGATGATGAAGCAGCTCTGCCAGGGATAGCCGCCGGGGGAGTGCTCGCCGAAGCCGTTGGAGGCGAAGCCACTCGCCGCCGCGTCGAAGCCGGGTAGCCCGCTGGCGACGAGGTACAGAACGCCGGCGCCCACGATTCCGCCGACCACCTGGGCTAGGATGTATTTCGGCATCTCGGCAATCGGAAACCGGCCGCTGGCGGCGAGGCCGGCCGTGACCGCGGGATTCAAGTGGCAGCCAGAGATGTGGCCGATTGCCACGGCCATCGAGAGCACCGTCAGGCCGAAGGCCAGCGACACACCCAGGAAACCGATGCCGAGGTCGGGATACGCAGCAGCCAAAACGGCGCTCCCGCAGCCCCCCAAAACCAGCCAGAATGTGCCGATTGCCTCAGCTAAGAGCTTTCCCATCAAGTGTTTCTCCGCAAAAACGACCAGGATCGACCTCCCGAGGAACGTCTCCGGGCGGTCAAGCTGAAAAACAAGTTGGAAAGCTAGGCAATCGGCGGGAAAACCGTCAAGAGCAAGGGAAAAATGCTATTTGTCCCCGGTTTGTTCGCGGCTCGTCAATTTTTTTCTTCGCGGGTCTCAAAACACTTGCGTCTATCCCCCCAATCGTTACAATCTGCCTCGCATAGGCGAACGGTCTCTCGAATCGTGCGATGAAATAGACACTCCGGCCCTCACGCAACCAGCAATATCAACCATGAAAATGACCATCAAAATCACTGTCGCCTGCCTGTGGGCCGCCAGCGCAATGCTTGTGTGTGGCAGCCTGTCGGGCGAAGCCTCTGCCGCCGTCTTCACTTGGGCTGGCAACAATGCCAACTGGAACAGCAATGCATCGTGGTTGAACAATGCTCAGCCTGCGAATAACGACTCCGTGTTGTTTACGAACGTTGGATCGGGCTCCACAAGCACTGTCAATCTGTCCCGCACGATTGCCGACATCACGTTTGATGCCTCCGCAACTCGTACGTTCACGCTTGTGAATAGTGGCGCGCACTTAACGACGCTGGGCTCACTCATCAACAATTCGGGCTATCTCCAGGTCGCCAACAACAATATCTCGCTGTCTTCGACCAGCGGTGTGATCACCACCGGTTCCGCCGGCATTCTGCTCGGTAGCAAGCTGACTGGAAGTGGAAACTACTCGAAGACTGGCAGCGGCCTGCTTGAGATCACCAACGGCAACAACACTGGCTACACCGGCACCCTGTCGGTCGATGAGGGATCGGTGAAACTCACGACGGGCCTTATCAACTCCACGGTGAATGTGAACAGCGGCGCCACTTTGTATGGTGAGAACAATTTCGCCAATGGCTACGCCGGTGCCATCGTGGTCAACAACGGTGGCACGCTGACTCCGGGCGACAACGGCTACGGTGGTTTCAATGTTACGAACGATACGACGCTCAACGCTGGCAGCACATCTACGTTTGGCGTCGGCAGCCTGAGTGATTTCGATCAGGTGTCAACGGGTGGCCTGACCACCTTCGGCGGTGCCCTGACGATCAGCATGGACTACACGCCGACCACCTTTGGAACCACTGCTCCGTACTTTCTTGACGGCGACTCTTGGGCCCTGTTCAACTCGGGCAGCTTTGCGGGTGACTTCACGAGCATCAACATGACCGGCGTGTTCGGCAACGTAAGCTTCACGGAGATCGAACCCGGTGTTTGGGCGTCGGATTACCTCGGAAATGGCCAGCAGTTCAACTTCATCACCACGACCGGCAACAGTGGCGTGGCGGGCACACTGTACGCTGTTCCGGAGCCATCTACGATCGTGTTTGCCGGCATCGGCATGGCGATGTTCGGCTGGAGCACGTGGACCCGCCGCCGGGCCAAGTCCCGCCGTCAGGCCATCGAGGCTGCGATCGCCTGAGTTCGTCTGCCGCCTGAATCAAATAATCACTGCGACAGCGCGAACCGCTGTCGCAGTTTTGTTTTACGTCCCCGCCCAGAGCCATCCCTCGCTTGCGCTTCGGGCTTGGATGAACGTGTCGCGTGCCTCCCTGCCCCATCCAAGCCCGCAGCGCGAGCAAGAGGAATACGGGTGGCCTGTGTTTACACCCACGCCAGCAACCGCGGGCCGAACACGATCAGGCCGATCACGGCAGCCGTAATCGCCGCCAGCAAGACCGCTCCGCTCGCCATATCGAGGGCATCACGAAAGCGGGGATGCCGACGACTCCCGGGGGCACGAGCCAGCGACTCAATCGCCGTATTGAAAATCTCTGCCATCAGCACCAGGCCGATCGCGAAGGAGAGCAGACACCACTCCGCGGCCGACACGCGAAAAAACGCCCCGGCAGCCACGACGGCTCCTGCCATGCCCAAGTGCACGGCGAAGCTCGACTGGGTTCTAATGGCCCGCCGGAGCCCCCGAAAGGCATCGGCGAATTTCCGCGACCAGGTCCGGGATGAAGTTCGGGCCCCAGGGGTTCGCCGTCGCAGGAGCGACATGAAGCCTAGCCCGCCTTCACGTAGGGATCGCCCTTCTTCCAGTTGCAGGGGCAGAGTTCGTCGCTCTGCAGGGCGTCGAGCACCCGCATCACCTCGGCCACATTCCGGCCCACGCGGCCCTGATTGACGTCGACCCACTGGATCACGCCATTGGGGTCGACGATGAAGGTGGCCCGCAGGCAGTAGCCCTCGGTCTTTTCCAGGATGCCCAGTTCGGCCGAGAGCTTTTGGGCTGCAATCAAGGGGAATTTCAGGTCTGCCAGGTCGGGATGGGCTCGCCGCCAGGCGAGGTGGGAATACTCGTTGTCGGTGCTGCCGCCCACGACGCTCGTATCGCGGTCGCCGAAGGCCTTCACCTGCTTGTTGAACTCGGCGATCTCCGTCGGGCAGACGAACGTGAAATCCTTCGGGTAGAAGAAATACACGACCCATCGGCCGGCGTAGTCGGCATTGGTGAGGAGTTTGACGTCGTCCTTGCCGGTGCCGACGCAGGCCTGGGCGGAATAGTGGGGAAAGGAATCGCCGACGGTGAGCATGGTAAGTTTCTCCGGGGAATAGCCACAGAGTGTACGGGCCGCTGTCTGCCCGTTCAACTTGCCTGCCCGTTCAACAGTTCCCGGCGTTCAACAAGACCATGCGTTCCGCTCAAGACACGCCACACCTCCACCACGATCCGCTCACGGCGCGAACGGTCTTCACGGCCCCGGGCCGGGCCCAGCGACCGAATGAGCTGGAGGGGGCGACGATCCGTTGCCCGTTCTGCGCCGGAAACGAGTCGCTGACCCCGCCCGCCCTGCTGCAGTCGCCCCGCTCGGCCGCCGAACCGTGGCGGGCCCGAATCGTGCCCAATCAGTTTCCGATCGTGACCAACACTGCCGCCGGCCCGCCCGGCGAAACAGGAGCGATCAGTCAGCCAGCAGCACCGCGGCCCGCGCATGGGGTGCATGACGTCGTGATCGAATCGCCAGAACACATCCGGAGCATTCTGGCTATCGATCCCGCCGACTGGCGTGCTGTCTGGGAAATGTGTCGGGAGCGTCTGGCGACCCTCGCCGACCAGAGCGGGCTGGCCTGGGCCACGGTCTTCAAAAACTCTGGTGCACGAGCTGGCGCGTCGCTCGAGCATGTGCACAGCCAACTCGTAGCGCTCGACTTCGTACCGCCGGCCATCCTGGCCGAATTGGCAGTGGCGGGCCGCACAGCCGATCCGTTTGCTGATCTTCTGCGGCAGGCCGTGGCCGAGGACCGGATTGTGGAGGGGGCTGGCGATCTGGTGGCACTGGTGCCCCCTGCACCGCGGCAGCCGTTTGAGACCTGGATCCTGCCGCGAACAGCCGAGCTGTATTTCCACGCCACCACGAGCGAACGCGTGGCTGCCCTGGCCGTGTTGACGCAGTCGCTCATCGGCCGAGTCGACCGGCTCCTGCCGCAGGCTGACTACAACTGGTGGCTGCACCAGCCGCCGTATGGGCATGCTGTCACCACCCACTTGGGCGCCCCCGTGCCCGAACGCTGGCACTGGCATCTGGAGATCATGCCGCGGATCAACGGACTGGCCGGCTTCGAACTGGGCGCCGGCTGCCACATCACGACCGCAACACCGCAGGACTCCGCCCGCCGGCTCCGCGAGGCGTGAACACCTTTCCCAGCCGGCACGGTTCCATCCAAGCCCGCAGCGCCAGCAAGGGAATCCGCCTGCCATCTCTTCGCGGGCGTGAACACCTTTCCCAGCCGGCACACGCCCTACAGGCGGGTCGGTGGCGATAGCCTGCCCGCCCGGAATTGGCAAAAACCCGTTTGGCGCTGGGGTTCCCAGCCCCGACAATCACGAGTCCTTTTCCGCCAGCGCCACCTCAAGCGCCACCCCTTCCGGTTGCCATCATGTCGCCCGCCGTCCGGCTCGTCTTCGTCCTCCACGACCACCAGCCCGTCGGCAACTTCGACGGCGTCATCGAGCAGGCCTATCAGGACAGCTACCTGCCGTTCCTTGAACTGCTCGAACGTCATCCCGGCATTCGCCTGGCACTCCACACGAGCGGCCCACTGGCCGAATGGTTCGACAGCCACCATCCGGACTATCTCGACCGTATCGCCCGACTCGTGGCCGAACGGCAGATCGAGATCGTGGGCGGTGCGTTCTATGAGCCAGTGCTCGCGATGCTGCCGGCGCGAGACCGCATCGGTCAGATTCGGATGTCAACGGAATGGCTCGAGCGCCGGTTGAAGACGAAGGTGACCGGCATGTGGGTGGCCGAGCGGGTCTGGGACCCCGGCATGACCCGCGACATCGCCGCCGCCGGCATCGAGTGGACGATCCTCGACGACTCCCACTTCAAGGCGGCCGGGCTTCCCGATGAACAGCTCGACCGCCACTGGCTCACCGAAGGGGATGGCGCCACACTCGCTGTCTTCCCGGTCAGCGAACATCTCCGCTACGTGATCCCTTTCGCCGCCCCCGAGGCCACGATCGACCACCTGCGGTATCTGGCCTCCCGGCGGCACGGCGCGCTGGCCGTCTTCGGCGACGACGGTGAGAAGTTCGGTGTCTGGCCCGACACGCGGAAGGCCTGCTTCGAAGAGGGCTGGCTGGAGACCTTTTTTGGTCTGCTCGAAGCCAACGCCGACTGGATCCAGATGTGCCTGCCGTCGGAGGTCGTCCGCGAGGTGCCGCCGGCCGGCACGGTCTGGCTGCCGGAATGCAGCTACCGCGAGATGATGGAATGGGTGCTGCCGCCGGAGTCGCAGCTGGCCTGCATCGAGGCGAGAAAGACCTGCGGATCAGATCCGCGGCTGGCCAGCGTGGCCCGGTTTCTGCGGGGAGGCTCCTGGCGAAACTTCCGGATGCGATATCCGGAGGCCAACGAGATGTATTCCCGGATGATGGCCGTCAGCCGGAGGCTCGAACGTCTCGCTGCAGTGCAGCCGGCCCTAACCGGACAGGCTGCCGCGGCGCTGGCCGAGGCCACACAGGCCCTTTACCGCGGGCAGTGCAACTGTGCCTACTGGCACGGCGCCTTCGGTGGCATCTACCTGCCGCACCTCCGCAATGCCATCTACCACGAACTGATCGCCGCCGACGCGGCCGCCGACCGGGCGGAAGGGAGACGCGGGCCGTGGGTCGAGGCGACGACCGACGACTACGACTTCGACGGCCGGACGGAGGTCCGCCTGTCCAGCGACGGCCTCGATGCCTGGATCGCGCCGGCCCGCGGCGGCATGCTCTACGAACTCGACCTCCGCGATCAGGAGCACAACCTTCTGGCCACGCTCGACCGGCGGCCCGAGGCCTACCACGCGCAGGTGCTCGCCGGGCCGGGTAACGCCCGCAGTGTGGTCGATGCGTCGCAGGTGGCGAAGTTCAAGCAGGACGGTCTCGAGCGGATGGTCCGCTACGACGCCTCGCGGCGAAAGAGCCTCGTCGATCATTTCTGGGATTGTGGTGCCGAGGCCGAACAGATCGTCGCCGGCACAGCGATGGAGCGAGGCGATTTTGCCGCCAGTGCCTACGAGGCGAGCATCCGCCGCAATCCTGGGCGAATCCAGGTGCTGCTCACTCGGGCCGGCAACGTCTGGGGCATTCCGTTCACACTCTCGAAGGCGGTGACGCTCGAGGCCGGCTCGCGGACCCTCGAGATCGCCTACAAGCTCGAGGGTCTGCCCCGTGATTTCCGCCAGCACCTCGCCGTCGAGTTCAACTTCGCCGGCATGCCCGACCGCGCCGAGGGCCGGTTTTTCTACGACGACACGCGGCGGAATCTCGGTGCACTTGGCAGCACGCTCGACCTGGCCGACGTGCGAACGCTCGGGCTGGTCGATGACTGGCTGGGGATCGACGCCAGGCTCTCCTTTGCCGAGCCGAGCAACGGCCTCGGTGCGGGCCTGTGGACGTTTCCAGTTCAATCGGTGAGCCAGTCCGAGGGCGGCTTTGAACTGGTGCACCAATCGGTCGTCGTGATGCCCCACTGGATCGTCACGCCCGATGCCGATGGCGTCTGGAAGGTGGCGATGCGACTATCGATCGGCAACCTCAAGGCGGAGTCGGGGCAACGGCGTGTTGACCGCCAGGCCGCGAGAGTGTGAGCCAGTCGAGGTCAGGCTCGATCGCCGTCGCGTGGTGCGCGAGCATCGTCACAGGCACAGGCCGCAACCGCTCAGCCAGATCGCTCGCGCTCTGGATCGCGATTGCCTGCGGGCTGGCCGGATCGGCAGGGCTGCTTTCAGAAAGCTCGATCTGAGAGAGCACGACGGCCGCCACATGCAGGCCTTCGGCGCGGGCGGCACGAACGACGGCCAGGGTGCGGCCGATCGCGCCAAGCCGAGCCGCATCGACAACCACCAGCGGCAGATCGAGGTCGCGGGCGAGGTCGGCGTTGAGCGTTGTCTCTCCCAGCGGCGAGAACAACCCGCCCGCCCCTTCCACGATCACGATATCACTGGCGTTGCGCCAGGCGTCGAACCCGCTGCGGAGGAGCGTCTCGTCAATGCGGCGGCCCTCGGCCAGAGCGCTGCGGGGCGGCGAGATCGCCGCCTCAAACCTCTGCGGGCAGACCGCCTCCAGCGATAACGGCCGGCCGGCGGCCTCCCAGAGCCGGGCCATATCACTTCCCGCGGCACCGCCTGTCGGCACGCCGCTGGCCACGGGCTTGTAGACGCCCACCCGCAGGCCTGACTGAAGCCCATCCCGCATGAGTCCGCGCACGATCGCCACGGCGACCGCCGTCTTGCCGACGTCGGTGTCGGTGCCCGTCACAAACAGACCGCTTCCAGCCATTTTTGAGCCCGTGCACGCCAACCAGTTGCCCCTTCCGCGGTCTGGTTCTACACTATAATCACAGGTTGAGACTGAGTCTCAATATTTCCAGGTGGTGTCGGTGGTCGTTTTCCTAGGCCGTGGTCTGCTTTTGAGGAGTCTGCCCATGTCGCTCGAACAAGTCGCCATCGGTTCCACGGCCCGCGTGGCCGACGTCTCCGGAAGTGATTCAACCTCGCTGCGGCTTCTGGAGATGGGGCTCACGCCCGGCGTGAACGTCCGCGTTGTCGGCACGGCGCCGCTGGGCGGTCCGATGGAACTCGAACTCCGCGGCTACAGGCTCTCGATCCGCCGCCATGAGGCGGCCCGCGTGGCCATTGCCAAGTGACGCACACCGCACACCATGACCCCCACGCCTGACGGCACTGCTTCGCCTGATGGCTCTTCGTCGCCTGCAGGGCGGGCGGGCCGCCCTATTGTCGTCGCGCTCCTGGGCAATCCCAACACCGGCAAGAGCACGCTCTTCTCGGCGCTCGCCGGCATTCCGACGCGTATAGGCAACTATCCAGGCGTGACCGTCGAGGAAAAGCTCGGCCGCTTCAGCCATCGTGGCCAGTCGATCGAACTCATCGATCTGCCAGGCACCTACAGCCTCGTGCCCAAGAGTCCCGACGAACAGGTGGCGGTGGACGTGCTTCACGGTCGGCTCGCGGGCGTGCCCATGCCCGACTGCGTGGTCGTGGTCGCAGACGCCACCAACCTCGAACGCAACCTCTACCTCGCCACGCAGGCGCTCTCTCTCGGCCTGCCGACCGTGGTGGCGTTGACGCTCTCCGATGTGGCCGATGACAAGGGGATCACGATCGACTCCGCGGAGTTGGGCCGCCGGCTTGCCTGCCCGGTTGTCCGCGTGGTGGCACCGACGCGGGCCGGAATCGATGCCCTCGGCGACGCCGTCCTCTCGGTGATGCAGTCGCCCCGGCAGCCGCCGCAGGGGCTGGATGCCCATCTGTCGGCGGTGGATCCGCGTCACGAACCGGCGGCCCGCGAGGCGATCGCCCGCTATGCCTGGATCGAGCAGCTGCTCTCGGGCGTCGTGCATCGGCAGCCGCCGGCCAGCCGGCCGCTCGGCGAACGGATCGACGACGTCCTCACCCACCGGCTCTGGGGCACGCTCGTGTTCGCGGCCACGATGCTCGCCATGTTTTCATCGATCTTCTGGCTGGCGACTCCTCTCATGGATGGCATCTCCAGCGGGATGGACTGGGTCAGCGGGCTGGCCGAGAGCCTCCTGCCCGAGGGGGCCATCCGGTCGCTCGTGGTCAATGGCGTGCTGGCCGGCGTGGGGGGCGTGGTGGTCTTCGTGCCGCAGATCGCGATGCTCTTCCTGTTCGTGGCCATCCTCGAGGGCTGCGGCTATCTCTCCCGCGCGGCGTTTCTGATGGACCGGCTGCTCTGCAGCGTGGGCCTGGGCGGCAAGTCGTTCATCCCACTGCTTTCGAGCTTTGCATGCGCGATTCCCGGCATCATGGCTGCGCGGACGATCGAGAACCCACGGGATCGCCTGCTCACGATCCTGGTCGCGCCGCTGATGAGCTGCTCGGCCCGTCTGCCCGTCTACCTCCTCCTCTGCGGTGCCTTCGTGCCCAACGTCGCCGTCGGCGTGTCCTGGCTCCGGCTGCCGGCCCTGGTGCTCGCCGGCATGTATGCCGTGGGCGTGGCGACCGCGGCCTTGGTGGCGCTTCTCCTCTCGCGAACGATCTTTCGCGGCCCACCGCAGCCCTTCGTGATGGAACTCCCCGGCTGGCGGTGGCCGCGGTGGGAGGTCGTGTTGGAGCGGGTGCGCGAGGCGGTCTGGTCATTCCTCCAGAATGCCGGCACGTTGATCGTGGCGGTGAGCATCGTGGTCTGGGCGCTCTCGAGCTATCCCCACAACGACGCCGTCATCGACGCCGACGTGGCCGCGCATCGCGAGTTGCTCACCGCGCGGCTGGCCGGCCTGAAGGCAGATGATCCAGACCAGACGGACGTGGCTGAGGAGCTCGCCGCCCTCGACACCGACGACGGGCTCGCAGCCGCCCGCCGCGGCGCCGCCCAGCGACACAGCGCCCTGGGCTGGATGGGACGGCTGGTCGAGCCGCTCGTGAAACCCCTGGGCTGGGACTGGCGACTGGGATGCGCCGCGATCGCGAGCTTTCCGGCCCGAGAGGTGGTGCTCGGCACGCTGGCGGTGATCTACAACCTCGGCGACATCGATCCGGGCGAGGAGGAGGGAGGCACGGCGCTGGTGCGTCGCCTCCGGGCCGCCACGTGGGACGGCACGAACCGCAAGGTCTTCACGCTGCCAGTGGCCCTGTCGATCATGGTGTTCTTCGCGCTGTGTGCACAGTGCGCCAGCACGTTGGTGGTGATTGGCCGGGAAACGTCAAGCTGGCTCTGGCCCCTGGTCACATTCACCTACATGACCGTTCTGGCGTGGCTCGGGGCCTTCGCCACCTACCAGATCGGCACCTGGCTGGGCGGCTAGATCCAAGCCGTATTGGTATGTCACCGGCTTCGGGGTCGGCAAAAGTCTCGTCGCGTGGGCCGCGGCGGCCCAATGCTCCTCGAGCGTTCGCCGACCCCCTCGCCTACGTCCGCTCCTTGCCCAAGTCGTTCGTCTGAAAGCTCCCGTTCCATGCAGGACTTTATCGCCATCGCCGTAGCGATCGTCGCCGCAATCTGGTTGACGTGGTCGCTCAAGAAACGATTCTTCGCCCCGCCCTGCCAGCCACCGAACGTCCCCGGCGGCGGCGACGGCTTCGTACCGCTCGAGAGTCTTACGAAGCCCAAACGCTGACTGCCGCGACCGCGCGGATTCCCTCGCTGGCGCGTCGGGCTTGGATGGGAACCTTCCTCCATCCAAGCCCGCAGCGCAAGCAAGGGAAAACGCGATCCAGCACCCAGAAATCAGGCCCGAATTCTCTCGCTGGCGCCCCGGCCTTGAATCTGCGATGAAACGGGCGTGAAGACTAGTACATGTCGTAGTCGCCGCCGTGGCCACCGCCACCGGCCTTCGGCTTGGAGTCCTTCGGCTTCTCAGCGATCAGAGCGTCGCTGGTGAGCAGCAGCGTCGAAACGCTGGTGGCATTCTGCAGCGCCGTCCGTGTCACCTTGGCCGGATCGATCACGCCCGCCTTGACGAGGTCTTCATACTCGTTGGTGGCGGCGTTGTAGCCGAAGTTCCCACTGCCGGCGAGCACCTTCTCGCAGACGATCGAACCGTCCTGGCCGGCGTTGGACGAGATCATCGTCACAGGCGCCCGACAGGCACGAACCACGATGTTGAAGCCGACCGTCTCATCGTCCGAGAGGCCCTTCGGCTTGACATGCGAACTGGCCCGCAGGAGGGCCACGCCGCCGCCCGGCAGGATGCCCTCTTCGACAGCGGCCCTCGTCGCATGCAGCGCGTCCTCGACACGGGCCTTCTTCTCCTTCATCTCGCTCTCGGTTGCGGCACCGACGTTGATCTTGGCCACGCCGCCGGCGAGTTTCGCCAGCCGTTCTTCGAGTTTCTCGCGGTCGTAGTCGCTGGTGGCAGCAGCGATCTCGTGCCGGATCTGCTCGATCCGCGACTTGATCGCAGCGGTCTTGCCGGCACCCTCGATGATCGTGGTGTTGTCCTTGTCAACGATCACCTTCTTGGCACGGCCCAGTTCGGCAAGGCCCAGATTCTCGAGTTTCATGCCGAGGTTCTCGAACACGGCCGTGGCACCGGTGATGATGGCAATGTCTTCCATCATCGCCTTCCGCCGATCGCCGTAGCCCGGGGCCTTCACGGCACAGACCTGGAAGGTGCCACGCAGCCGGTTGATCACAAGCGTGGCCAGCGCCTCGCCGTCCACCTCTTCCGAGACGATCAGCAAGGGCTTGCCGGCGTTCACGACCGCCTCGAGCAGCGGCACGATGTCCTTGACACTGGAGATCTTCTTCTCGAACACCAGGATGTAGCAGTCTTCGAGCACGCACTGCATCTGCTGCGGGCTGGTGACGAAGTAGGGGGAGAGGTAGCCGCGGTCGAACTGCATGCCTTCGACCCATTCGACCTCGGTCTTGAGGCTCTTGCCCTCATCGACCGTGATCACGCCGTCCTTGCCGACCTTGTCCATGGCCTCGGCGAGCAGTTCGCCGATCTCCGGATCGTTGTTGGCGGCGATCGACGCCACCTGGGCCATTTCCTTCTTGCCCTTCACCGGGATCGACATGTCTTTGAGCTTGCCAGCGATCTCCTCGACCGCCTTCTCAATGCCGGCCTTCATCTGGATCGGATTCACACCCGCCACGACGGCCCGCAGGCCTTCGTTGAAGACGGCCTCGGCCAGCACTGTTGCGGTGGTGGTGCCGTCGCCGGCCACGTCGCTGGTCTTGCTTGCCACCTCGCGCACCATGCGGGCGCCCATGTTCTCGTACACATCCTCGAGGTCGATTTCCTTGGCGACGGTCACGCCGTCCTTGGTGACCGTGGGGGAGCCGAAGCTCTTCTGCAGGATGACGTTGCGTCCCTTGGGACCGAGCGTCACCTTCACAGCGCGGGCCAGTTTGGCGACACCGCGACGCATTGCCTCACGCGCTTCCTGATCGAATGCCATCATCTTGGACATGGTTCAAATCTCCTCGGAATGGGTTCTATGGAAAAAGACTGTGTGGACTGTGGAAAAGATCATGACCGCAGGTGGAGCCCTGAACGGGACTGGACGGGCACGCTGGATGAGCCCAACAGCAGATCAGCCGAGCACCGCGAGGATGTCGTCCTCCCGCATGAGAAGCAGTTCATCGTCACCCACCTTGAAAGCCTCGCCCGCGTAGCTGGTGAACACGACCCGGTCGCCCGGCTTCACCTGCAGGGGGTGGCGGTGGCCCTTGGAGTCGAACTTGCCTTCGCCAACGCTGACCACGGTGCCGCGGGCCGGCTTGTCTTTGGCGGAATCGGGCAGCAGGATGCCGCCGGCGGTCTTTTGCCCGCTCTCCTCACGCTCCACGACCACGCGGTCACCCAGCGGGATCAGAGTTGACTTCTTCTTGGCGGGCTTGCTCGCGGTGGCTGACATGATCAAAACCTTTCTGAAGCGAAGTGAGGAGTGAGGGGTGAAAATGGTCCGACCGTGGCGACGAATCTCGCTTGGCAATCGGGCCCTGTTCTCTGGAGACCGAACCGTGCATACAAGCCGATCGCCACAGGGAAAACCGAGACGCCGTTCGCCTGCCGGATCAGGACCTCATCAGACAGGCCCAACCGGAAGAAGCAACTGGCGCGCCAGATGGCCGCGATTTTACTGCATTGTCGGGGTGCCCGGGAGAAACACGGGCCCCGTCGGCCGAACAGCCTCCCGCAACCCCGTCAGCCCGGTCCGTTAGGCCCTGCCAGTTTGGCAGCGCCGTTCAGCGATTGACGGCCGTCTCATGGTAAATGGGCGGCCGACCGGCTACGCTCAAGCGTTCTCAATCTGAATCGTTCCCCAGCCGCTTGGATGGGGAGGTCGATTGGTGGCTTGGAACGAGAGTCTGCAACGAGAGTCTGCATGGCAACGCATCGGCGAATTGACGTCTCCAAATTGGGTGATGTCACGATCGTCAGGTTTTTGGACAAGAAAATACTCGACGAGGCGGGCATCCTGGAGCTCGGTGCAGAGCTGTTTGGACTCGTGGAACTGGAAAACCGGAAGAGCCTCCTGCTCAACTTCGCAGGCGTCGAATTCCTCTCCAGTGCCGCGCTTGGCAAATTGATCACGCTCGATCGCAAGGTCAAGTCGAACAAAGGCCGGATGAAGATGAGCAACATCCGTCCGGAAATTCTCGAAGTGTTTCAGATCACGAAGCTCAACAAGATTTTTGACATCCGCAAGGACGAGGCCGAGGCCATCTCGGCATTCGCGTGAGCGACGCGGCCCGACGGGACGGCTACGGCCGAAAGACACGCGATGCCACACCGAAAACCCCCGACCGACCAGCCCGCGCAGCAGTCCGAGCCCAGGGATGCCGCTGAATGGCGCCGCGAACTCAAACTCCCCAGCGAGCGCGGAGCCAGTCGGCTGATCACAGAGGATCTTCTCGAGCAACTCGGAGTCCATGGCTGGTCGCCGTCGGACATCTTCGCGATCCATCTTGCTGCCGAAGAGGCGATCGTCAACGCGATCGTGCACGGCAACAAACTCGACCCCGGGAAGGTGGTCCAAGTCGCCTGCGTGGTCTCGCCGACTGTGGCGCGGATCGAGGTGGCCGACGAGGGGTCTGGGTTTGATCCCTCCTCAGTGCCGGACTGCAGGCTGGAGGATCGCCTCGACGCGCCCAATGGCCGCGGCGTGATGCTGATGCGGACGTTCATGACCCGCGTCGAATACAACGCCAGTGGAAATCGGGTCCTGATGGAAAAGCAGCGGCCGCCGGCGGAGGGCTGAGGGCGGGCTGGCTGCAAACGGCCTCTGTTTCCCGGGCAGGCGACTCCCGGCAGCCGTGACCCACCCCATCGATTTCCCTGCCGAGTTAGGTTATTTTGGTTGGCACATTCCCCGATAGCTCAACGGTAGAGCGAGCGGCTGTTAACCGCTAGGTTGTAGGTTCGAATCCTACTCGGGGAGCTAAGCCACTCAGGCACAGAGTGGCAGTCAGAGGCAGGAGGTGGCAAAACCTTCTGCCTCTCGGCGTTTCTGGAGGTTGTGGGGTTGGGTGGTTTCTTGATCTGCCACTCCCTGCCACCTCCTGCCACGATCCAGTACGCCACCTTTCACGCCACCTTTTACGCCACCACCCAAAAGCGAACCCTAACGGCGACGACAGGCGAAAAGGACTCGAACTCTCACGGGCAACTTGGACGATGGCTCGCCTCAACGTGAAGGTCGTGCCCGGGTCATCACGAGACCAGATCGTCGGCTGGTTGGGCGATGCCTTGAAGATCAAGGTGATGGCAGCACCAGAGAAGGGCAAAGCCAACGTGGCGGTGGTGGAGCTGCTCGCCTCGAAGCTTGGCATCAGCACCGACGACATCAAGGTCGTCAGCGGCAACTCGGTGCCGTCCAAGGTGATCTCCATCACCGGCATGGATGACGAGACGATCAAGAAGGCGTTCGAGTAGCGTTCGCCTATGCCGCCCCTTGAGATGGCGGCTCCTCTTTTTGATCAACCGCAACTGCCCGCCGGAAATGCTCGTCGGTAATCTGGTTGTAGTGACCAACTGCGATCTTCACCGTATGGCCGAGCCAAGCTGCCACAACATGGGACGGAAAACCTTGGTCATTCAACTCCGTCGAACGTGTGGACCTCAGGTTCTGGTAAAGCTTGGGCCACGGCTTGATTCCAGCCCGCTTCAGGATCTTGATCAAGCCCGTGCGAAGGTTCGACTTGGGCTTAATC
>CAMCQY010000031.1 GCA_945877135.1 Candidatus Kuenenia stuttgartensis
ACCCGCACCGGCACGCCCATCATGCCGCAGTCTGGCACCGCCAAAGGCTCACGTCGCGGATGGGCGTCTTTCGGCATTCCTGTCTGCATCGATCGCTGTATCCCCGGCTTGATCACCGGCTGTATCACGGCGCGTTAGCACGCAGCGGCTCCTGGAGCCCGCGCAGCCATTCCAGCAGCACGCCGCCGACAGCCTCCAACGACTCCGGCGCACACTGCCTTGGCGTGTCCTGCGTGGTGTGCCAGTGCGGATAATCAAAGTCGATGATGTCGCAGGTTGGAATCTTGCCGATCATCCGCAGCGGCACATGATCGTCCTCGACCGTGTATTTGGGGCGGGGCACAAACTGCCGCACGTTCCGGCGGGCTGCCACGGCCCAGATCGCATCCACGACCGGGCGGGTGTCGGGCCAGTTGACGCTCTGCTGTTCCTGCCAGATTTCGAGGTCACGGTCGGCCACCATGTCAACGATCACGCCACAGCGGTAGCGGTGCTGCTGCCGACCGGCCTGCTGCTCGGCCGCATACTGCTGCGCAAAGAAGGTCGATCCAAGAAAATAGGGATCGCGCTTCGCAACGACATATTCCTCCGCATCGAAGAGGACGAAGTCAACGCCCACGGGGCCCGGCAGCGAGGGCATCGCGCGGGCCAGTTCCATCAGCAGCGCCACACCGCTGGCGCCGTCGTTGGCTCCGACGAACACGCCCTTGGGATCGACGGGATCCCGATCGGGGAATGGACGGGTATCGTAGTGGGCACCGATGAGCACGCGATCACGGCGGTCGGGATGCCATTCGACGACGAGGTTCTCCATATGCACGGCTGCACCGGTGCGCCGGTCGCGGATCTCGAAGGCCTGCCCGTGCACGGTGCCGCCGGCGGCGCGGAAGTGGGTGGCCAACAGGGCCCGCTGCTGCACCATCGCCGCCGAACCACTCGGCCTGGGCCCCAGGCCCGCGATCGTCTCCAGGTGCGCAAATGCTCGTGGACCGGAGAATGCGGGCGGCTCTTCCGCCCGAGTTGCCGACGGCACCGCGACCACCGCCAGCAGCGCCGCGCCAACGGTGGCACTCATGGCACTCATGGCAACCGTGCCAGCCATACCAACCATGTGTCCGTGCATCCGCTGCAAGCCGCTCATGCAAACTCCTTTCCTGCAGAGTCTAATGCATTGGGGCCGCGGACGGTCCCGCTGTCTTGGACCCCTCCTGCCCAACGCCGCTCCCCACCCAGCCCCGTACCATGCAACTCTGTCTGAAACCGCGTCTTTTTCCGATCGCCTTGCTGCTGTGGGCGTGGGCGTGGGCTGCCGGCGCACGGGCGGGCGGAGGCCCCGAGAATCTTTTCCTCGTCGTCAATGCTTCGAGCCCCGATAGTGTCGCGGTAGCCAATGCCTATGCAGCCCTGCGCGGCATTCCCCCCATCAACGTGCTCATGCTGCCGTGGCAGGAGAGCGCCGAAAGCATCGGCATCGCCGCGTTTCGCAGCGACCTGCTCGACCCCATTCTTCAGGCGATCGATGGCCGGCGACTCGCCCCCCAGATTCATTGCGTGGTGTATTCGAGCGACTTTCCCTGGCGGATCGACTTTGGCGAGGAGATGCCCGAGGCACTCGCTGCGCAGCAGATCCACAAGTTTCCGTCTGGCTCGCTCACCGGCATGACGATGCTCTACGGCGCGGTGCGGAGTGGCAAGGGGCCGGTCTGGCTCGATCCGCAGAGCAACCGCTACTGGCGGCCGCTCGATGCCGAGGGCGTGCCGAAGTCAACCGACGGCTTCCAGGGCTGGCATCGCTATGACGCCCAGGGCGAGGTGGTGAAAGAGGCGGGCAATCGCTACCTCCTTTCCGTGATGCTGGGAGTGACGGCCGGACGGGGCAACTCGGTGCCTGAGATCGTCCGCGGACTGGAATCATCGGTGGCCGCTGACGGCACCAAGCCACCCGGCACGATCTACTTCGTGACCAACGACGACGTGCGAACCAAGACCCGCAGCCCGGCCTTCCCGCCGATCGTGCGGGCACTGGAGGCTCTCGGGGTCAACGCCGCGATCGTCTCCGGCGTGCTGCCGTCGGCCAAACGCGACGTGGCGGGACTGATGACGGGCGCGGCCGACTTCGACTGGCCCGCGAGCAAGAGCACGGTCGTGCCCGGGGCCATCTGCGAGAACCTCACCAGCTTCGGTGGGATTTTCACGGCGTCGGTCGGGCAGACACCGCTCTCGGTCTTTATCCGCGCCGGCGCCGCCGGTTCCAGCGGCACCGTCATCGAGCCCTACGCATTGCAGGCGAAGTTTCCACATCCGGCGATCCACGTGCACTACGCCCGCGGGGCCACGCTCGCCGAGGCCTTTTATCAGTCGGTGCAGGCACCCTATCAGCTGTTGGTGGTGGGCGACCCGCTCTGCCGACCCTGGGCCACGATCCCGCAGGTTGACGTCGTGGCAGCAGGTGACGGAAAAGGGCTCGCCGCCGGCGGCACACTCTCCGGCACGATTGAGCTGCTGCCGCGGGCGACGATGGCGAGCCGCGCACCGCCGCGGGACGGTTCGGCCGCAACCGGTTCGATCGACCACTTCGCGCTCTTTGTAGACGGCGTGCGCCTGGCGCAGTGTCGCCCGGATGAACGCCTGACATTCGACACGTCGCAGTTCGCGGACGGACATCATGAACTCCGCGTGGTCGCCACCGAATCATCGTCGGTCCAATCACAGGGCCGCTGGGTGCTGCCGGTGCGGTTCGCGAATCATGGCAAGACACTCACACTGGCGGTCGAGCCATCCCGTGTGAGCATCGCCGGCACGGTGCGGGTGCGTGTTGACGGAGAGGGACTCGATGGGGTCGCGGTGTTTTCAATGGGACGGGTGCTGGGGCGCACCGCCGGCGGCGACACGACGATCGAGGTACCAGCCGAGCTCCTCGGCCGCGGCCGCGTCACGATCCGCGCCACGGGCCGCTCCGGCCCCGGCGCGGCCAACAGCGTCAACGCCGACCCCGTCACGCTCGAGGTGACGGAGAAGTAGCTGGGTTCACGAAAAACATCGCATCGTGCGATTTTTTCTTGGCGGGCCTCCGCCCGCTGGTGCTTACCCGGCCCTTGGGCCTAGCGCTGAGTAGCACGATGCACCCGTGAGGGGCTGCCCGTGTCCCGAGAGCCGGCGTTGCTGACCAGCGCAGGCAGGATGCCGGAGCGCAGTCAGCATCGAGTGAGCGAAGGCCATGGATGGCCGTAGCGAACGTCCGGCGACGGGACACGGGCAGCCCCGAACCAATGCGCCACTGCGTCAACCCAAATGCCCTGTCTCGTTGAACGACACGAGCCGCGGGCCCGGCCATTCGAGCTGCGTCACCGAGCAGTTGGCCAGCGCCGGTAGCTTCGTGAACGGCCGCTCGGCCGCCGCCGCCAACAGCGGGTGCTCGCGGCCCAGCATGCTGCCAAGCGCCGCGGTGAGCACGCCGCCGTGTGCCACCACGATCATGCCGGAGGTGTCGCGGCCGGCGAGCTTCTCGAGCGTTGCACGTCCGCGGGCCGCCAGTTGGGCACGGGATTCACCTCCGGGGATGACGTAGTGCATGTCGCCCGACCGCCACTGGGCCACCTCGTCGGGAAACGCTGTCTCCAGGTCGGCCCAGAGATGCCCCTGAAAGATGCCCGCATGCAGTTCGCAGAGCCCTTCCTCCACCATCACCGGCAGGCCGAGGGCAGCCGCGATCTCGGCGGCCGTCTCGCGGGCCCGCCGCAGAGGGCTCGACCATACCTCGCCGATCGTCAGCGGAGCGGCGGAGGGCGACGCGGAGAGGCGGCGGCTCCAGTCGGCCATCTGCCGCGCCTGAGCGCGGCCGAAATCCGACAGTTCGATGTCTTCCTGCCCCTGCACGCGTCCCTCGAGGTTGGAGACGCTTTCACCATGACGCACCAGATATTGCAGCATGGCTGCAGACTACCGCGTCAGCTCGGTCATGGGCAGGGTGGCCACGTCTGACCGCGTCGAGGGCGGGGCTGCGTGGTGCGGGACGGTATGTCCATCCTGGGGCGGAGCAGAGAGGCCGTTGGCGGTCTTTGACCTGGAAAGCTGCTCGACGAACTCGCGGCCGGTTCCCTGGAGCACGAACACGTCGCTGGGGGTCTGCGTGGCCCCGCGAGGCCGCACGATGCAGATCACCTCCGCATCGCCATCGTGTCGCCAGACATGATCGATCAACGCCTGCTCGCCGGGCGAGAGCTTCTGCGGAACAGAGGCGCTGGGGCTGGCCATATTCGGCCCGTTGCTGTGGCCCGTGGCGGCGGTGGGAAGGGCGTCGGCACGGTCACGGCGGTCGAACGACACCGGCGGCATCTCCGCCGGCATGCTCGGCAGCGCTGGCCCCGACGAGACGGCGGCCACGTCGCCCGCGCCACCGCTGGGATAGACGCTGCGATAGACGAAGGCGAGGCCGGCCTCGTCGAGCTGTTCGTGGATCGTCGGAAGTGCGGCGAACAACCCCTCGTTGTCGGCAGGGTCGGCAGCGTTGCAGACGCCGATGAGCGTGCCGTCGAGCGCGAACAGCCCGCCGCCACTGCGTCCCTGCACGGGCTGACCGGCGACCTGCACGTTCGCGGGCCCCAGATACTTGTCGACGGCGGTGACGCGACTGTGATGGATCGTCGGATCGGCGCCTCCGTCGCAGCCAACCGTCACCACGGATGCACCTGGCTGCGTGCTATGGTCAGCACCGCCGACACGGACCGGCTCGATCTGCCTGTCGGTAAAGATGCTCACAAGCGCCAGGTCGCGTTTGAGATCCCACGCAACGACCTGACCTGCCACACCCCGCGGGCCGTCCGGGCCGAACAGGTCGACCTCCACCCTGCCCTTCCCCTGAGAATCGCGGAAGATGTGACCGCAGGTGAGGATCAACGCCTCGCCCTGACGGCAGTCGATCACGGTGCCAGTGCCGCGCGATATGCCGTGGGAATCCTCGACGAGCAGCCGCGCGGTAGAGGCCATGAGTCGTCGCTCGAGCGCGGCCCGCTGGGCGGGATCGAGCTGCGGACCGGCAACGGTCGCCAGGGTGTCGGCTGATGACGGAGCAGACGGCCGCCGCGGCCGCGGTGATGCCAACCGATCCGGCTGCACGGCGGCGGGCCGAGGTTCGGCCGTCACGATCGCGGCACCGGTGGTCTGCGGAGCGGACTTCGGCTCGGTGGAGAGCGGCGCCACGGCGGGTGTAACCGGCACCGGGATGCCGGCCATGGAAGCGGCTGCCGGAGCCGCCGCCATCGGCGCGAGCCCCAGCGGCTGCCGGCTCTTGGCCAGCAGATTTTCAAGCTCACCGCGTGTCGTGGCGCCATTGATGCGGCCAACTTCCTGACCCTTGACCAGAAGCACGTAGCAGGGCACGCCAGTCACGCCGAACCTTCGGAGGAGATCTCCCTCGTGATCGACGTCGACATGCCGCACGACCCAACCGGCTGCCGTGATTTCACCCACCAGCGGTGCCATCTGCCGGCACGGGCCACACCACGACGCGGAGAAATTGAGGAGGACGACATCGCCTGCCGCGACGGCCGCCGGATTGGCGCGGGCCGACGAAGCGCAGAGTGCCATCAGCCCCATCGCGACGGTCATTCGGAGGAGGAGTCGCGAGGACCGTGTCATCCGTAGGCTCCGGTGAGTCTGGTGTGCGAGTCGTGGGGTTGATTGAGCGGCGGCAGGCTGCCGGACGCGGGGCGGGATGGTGCCCTGCACGCTCGACTGCGACAAGACCATTTTGCGTTTTACGACCCGCCGGCTGCTTGCCTATTCCACCCGTTTTTCGCGGGATTTCCCCGTTTGACAGGCACGCTCATACAATCGCCGTTCCGCTCGCCCCAAGACATCTTTAGAACCCTCGCATGACCGACCACGCCCGCCGCATCCTCGTCACCTCCGCCCTGCCCTACGCCAACGGGCACATCCATCTCGGGCACCTGGTCGAGTACATCCAGACCGACATCTTCGTGCGGTTCCAGAAGCTGCGCGGCCATCAGGCCGTCTACCTTTGCGCCGATGACACGCACGGCACCGCGATCATGATCCGCGCCCAGGCCGAGGGCCGCAGCGAGCGTGAACTGATCGCCGCCATGCGGGAGGCACACCTCGCCGATTTTGGCGGATTCCAGATCGGCTTCGATCATTACGGCTCCACCGACAGCGAGGCCAACCGCCGGCTGTGCGGCGCAATCTGGCAGAGCCTGCGGGCTCGCGGCCTCGTCACCTCGCGCGACGTGCAGCAGCTCTACGACACCAAGGCCGGCGTCTTTCTGGCTGATCGGTTCGTCCGCGGCACCTGCCCCCGCTGCCAGGCGGCCGACCAATATGGTGACTCGTGCGAACAGTGCGGCGCGGCCTACACGCCGGCCGACCTCGTCGATCCCGTCAGTACGCTCTCCGGCACGCGACCGGAGGTACGGACTGCCGAGCACCTGTTCGTGACGCTCGAACAGATGCATGCCTTTCTCGACGAGTGGACGCAGCGGTCCGGGGCCCTCGATCCGCGGATCGCCAACTACCTCGCCGGCCACTTCCTCTGCGACCCGCTCCGCGACTGGGACATCTCGCGGCCCGCCCCCTACTTCGGGTTCGAGATTCCCGACGCCCCGGGGCACTACTGGTATGTGTGGTTCGACGCGCCGATCGGCTATCTGGCCGCCACCAGCGAGTGGTGTGCCGCCAACGGCGGGTCGTTCGAGTCGTGGTGGCACCGCGACGGTTCCGCACCGGCCGCCGAGATCCACCACTTCATCGGAAAAGACATCACCTATTTCCACACGCTCTTCTGGCCGGCGATGCTGGAGGCGGCCGGCCTCGCGCTGCCAAAGCAGGTCCACATTCACGGCTTTCTCACCGTCAACGGCCAGAAGATGTCGAAGAGCCGGGGCACGTTCCTCCTGGCCAGAACCTATCTCGACCATCTCGACCCGGGGATGCTGCGGTATTACTACGCCGCGAAGCTCTCCGGTGGCATCGACGACCTCGACCTGAACCTCGAGGAGTTCACCGCGAAGGTGAATTCCGATCTGGTCGGCAAGGTGGTCAACCTCGCCAGCCGCACCGCGCGGTGGCTGGAACAGACGGGCCTCGCGACGGACTATCCCGCCGACGGCGGACTTTTTGCTGCTGCGGCCGCCGACGGCACGGCCATCGCCGAGGCCTACGAGGCCTGTGACTTCGCCCGCGCGATGCGGACGATCATGCAGGCCGCCGACCGCGCCAACGCCTACGTCGATGCCGAGCAGCCCTGGAAGCTCGCCAAAGCCGGACCGGAGTCGGCCGCGAAGCTGCACGACGTCGCCAGCGTGGCGATCAATCTGTTCCGGCAGATCGCCGTCTACCTGGCGCCAGTGCTGCCGGCGTTCGCAACGCAGGTCGGGGACCTGGTCGGCGGGCCGATCCTCTCTTGGGAGGAGTCGCAGCGGCCGCTCACAGGCCAGCCGGTCGGCAGCTTCCGCTCGCTCATGCGCCGCGTCGAACCCGCCCAGATCGAGAGCATGCTGGCCGCGTCGCTCGCGCAGGCAAAGGAATCGCAGGCCAAAGCACCCACGCTCCATACCGCCACCAACCAGCCCCCCACGAAAGGAACGATGTCCATGGACTCTGCCGCCAGCCCGATCGATTCGGGCGAAGCCCTCGCCGCCGAGCCCCTCGCCCCCGAGTGCACGATCGACGATTTCATGAAGATCGATCTCCGCGTGGCCCGGGTGCTCGCTGCCGAGGAGGTGCCCGAGGCAAAAAAGCTCCTCAAGCTCACGATCAGCCTCGGTGGCGACGCGACCCGCACGGTGTTCGCCGGCATCAAGGGTTTTCACACTCCAGAGTCGCTCGTCGGGCGACTCGTGGTGGTGGTTGCGAATCTCGCGCCGCGGCAGATGAAGTTTGGGCTGAGCGAGGGAATGGTCGCGGCCGCCAGCGGTGCAGGCGCCACGGGTGTCTACCTGCTCTCCCCCGACTCCGGCGCCCTTCCCGGCATGCGGTTGCATTGACTTCACGAAAAACACGACATCGTGCCATTCCTCCGCCATCCAAGCCCGCAGCGCCAGCAAGGGAAGCGGGTGGCCTTGCGGGCTGGAACGCGGATTCCTCTCGCTTGCGCGTCGGGCTTTTATGGGGCTCTGCGGAATCCGTGAGGGCCTGCGCGTGCCTCCGACCGGCTCCTCAGCGGCAACCTTCACGCGGAACACGACATCGTGCCATTCCTCCGCCATCCAAGCCCGCAGCGCCAGCAAGGGAAGCGGGTGGCCTTGCGGGCTGGAAAGCGGATTCCTCTCGCTTGCGCGTCGGGCTTTTATGGGGCTCTGCGGAATCCGTGAGGGGCTGCCCGTGCCCCGGGAGCCGGCGTTGCTGACCAGCGCAGGCAGGATGCCGGAGCGCAGTCAGCATCGAGTGAGCGAAGGCCAGGATGGCCGTAGCGAACGTCCGGCTCTCGGGGCACGGGCAGCCCCGAACTGCGACACTTGGCCCGCGGTAGAATGACACAGCGTTCCAGTGGTCCTTCGTTCCCGGCAGCGGACGTCATTCCTCCGAGGAGGTCCTCCCCATGACGCGGCCCATCATTCTCGTTCCCACCGATTTCTCCACCGCCAGTGACGCGGCGCTTCCGCATGCGGAGGCGCTGGCCAAGCAGAAGTCGGCGTCGCTGCTGATCCTGCACGTCGAAGAGCCGCCGCTCTCGTATGGCGGCGGCGAACTCTACTACGGCATGCCCGAGCCCTCCTCCGAACGCATTCTCCAGATGCTGGAGGAGGTGAAGCCCTCCGATCCCACGGTCGCATTCAGGCACCGGCTGGCGATGGGTGATCCTGCCGGCGAGATCGTCCGGATCGCCGCCGAGGAGGGGGCCGAACTGATCGTGCTCGGCACGCACGGCCGCTCCGGCATGACCCGCATGCTCATGGGCAGCGTGGCGGAGGCCGTCGTCAGGCGGGCCGCCTGCGCGGTGCTTGTCTATCGGGCGGCGGCGGAGACACTGGTGAACCGGAGGGCTGAAGCACTCCACCTCTGACCACCCGGCGGTAAAAGCCCTCCATGTCAACGCGGCCGATCCTCGAACTCCGCAGTCGCATTCGCTCAGGACTGCGAGATCTGTTTGATCGCCAGGGGTTCGTCGAGGTTGACACGCCGGTGCTCTCGGCGGAGGTGCTGCCGGAGGCACACATCGATCCGATCGCCGTGCACGTCGATGGGCCGCATCTGCCTCCGCATTATCTGCAGGCGAGCCCCGAGGCGCTGATGAAGCGACTGCTGGCTGCCGACTCGGGCCCGATCTATCAGTTTGCGCGGTCGTTTCGTGCCGGCGAACGTGGTCGGCATCACGACGTCGAGTTCGTGCTGCTCGAGTGGTATGCCCCCGGCACGACGCTTGCCGACGCTGCCGGGCTCGTTGAGAACCTCTGTCACACGGCGATTGGCACCAGCGGTATCGAGCGGGTCACCTGCTCCGAGGCCTTCGGGGAACTGGCGGGCGTCGATCCGCTCATGGCCGAGCTCGCCGATCTCGCAGCGGCGTGTCGGCGGGCGGGGCTCGAGCCACCGTCCACAGGCGATCTCGGCCCCGCCGACCAGCAATGGGACCGCTTGTTCGAACAGTTGCTCGCCGAGGTAATCACACCGCGACTGGGCCATGGGCGGCCCACGATGCTCGAGGCATGGCCTACGTCCCAGGCAGCCTTCGCCCGCATCGAACCGAACGATCCGCGGGCTGCCCGGCGGTTCGAACTCTTCGTCGCCGGTGTCGAACTGGCCAACGGCTGGGAGGAGGAGACCAGCCGGGCAGTGCTCGAGTCACGGATCGCTGCCGCCAACAGGATCCGTGCCGCCGACGGACGAGCCATCCTGCCATCACCGCAGCGACTCCTGGCCGCCCACGGGCCGGCGATGCCGGAAGGCGTCGGTGCCGCCCTCGGCTTTGATCGACTGGTGATGCTCGCGGCGGGCGTGGACTCGATCGACGCTGTTCGCTGCTTCAGGGAATAGCTCCCCTTTTTAGAAACCGAGGTCGATCTTCGTGATCGTCCAGCGTTCTACGCGTCCCGTCACGTCTTTCGCGACGAGGGGCACGAGTTGCAGACGCAGATCCACAACGCCGCCACCGGAGCAAGGCGACAGTCGGACTTGGGCACACCAGTCATTCCCAGTCTCCTCGTCGCGCCCTGTGAACCGCACTTCGCGGATCGCGGCAGTGCCACACCGGAGAATCGCCTGCACCGCCGGGAGCGAGTCGATCGAGCCAGTCGCGCCGGCATCCTCACCAGGGTGGTGGGAATGACCAGGTTGGCCGTGCCCCGGATCACCATACAGATGGCCATCCGATTCCGCCTGAGGCAGTAACTGCGGGGAGATCATGCTGCGGGCGTCGGCCAGTCGGTTTTCGGCAAGGGAGTCGAGCCAGGCGTTGACCACGGCCCTGGTGCGGCTCTCCATGATCCAACGGGAGACGAAGCTCGTGGTCACAGCCTGAGCCCCAAAACCCACCGACAGCGCGAGACCCACGAGCGCAGCCGCTCGTCCCGCCTTCTCCGCGCCCGAACGGGACACATCCGCCAGCCCTGCGACCGCCAGAGCCACTCCTAGCAAAGGGAGGATCCAAAGCAGTGGTGTCGTGATCGCAAGGCTCGACAACACTCCCACCACCGCCGCCACCACGGCCAGTTTGCTCACCGGCCGGTAGCTCATCGTGTCACCAGAGGCTTCCATAGAAAGATCAGTTCTCCGCTGTGCGAAGACCCTCCTCTCCCTCCAGCTTCAGCCGCCTATCGGCGTAGCGCAGGATGAAGTCTGCATCTTTGTCAAACACCTGATCAGGCATCGAGAAAGGTCCCGTGCGCGATGCCCCGCGCACCCAGGACAGCCACGCACGGTCCGGCGCCAGTCCGAGGAAAAACATCTTTGACGCCGGCGTGGGCTGCACGAGATCGCGGGTGACTGGGGCGGTGTGGAGCGTCATCGCGGTGAATGCCATCATCACCCACCCCGTCAAGAACGCTGGTATCCCGACGCCGATCCTCTCAACGAGCCGAGGAAACTCCACCCTGTTCGGCGACAGCCGGTCGGTAATCTCGCGCGTCAACGCCGACACCACGCAGAAAATCAGCCAGATCGACAGGAAATCGAGCAGGTAGGTGTAGCTGGGAAGGACCTCTTCGAGGGAATTCGCCAGCGGTGCGTACCAGGCCGTGGCCACAACCGCTGCCAGCAGGACGTTGAAAAACATCAGCAGCGATCGCCAGAGTCCTTCGCGCACCAGCAATCCGGTGACGGCAGCGAGGATCGCGAAGAGCGTGAGTGCGATGATCATTTTTTGGTCCCTGGACTTGTTCCCGGGCTGGTGCCTGGCCTGATCCCTGGCTTGATCCCTGGCTTGGGTACGGGCTGGCTGACGGGCTTGGATCCGGCGACAGCCCCGGCCTCCTTCTTCGCCGCGAACACCCGCTGCACTTCGTCGAGCGGCGTCAGGCCGGTGGCGACGACCGCCAGCCCCTCATCGCTCAAGGGACGCATGCCGTCCTTGACGGCTGCCTGCCTGAGCACCTTGATATCGACCTGCTGTGCGATGGCCTGCCTGAGCGTTGGACCAGCAGCCAGTTCGTAGATGGCCGTGCGACCGATGAACTGACGGCCGGCGCAGAACCGGCAGCCGCCGTGAGGCGAGGCCCGCTTGATCTCGGGCAGCTCCTCGGCGGTCTTCTTGAACCGCTGCAGCAGCTCCGGCGGCGTAGGCAGCGATTCACCGCACTTCGTGCACAGCTTGCGGATCAGTCGCTGCGAGAGGGAGCCGAGAAGGCAGCGAGCGAGCTGGTCCCGGGGAATACCCATGTCGAGCAGCTTCTGCACGGCATCGAGCGCATCGGTGGCCTGCAGGCTCACGATCACGAGTTGCTGTTCGTTGGCAAGCTCGACGAGCTTGCCGGCGAGTTCCTTGTCGAGGAGATCGCGGGTCACGATCGCGCGGGGGTATTCGAGCATCGCAGCTTTGAGCGCCGTCAGCGGGGCTTCACCCGCCGACGCGGAATACCGCACCGGCTTGATGTTTTGCACCTCCTGGTGATGACTACCGCTGTCCTCGATCGACACGAAGTCCCGCAACAGCCGGTCGGTTGACAAGAGCACCATGTCGAACGTCGTCGAGCAGCCGGTGGCCGGCGGCGACGACACCACGAACAGTCCCTTCTCCAGGGCAATCAGCTCACGAACTCGGGAGGCCATCGCTCCCGACATTCCGAGGTCCTCGAGTTTCTTGGGCGCGAAGGGGGGCGTTTCCAGCGTGATGATGATCTGCTTCGAGGTCTTCGTGGCCCGCGTCGAGAGCCGGCAAGGCCGCTTCTTGCCGTCCACTTCGATCGTGAAGCCGGCATCCTTTTCGCCGCTGAGCTTGGCGGCATCGGCCCCTGAAATAGTCCGCAGCACCGCCAATGCACCGCTGCCGACTGCCGCGTCGAGCGGCGGCGCATCCGCCCAAACTTCGGCCTGCTTCGTTTTTCCTGAGCCTTTCGCCGGCGTCTTCACAGCCCGCGATGAGCCTGCAATCCCGTCCACCTCGTGCGCCACCCTGATCCCGTCGGCTGCTGCATCCATGACGATGGTCGATGCCCGGGCAGCGGCCGCATCCTGCAGGATCTTTTTGGCAGCTTCGAAGCCTGGCATCGACGCGGCCTCCTCCTGCCATTTTTCGTTTTCCTCCGGCGTTTCCCCCCCCGTGGCAACCAGCGTAACCCACGGCAACCCATCGTCCACCATGCTTGGCGATTTCACCTTGACGCCCATCTGTTTCAAGAGGCCGCTGAATGCCCGTTTCAGGTGGGCGACGGTACAAATGCTTTCCGCCGGAGGCGCCTTGGGGTTGCGTTCACGGCTGTAGAGGAAAAGCGGCACGAGCCAGGCCAGTGCCATCAGGGCCTGCCCGGCGGCCGACCAGGGAATCCACCAGGCGAGCAGGCTGCATGCCACGAACGGAAAAACCGTGCACGCCGTCCAGAATTCTGGCCGGATCTTGAACCGCCGGCTATCGCGAAAGATCCAGTCGCTCGTGGCAGCCCAAGCGGCGATCCACGCCCACCAGCAGGCCAGTGGCAGGATCGCAATGCCACCGCCTGCATCTCGCGACAGCCACTCCGGGCTCACGCGAGGCCATGCGTCGTCGGCCCACACAGCGGTGGCGTGCATGGCAACGACCCAGCATGCGATCACCACGACGGCGAGTTGTCTCGATCTCCCCGCCATCGAGCTGGCACCTGCAGCCATCCAAACACCCCGCAGTACCATCAGCTGATGCCCTTCAGAGCCATGACCAGTGCCTCGCGATTGGGCGCGATCTCGAGGGCATCGTGCCGGTCGATGAGCCCCAGATCGATGAGGCTCTTGAGGCTCTGCGTGAAATCCTGCATGCCGTCCTTCACCGACTTCTTGATGTGGTCGGCGATCAGGTGATCCTGTTCCTCGAGCACGTATTTTCGAATGAGCACGTCGATGAACATAACCTCGACGACCGGCACCCGGCTCACGCCGGGCTTGATCGACTTGAGCAATTTCTGGGCCACGATCCCCTTCATGTTGAAGGCGATGGCACTGCGGATGGAGGCATGCTCCTCCTGCGGAAACAGGTCGAGGATGCGGCCGATGCAGCTCGACGCGCTGGCGGCGTGGATCGTGCCGAACACGAGATGCCCCGTTTCAGCCGCGTGGATCGCCGTCTTGAAGGTCTCCACGTCGCGAAGCTCGCCCACCAGGATGATGTCTGGGTCCTCGCGGACGGCATGCTTCATGCCGATCTCGAAGTTCCGAACGTCATTGCCGATCTCACGCTGGTTGATCAGGCACTTGTCCTCGGTGAAGACGAACTCGATCGGATCCTCCAGCGTGAGGATGTGCTTGCGGTAATTCCGGTTGATGTAGTTCAGCATCGACCCGATCGTCGTACTCTTGCCAGAGCCCGTCACGCCCGCGAGAAGCACCATGCCCTGGTCGAGCTGGCAGAGCCGCTCGATCGAAGGCGGCAGGAAGAGCTTCTCGAAGTCGGGGATCGTGTTATTGACCCGGCGGGCCACGAGGCCCCAGGCACCCTGCTGCGTGAGCATGTTGATACGGAACCGCCACCGCACCCCGTCAACAACGCAGGTGTGAGCAAAGTCGGCGCCACCGTCGGTGTCGAAGATGCCCCGCTGCCGCGGGTTCATGATCGGTGCGCAGAGCTTCTTCATCTGCTCGGCACCGATAGGCGGATATTTCAGCGGCTGGAGCGCCCCCTTCACCCGCATGTAGGGAGGCTTGTCGACCTTGAGGTGCAGGTCGCTGCCGTTGAGCTTGACCATGGCCTCGAAGAGCCGATCGATTTCCAAGCCGGCCGGCTCGATCGCAACCGGTGCGGGCGAGGGACCAGAAGTTGGGGCAGCCGCAGGAGCCGCCGCCGGTGCGGTGCTGGATGATGCCGATTCAGACGGCGTGGTCGCGGGGTCGAGTGTCGCCATAGTGTGCCGTGGAAACTGGCCTGACGGGGATTCCCCGCCGCTGAAACAATTCCTTCACCTCACGGATCGTACACTCTCCGAAGTGGAAGATGCCAGCGGCCAGCGCCGCATCCGCTCCGCCCCGCTCGATCGCGTCGGCGAGGTGCTCCGGCCGTCCTGCCCCGCCGCTGGCCACGACGGGGATGCCCACCGCCCGGCTGACGGCGGCCGTGATCTCCAGATCGTAGCCGTCGCGGGTGCCATCGCGATCCATGCACGTGAGCACAATCTCTCCCGCCCCGAGCGACTCGACCCGCCGCGCCCAGTCCACCGCTTCCAGCCCCGTCGGCACCCGGCCGCCGTTGACGAACACCTCCCAGATCTCACGGCCATCGCGCACCACCCGCTTGGGGTCGATGTTCACGACCGTTGCACAGCTGCCGAGCCGGTCGGCCACCGCCGTGATCAGTTCCGGCGTCCGCACGGCGGATGAGTTGATGCTCACCTTCTCGGCGCCGGCGTGGATAAGCCGCACTGCGTCGTCGAGCGTGCGGATACCACCGCCGACGGTGAACGGCATGAAGATGGTCTCTGAGACGCGGCGAACCACGTCGAGCATGATCGCACGGCCCTCGTGGCTGGCGGTGATGTCGAGGAAGACGAGTTCGTCAGCCCCCTCCGCCTCGTAGCGGGCTGCCACCGACACGGGGTCGCCGGCATCGACGAGGTCGAGAAACCGTGTGCCCTTGACGACCCGGCCGCGTTCGACATCGAGGCAGGGGATGATGCGTTTGGCGAGCATGGCAGGAGTGGCGTGCCTCAGTGTGGCCGTGTGGCGACGGCCCCGGGCTGCCGTGTGATGCGGCCTTCGTCGGGGCTCGACGCGGTGGCGTAGAGCTTCTTCGGAATCCGTCCG
The DNA here is from genome assembly GCA_945877135.1 of Candidatus Kuenenia stuttgartensis. GTDB lineage: Bacteria > Planctomycetota > Planctomycetia > Pirellulales > UBA1268 > CAMCQY01. The sequence goes on from CAMCQY010000031.1 coordinate 15,373, forward strand.
GCCAGCCACGCCTGCCGACCCGCGAAACAGGCCGCCCGCATCGCGTGGGCCATCCGCAGCGGCTCGGCGGCATGGGCGATCGCGGTGTTGAGCAGGACGCCATCGACTCCCAACTCCATCGCGGCAGCCACATCGCTGGCCGTGCCCACGCCGGCATCGACGATGACCGGGTAGTCGGGATCCCCCTCCTTCAAATACTCCATGCAGATCCGCAGATTGTTGGCATTGAGAATGCCCTGGCCCGAGCCAATCGGGCTGCCCGCCGGCATGACGCTGGCCGCCCCCAGGTCTTTGAGCCGTTTCGCCACGACCGGATCATCGCTGGTGTAGACGAGCACGGTGAATCCCTCCTTCACCAGCCGCCCGGTGGCCTCCAGCGTGCCGACGGGATCGGGCAGGAGTGTGCGCTGGTCACCGAGCACCTCGAGCTTGACCCACTCCGCCCCAGGATTGCCCAGTTCGCGGAGCAACTCGCGGCCGAGTCGGGCCACGCGGACCGCATCGTCGGCGGTGTAGCAGCCGGCCGTGTTCGGTAACAGCACATACCGCGACGTATCGATGTGGTCGAGAATGTTTTCGCCGGCGGCGTTGACGAGCCGTTCCCGCCGCACCGCCACGGTGACGCAGTCGGTACCCGATGCCTCGAGGCACTGTTGCATCGCGGCATGGCTCGCATATTTGCCCGTGCCGACGACGAGCCGGCTGGCGAGGGTCATCCCGCCGACACGCAGCGGTTCATCCACTGGTGTTGAGGGAATGGCCGTGTCGGAGGAAGGCTGGGTCATGGTGTCGATGCACGGAGTGAGATGGAAGAACGCCGCAGGGCTGCCGTCAGCCACCGCCCACGAGCGTCACGAGTTCGAGGCGGTCGCCGGCCTCGAGTCTACAGTCTGCCAGCCGCGTCCGCGGCACCACCTCTTCATTGACCTCGACAGCGAGCGGCCGGCCCGCGAACCCCAGCGCTGCCACCAGATCACCGGCGGTCGAGCCCGCGGGCACATCGCGTGGCTCGCCATTGACGATGACAGTGATTTCCACAGGCTCTCCCATCAAGGGCTTTTCCTACTTCGCTTTGGCCCCACCGCCCCGCGGCCGGGCGATGTCGAGCAGCACGAGCGGTGCCATCATCTGCGGCTGCTGCATATTCCAGGGAATGCCGTAGGCGGCCGTGGTGCCGGTGGAGGAGTCGGTGACGTAGAGCACCGACGACGCAAGGGTCATGGCGCCTCCCCGCGGTTCGGCCACGCCCGAGACGAGCAGAAACTTGGGGTTTTTCGCCTGACCAGCCTTGAAGCCCAGGTCCTTGAGCACGTTGTGTTTGTAGGCCGCGGCGAACTTCGCCGTGCTGGGACTGAGCACGCCGCCGGAGAGGTCGCCCGTCTCGAAGTCGAGCATGAAGAATCCCTCGACCGACGGATCGAGTGGCACCGTACAGACGGCGAACGCCTCGTCCGACTGCGATGTGACGGCCGACACCTTGGGCAGCTGTTCGGGTGATCCCCACCTGCTGCCAAGCATCATCCCGGCTGCCACGGCCACCAGCACCACTGCCGTTCCCGCCGCACCAGCCGCCATATCCCGCATCCGTGAACCCATCCTCAGAATCCTTTCTTGGTCGCCCTTTGTTGAGCTCTTGGTCACCTCTTGGTCACCATGCATCCAACGATTCGCGCCGCTGTCTTGAAACGGCGAGCTTGTTACTTCTTCTCAGCTTCCGGCTTTTTATCCGCTTCCGGCTTCGCGGCTGCTGGAGCCGGCGCCGCCGCTGGCGGCACATCCTGCACGACGGAAATCCGGAACTTCCCGAGGGCATGCGTGCCATCGGCATACTGCTGATCGATTGTGATCGCCAGCGGCGTTCCGGCAGGCAGCTTCACGTCGGGTGCGACATCGAACGTCGCGACATGCTCCTTGCCCGTGCCGCCGCTGATCGCCCAGCCGGTCTCGGGCTTGTCGTCGATCGCACCGGCGGCGACGTAGTTGGGTTGCTCGTAATCGGCCTTGGCGCCGGAGAACTTCACCTTCGTCGGCGTCTCATTCGATCCCGGGGCACCATAGAGCACCGCCACGGTGCTGACCACGAAATTGCCATTGCCCGCGCGACCAGGCCCCTGGCTGGGCAGGCTGGGATCGGGCAGCGCCTCGAGCTTGATCGACTTGGCCTCCGTCCCAGCCGGAACGACGGCCTTGAGCGTGTAGGTGTCCTTGGCGAGGTTGCCTGAGACGGTGACGGTGCCGTCGGCGGCAATCGCCCCCGTGGCGCCAGCCATGCTCTTAAACTCGGTCGGCACGAGGTTCGTCGACTTCTGCGTGACTGACGCTGCAGGAGCAGGCGAGGGAGTGGGCGCAGGTGCCGGCGGAGGAGTGGGGGGCGGCGGGGGCGGCGGCAGGAGCTTTGCGGCGGGCGTCGGCACGAGTTTGCCACCGGCGTGCGAACCGACGAACATCGTCTTGCCATCGGGGGCGAAGGTCACGCACCAGACGCTCGACTTCACAGCCTCTGGTCCTTCCTGCTCCCCCTTGGCGTTCACGTCCCAGAGCTTTACGGCGCCGTCGAGGCTGCCGCTGGCCAGTCGCGTGCCGTCGGGCGAGAAGCTGGCGCTGGTCACCCAGTCTTTGTGGCCTGAGAGCGTGGCAAACTCCTTGGAGTCGGAGGTGGTCCAGAGCTTGATCGTGCGATCGGCACCGGCCGTGGCGAGCTTCGAACCGTCGGGTGAGTAGGCGACAGCCCAGAGGGCGTCAGAATGTCCTTCGAGTTTGCCCTTTTCATTCCCTGTGGCCGCATCCCAGAGCTTCACAAGTTTGTCGCCGCCACCAGTGGCGATCGTCGCGCCGTCAGGCGAAAAGCCGACGGCCGTGACCGGCCCGGCGTGGGCGGCGATAGTCTTGATCTCCTTGCCGTCGGCCGTGTTCCAGAGCACGACGGTGCCGTCCTCGCCGACTGAGGCCAGCTTTGTGCCGTCGGGCGAGAGATCGAGCGAACGCACCCAGCCCTTGTGTTTCTTGAGGTCGTGCTTCAACGTCCGCGCCGGCAGGTCCCAGAGTTTGACCAGGCCGTCATAGCCCGCCGTGGCGGCGAGTTTGCCATCCTTTGAAACCTTCACCGCCCAGACCGCGGTGGGATGCCCGGCGAGATCACCCACCCGCGAGCCATCGGCCTTCCAGACGACGACATCGCCAGGCCGGTAGAGCAGGCTCTCGCCGCCCGCTGTCACGAGCGTCGCGCCGTCGCGGGCATAGTCGGCCGCGATCACCCACCGCGTGAACGCGGGGAGGTTGGACGCGGGAGGCGGGACTGCAGTGGGAGCCGCGGCAGGTGCGGGGTCTGCCGCCACGGCACAGTCCAGAAAGCCAAGGGAGGCCACTACGCAACAAACTACGATTCCGGCATGAGCGAAGCGTCGCATCACTGGGTTCTCCACGGAGGTCTCCACGCGAGGGCTGAAACGGGCACCACCACAAAAGGCCACAACGGCAACAGGCCGATGGCGTTTCGGCAATGTCGGTCGGGCCGGGAACCGAGTATAGTTCCGGCTCATCGTCCGGTTCCATCGTTCGCTCCAGTGTGCTCCCCAGTGCGGGTCGGACCGTTTTTCGGGGGCTTTCCTGCCATTTCGCGAGACATTCGACCATGGCCACGCCTTCCCGCCCCACTTCCGCTCCCAAACTACCCGCCACCGGCAAGCGTCGGGCGGTGCTCGTCGCCAACGGCGATCTCCGCGAGGAGGCCAACCGGGTCTGCTGGCCGGCCCAACAGGCGATGGAGGTTGACCTCGTGAGGGCCTTCGCCGCCGCCGGCTGGAAGCTGGAGCGGGGCCATGCCGCGTCGAAGGCCCGCGGCCACGGCTTCATCGCCAGCGCCCGCGAGGGGCTCGACGTGTTCGAGACGATCGACCCCGATGTGCCGCTCGTCGTCGCCGAGGCGGTCTGGCAGTATTCCAACCACGTGCTCCCGGGGCTCACCACCCACTCCGGCCCGATCCTCACGGTGGCCAACTGGTCGGGCCAGTGGCCGGGCCTCGTGGGCATGCTCAATCTCAACGGCTCGCTGACGAAGGCGGGCGTGCCCTACTCGACGCTCTGGGCCGACGACTTTGCAGCCCCGAGCTTCCGCCGGCACCTGCAGGCCTGGCTCGACCACCGCGCCGTGCACCACGACACAAGCCATGTCGTGCCCTTCGAGAGAGTCTCGATCCCACGCAAGCTCGCGCAGGCCGCCGAAACGATCGCGGTCGATCTCCGCCATCGCAAGGCGCTGATGGGCGTGTTCGACGAGGGCTGCATGGGGATGTTCAACGCCATCATCCCCGACCACCTCCTCCACGCCACCGGCGTCTTCAAGGAGCGGCTCAGCCAGAGTGCGCTCTATTACGAGACCACGCAGGTGACCGACGCCGAGGCGAAAGAGGTCTTCCGCTGGATCGAGAAGGCGGGGATGCAGTTTCACTTTGGCAAGGCCGAGACCACCGATCTCACCCGGGCCCAGGTACTTGAGCAGTGCAAGATGTATGTTGCCGCGGTCCGCATCGCCGACCGCTTTGGCTGCGACTGCATCGGCATCCAGTATCAGCAGGGGCTCAAGGATCTCCTGCCGGCCAGCGATCTCGTGGAGGGGATGCTCAACGACTCGAAGCGGCCGCCCGTGACGGCGGCCGGCTCGTCGAAGCCGCTCTATAAAGGAAGGCCGCTCGTCCACTTCAACGAGGTGGATGAGTGCGCCGGCCTCGACGGCCTGCTCACGCAACGGGTGCACGAGACGCTCGGCGAGCCGGTCGAGAACACGCTCCACGACATCCGCTGGGGCGACTGGGACCAGTCGCGCTCGACCGACCAGTGGGTCTGGGTATTCGAGATCTCGGGAGGCGCGCCGCCGGCGCACTTCACGGGTGGCTGGAAGGGGGCGCATGGCTACCGCCAGCCGCCGATGTATTTCCGGCTCGGCGGCAGCACGCTGGCCGGTGTGAGCAAGCCGGGCGAGATCGTCTGGAGCCGGATCTGGGTGGACAACGTGCAGGGCCATGAAAAGCTCTGCATGGATATTGGGAGAGCCCAGGTGGTGACGCTACCGGAGGAGGAGACGAGACGCCGCCTCGAATCGACGACGAAGCAGTGGCCGATCATGCACGCGGTGACCTACGGCATCTCACGCGACCAGATGATGGCGCGGCATAAGGCCAATCACATTCAGGTTGCGTATGCGAAAGACGCCGCCGGTGCCGACAGGGCCGCCCTCACGAAGGCCGCCGTCGCCCGGGCACTGGGCATCGAGGTGAACTTCTGCGGCACGCGGGGCCACGGCGTCTCACCGAGCCTGCGGTGGGATGCGTAACCGGATCCGTCCGATTGATCTCCACGGAACGCGATCTCACCGTGGCGGTCCTCGTTGATCACGTCGAAACCGGTGATGATGCCGTTGCCCTTGGAATGTCTGGCCACCTCAGACCAAAGGTGGCCAGACCGCAGGCGAGGATGCAGCACAACACCCGGAAAACGGCACCGACGGAACCGTACACTGTCGGCGACGGTCTCGCTGCCCTGCCTGCAGTCACCGAGCCGGTCACGACGATCACCGCCGCCCCGGCAGTACGGGCAAGAGTCCATGCTCGAAGCCTCTCGCCACCGCCTGAGCCGTATTGGCGGCCCCAAGTTTCTCCTTGATGGCCCCCACGTGAGCACGGGCCGTGCGCTCGGTGATCGACAGCAGCTGGCCCATCTCGGCGAAGGTAAGTCCCTCCCGCAGCAGTTTCAGAACCTCGAGTTCCCGGGGCGTCAGCGGGCTGCTGCGGTCGCGCGCCGCGAGCTTTCGGGCGATCGCCTCGCCCAGGGGACGGCCGCCGTGGTGCGCCTCGCGTACGGCCGCCACGAGGTCCACGAACCGGACGCTCTTCGTCACGTAACCCGACGCCCCGGCATCGAGCGCGGCGATCACGTCTTCCTGATCCTCGGACGACGTCAGCATGAGCAGCTTGGCATCGGCGTGCCGTGAGCGCAGCTGCCGGACCGTCTCGATGCCATCCATGCCGGGCATGCTGACGTCGATGAGCGTCACGTCGGGCTGCACCGACTCCCACAGGTCGATCGCGGTCGTGCCGTCCTCGGCCTGGGCGACGATCTTGAAGCCCTCCTCCGCGCCGAGCGTGTGGGCGAGACCCTCCCGAAAAAGCGGGTGATCGTCGACAACGAGCAGGCGGATGGGTGGGATAGTGATCATCATGGCCCGTGCAGAATTGAATTCACGGGGGTCATTTCGGGTTGAACCGAGAGTCGAGTTCGAAGCGGAATGTGTTGTTGCCGCGTTTCACCGTGGCACGCAAACCGGAAGACTCGGCCTTCTCATATCCCTGGGGCACGATGAAGGTGATCTGTGGCTGCTTGGGATACGCGGTGCTGGGCGGCGGTGCCATGGCGGGCTCCTCGACCGGCTTGCCCGTCCCCTCCACCTCCTGCTTCGAGATCACGACCTTGTATTCGCCAGCGACGGCACCCTTTTCGGGTCTCCCGCCGCCCGTCGATGTCAGCTTGAAACGGCCGTCGGGACCGGTCATTCCAACGGCAGGGAGGCCAGCGCCGTCCGCCGGTGTGAACCCCACCGTCGCACCATCCAACTCCTTGCCGTCGAGCAGCACGGTGCCCTCGACAGGTTGCACATCCGGGCCCGCTTTTCTGCATCCCCCGATCATTGCCATCGCCAAGCAGCATGCCAGCGCAAGCGGTCCCGCCAGCGAGTTGCGAGCCTGCGAAAGGCGATGGTCGGCCCGACGATCACCCGGGATGCGGTTGCCGATGGTCATGTGGTTGTCTCCGTAGCGGTCACGATCAGTCCAGAGGAACCGACTGTTCGCCGCCGCTGGTCGTGCCCAGAGCGCCCCACACGCCCCACAGCGATGGACCCGTGTATTGGTTGCCCGGCATCGACCGCGTCGGATCACCGGCATCGATCGAGTTGGAGACATATCGCACCGATGCGTCGCACATCGCGACATTCGCGCCGTCGTTGTGATAGCTGTTGGGCGAGACGACGGCGACGTTTTCCGCATCGCCGTTGGAACAACTCGGGCTGTTGGGCGGGAGCACCGTGTAAAATGCAATATACCCATGCCTCGAATCGCACCAACGGAACCCGAGCGAGGCGTCTTTCCCGGCGTCCGCGATCGTCTTCACGTTTCCCACGAGACCTCCGGCGCCGAGCCGCCCGAGGCATACCGAAGGACTCGCGGTCGAGGAGATGCCGCCGGCTGTGGAGAGGCCGGACTTCGGACTCCTGTCGCCAGAGCCGATGGTCGCCTCGGAGAGCATGACTGTCTTCGACGACCCGTCTGGAATTCTTGCCACATTGCACTTGCCCCTGTTCCCCATGCCGAAGGGACCGCGCCATTCCCACGTGCCGTCACCCATCCAGATATCGCCGCGGTTGCAACGATAGCTCGTCACTCCGAGGTTCTGCCCGATGCCGGCCCCTCTGACCGCCCGACTGTCGGAGGGGCAACACAGCGATCCTGGCTGCTTGTTGTTGGACGTAGTTGTCTTCGGTGAGGCCCAGAAGCCGTCGCCAGTCTCCCACGGCGCCTTGCCGTCCTTCATGTAGTTGACGACGTTGTCGTACAGGGCTTGTTCATCCATGAATGGAAAGAGCGGCGGGATGAAACCGACGCGATAGCCCCAGCCCCCGACCTGCCCGTTGAACTGAGTCATGTTCGACAACAGCGGGTTGTCTGACAGAGGCGGGAAGATCCGCCGAGCAACTTCGTGGCTATGAACCGCGAGCGCCATTTGCTTCAGCTTGTTCGTGCAGCTGCTGCGTCGAGCTGATTCACGGGCGACCTGCACCGCGGGCAACAGCAGCCCGACGAGCGTGCCGATGATGGCGATCACCACCAGCAGTTCCACCAGCGTAAACCCTGCATCGGATCGCCTTCGATGAGTGAGCATGCGAACGTCCCCTTTCCGACCGAGATGTGAACGATTCCGTGGGAGGGCTCCTCTGGCTCTATCCGCGGGCCGCTCCGACCACGACCGAAACCCTCAAAATCAATGGTAGATAGGACTCTGCACCGCCGCCATTGTCGCTTTCGACAATGGCGGCTCTCGGACGATGGCACAGGACCGGGCTCTCCGTGCATCGCAGGCTGTCCAGCCTCCGCCCAGGGCCGGTTATGAGTTCGGCAAGGCCCCGGACGGCACCTGCACCCGCACCGTGGTTCCCGCGCCCGGGCGACTGTCGATCGCGATCTCCCCCGCAATCCGACGGCTCCTCTCCCGCATGCCGCGCATGCCGAAATGCCCCTCCAGCGGCTCGCCGGTGGCCGCGTCGAAGCCGCTCCCGTCGTCGACCACCTCCAGAATGATCCCCGCGTCGCCTCCGCGGAGCCACAGATCGATCCGCGACGGATCGGCATGCTCGAGTGCGTTGCTCACCGCCTCCCTTGCGATCCGCAGCAGGTGATACTGCACCATCGAAGGAACACGACAGGGCACATCCGTTTCGAGATGGAGCGTAATGGGCACGCTTGTGAGCGACCGCTGATACGCCACCTGCGCCGCCAGTGACGCCTGCAGCGACCCGTCGTTCCGCTGCGGATCCCGCAGGTCCCAGAGGAAGTCGTGCGTCTCCTCACGAAGCTTCTCGAAGAGCGCACGCTGCTGCTCGAACTCCACCCGCGATCGCTCGTCCTGGGTGCGGCCCGCGGCGGCGTCCATCCGCAGGGCAATACCGGCGAGATCCTGCTCCAGCGTATCGTGAAACTCCCGAGCGATCCGGTGCCGCTCCTCCGAGGCAGCCTCGATCTGCAGTTGCGACTCGATCAATGAGAGCTGGCGGACCACCTGTCGCCGGAGCAACACGGCCCAGCCTGCCACGAATGCCGCCAGACTGGCCACGGCCGCAAGCGAGGCAGCCAGTCGCCGCGGCGTCCACCACGACGGCGGCCTGACCAGTTCGATATCGGAGGTGGATCGCAGCAGAATCTGCATCCGCCGGCCGTCGGCCGACTGCCACTCCTTTGTCCATTCCTTGTCCGCCATCGGCTCCGGCTGCACGATGCCGGTGACCTTCACGTCGCTTCCCGGCTCCAGCCACTGCAGCCCGGCGAACACGAGGACGTTGGCTGCCGCCGCCACCCCGGTGTCGTCGGCGTCAAGCAGCACCTCCCCGCCGCCGTTGGTCGTCTGAACGTCGATGACGCGGGCCGGAAACGTCACGAGACAGCCGTAGTAATCCCCCGGGTCTGCCAGCACGAACCGCGCCGCGGCAACCGCGTTGATCTGGGCGATCGCGGCCGGGTGTATGGCGATGGGCTCCGGCGATGCTTCACGGGCCACCTTGCGCACCGTCGCCTCGACCAGTGAAGCGACGTACCCGACGCTGTCGATGAATCCGGCAACCTCGACGACGTCTCCCGGCTCGTAGCGTTCCTGTGACGTGGTCTCGACCCGGACTCCGAGGCAATCTTCCTGCAGATAGAGAAATCGCCCTGGCACCGCATACGTGACGACGCCCTGTGTGCAGAGACGATGCCCATCGGCACGCTGCGGGCGATAGCCGGCTATTGCCCGCAAGGAAACCCGTGGCGACTCGAACGGCGGCCCGCCGGGGGGCTGTTCGACCACGAGACCACCGCGATCCGTCACGTTCACCCGCGGTGCCAGAAACTGGCCTCGGGTATTGAACTGCGCGGTTGCCACGCCGGTGGCTCGGATGACGCCGTCCACGAACGTCTCGGGCGGGCTCACGAGCTGGCTCTTTTCGATCGCCACGGTGAACCGCCTGGTTCCCTCCGATACGAGCACGATCCAGCGGTCGGAGTCGTCGCGGTAGCCCTGCACGACGCCGCGCACCGTCACCCGCAGGCAGTCATCGACACCCTGAAAAAAACGCTCCCTGTCGTAGGGGCGTGGTGGCGGCAGCGTATGCACACCGATCACGCGCATCCGCGTCGGGAGGATGTTCGGTGCATAGCCGCCGCGATTGGACCAGCCGTCAATCTCGACCTCCGTACCCACGCAGATCTCCGTGGGCGGATCGTCTTCTGCCTGCCACAGTCCGATCCGCCTTGCATCGGTAACCTCGATCCAGATGCCGGCGGACTCGTCCTGCACGACCATGCCGGCACCGCGTCGCCACGTCACCACGCCCCGCACCCGCACGGGCCTGCGCACGTCACCTGGCGAATCCGCCATCACGCTGCTGATGGGCACGACCTCCTGCCACGCCGCCGTATCGATTAGTTTGTCTGCCGCCGGCGCAAGGGTCGCCGTGGCACACGCAGCCAGCAAGGCAACCCAAGTGATTATGCACGTACGCTCGGCCACCGCTGAACCCCTCTCGTCAAGAGAACGCCGGATAATCGGGGACGGGAACTGTGGTTCCGAATGCGGCGGCTGCATGTACCGGATCCAGGCCAGAGTTGAGCTCCTTCCACCACGGCAACTCGGTCAGCCGTTCCTGTGAGTGCGAAAAATCCCAGAGAATCCAGCCGCAACTGAAGTGCGAGAGGTGCCTCGGCGGGGCGTCGTCAGGTTTCGGTCAAGCGGCAACAACATATCTTAGACCGTGAAAAGGGATGTCTGTGGAGGCGGCGCCCCGCCGGCGTTGACAAAGCCGCGGTCACAAAGGCCGCGGACCCTGTTTTGATTGGGGGTCGAAATCAGCTGCGCTGCCGCAAATATGGCATTGGATTTCCCGTATTTACGGGTGAGATTCTGTTGTGAAAACCGCCATCGACATCCCGACGATCTTTTCCAGCTCGCCAAGGCTCGGGCATCGCTCAGCGGCATCAGTTTGCGGCAGTTCGTGACTGACACCCTCCGCATGCAACTCGAGCACGAAAGCAAGCGGGCACATTCGACCGATCCGCCTTGGATGAAGGGCTTCGGCGGTCTTGCCGACCTGGGCTCTGAGACGGCCCGCATCCGCGACCTCATCGAAGACGAATTCCGATCAATGACACGTGGATTGCCGCGATCGCCCGGCACCGAGTACTGCCTGTCGTCTCCCGTGACGCCCATTTCGACGCGGTATCGGGGGTAGGACGGGTATCGTGGTAGGGACGCAGGGTCGCCGACGGGGAACTTGCCGCGATCTGGATCGCCGCAGAGAACCGAAAGGCCGTGTCAGTCGCAGCAAACAACATCGAAAAGGCATTGGCGACGCGCACCGCCTTGCTGCGAGACAATCATTGTGTTTTGGTCGGCTCGGACGTCGTGTCGATCTCGATGTCGATCGTGTTGTGGCCCGGCTTGACGGTGCGGATGAGAGGCGACTGCTCGCCGGCAAATGCGGAGGGTATTTGTATGTTCTTCACGCCGTCGGACATCTGCCGAGGGCCGTCGGGGCCGGCGACTGGCGGGCGTTGAACCATCACCCGGCACTCTCCCGGCATAACTCCCTTGTTGCCCGGCGTGAACCAAAGCTCATAGCTGCCCTTGTCATTCGTGATGCCAGTCGAAGGGGACCCCTTGGGACCGCCAGGCTGAAAGTCGATGCGGACGCCAGCCGGTGCGGGCTGGCCGTCGATCGTGAGGATGCCACTGGCCGTCGCGCCCACGCCACGTGGTCCGCATCCGCCCACGAAGGCTACCACACCCGCAATCGCCGCGGTGATCCAAAGCGGCCGTCGGGCCCCACAACACCTCCGTCGTGTCATCGCTTAAAAGTCCCCGAACGTGAGGCCGTCCGCCCGCGTGCTGAGCCGCTGGTAGATGCCGCGGCTCGAATTCGTCGTCTGGCTGAGTGTCGAAGTGGTAGTCGCATCGACGGAGGCATCGTACCCCCAGACGGTATGTGAACTGGACGAGATGCCATTGGTAATGAATCGGACAGACCCATCCACCATGGCGAAGTTTGCGCCGCCGGAATGAAAGCTGCCAAAGGCAGTCGTAACGCCACTGCTGAGCTTGTTGGCCGAATAGCGGACGACTTCGGACTGATAGGATTGAAAGTTGGTGCCATTCCCAATCCACATGCCGGGCATGAGGTCGGCATTATTCGGATCCGCTGGCACGCCTCCCGCCTCGCCGATCAGGAAAGTCTTGGAGATGCCGTCGGTGATGTCTTTGAACTTGACGCCCTTGCTCTTCCGGACGACGCCTGTCGATGCCCTGATGTTCTGATCCAGAGTACATTTGCTTCCCCAGCTTCCGCACCACGTCTCGAGGTAGCCGCCGTTGGCTACGTAGTTTGTTTTGCTCGACTTGAGCGTGTCGGGTTTGACCGCGTTCCACTTTTGCTCAGGCGCCAGTACCGCAACCTGGTCGGTCGGGCAGATCAACTGTGGGATTTGAGACCGCGCTAAAGCCCCCGTGGCGGCGTCCAACTTGTTCGGCGCCTTATTCGAGGCAGTCATGGACCAGACGTTGCAGGAATTGTAAAGCTCGGCCTGCTCGACGAACGGAAGGAGCAAGAAAATCCAACTCCAGCCCTCGCGTCCCTGACTATCGACACGCGCGTCGGTCTCCGACGGCGGCAGAAGGTTGTTGGCGTCGTGATAGTTCTGCAAGCCGAGAGCCAGCTGCTTCATGTTGTTGCCGCACTGCGAAAGCCGGCTCGCCTCCCGGGCGGCCTGCACGGCCGGCAGGAGGAGCCCGACGAGCGTGCCGATGATCGCGATCACAACCAAAAGTTCGACGAGCGTAAAAGCACGCTTCCTCCTCGGCACAACCCTACCAGCAATGGACGGCCGGCTGATGTCGCTCACGAACCCATGCATGACAAAGCTCCTTCGAACGGGTCGGCCACACGACTCCGGCTGCATGAATCGAGCCACGGCAGTGTGCAGCCTCTCTCCTCAACGAAGCCTAGTCAGGCCCACTCCCGAACGGTATTGCCTAAACCGGCATGTGCGGCGGTTTACCGCCGCCCGATCGGGCCGACAGCAGCCCCAGTTCGAAGCCGCGGGTCACGCAGTGGGCCGTCGAGGAGGCGTCGAGCTTCTCCTTGATCGCCGCCACATGGGCCCGCACCGTGCGGTCGGCGATCGCGAGCCGACGACAGATCTCCTTTTCAGACAGCCCGTCCCGCAACAAAAGCAGCACCTCCGTCTCTCGGGGCGAAAGCGGGCCGCCCTTCTCACGCGCCGCCAGCCGGCGAGCCACCTCCTCGCCGATCGGCCGGCCGCCGGCATGCACCTCTCGGATCGCCCCCAGCAGTTCCAGGAAGCCGACGCTCTTGGTGATATAGCCGGCGGCACCTGCCTCAAGCGCCTCGAAGGCGTCACGGTCGTCTTCCGACGAGCTCAGCATCAGCACCCGGGCCGCAGGTGCCGTCGCAAGAATCCGCCGCACCGCAGCCACGCCATCGACGTCGACGAGCCTGACGTCCATGAGCGTCACGTCGGGCTGGTGCCGCTGCCAGAGGCCCACCGCCGCCGCACCGTCATTGGCCTGCGCAATCACCTCAAAGCCGGCCGCGGCGCCAAGCGCATGCGCGAGCGACTCGCGGAACACGGGATGGTCATCGATGATGAGCAGCCGGATCGGGTTCGACATACCGTACGCCATACACTGGAAGATCACGCGACGCTGTCAGACTATGCCGACGAGCCGGCCGGCTCGCCATTGCCTAAACCGGCAGTCTCGGCCCGCACCGGCACCGTCACGACGATCCGCGTGCCGCGGCCAGTCCCGCTCTCGACCGCAAACTCGGCCCCGATGCGCCGGGCCCGTTCCCGCATGCCGCGGAGGCCGTAATGCCCCTCGACGGCCGACCGCGACTCGATGTCGAATCCCTCGCCGTCGTCTGACACGGTCAGGCACACTCGGTCTGGATCGCCGGGTTTCTCTTCGAGCCGAACCCCCACGTCGATACGGCGGGCCCGGGCATGCCGGATCGCGTTGGTGACCGCCTCGCGGACGATCCGCACGAGCTGATACTGAACCGCCGGGACCACATCGGTGCTTGACCCCGCGGCATCGAGCACGATCGCCGCGGCGGAGAGCGGCTGCAGGAGCCGCAGTTGCGCCGCGATCGACTCCATGAGCGAACCCTCAACGTGCACCGGATCCCGCAGGTCCCAGAGAAATCCACGGGCTTCGGTCTGCAGGCCTCCCAGCAACTGCCGCTGCTGCCGCAGCACGCCCCGCGTCCGCTCATCACCGGCCTCGTGAGCGGCGACATCGAGCCGCAGCGACAGCCCGGCAAGCCCCTGTTCGAGTGAGTCGTGAAATTCCCGGGCGATCCGCTGCCGCTCCTCCGCCGTTGCCTCCGCCTGCAGCGTCGTCTCGAGCAGGCCCATCTGCCTCGCCACCTGCCGCCGCAAGAGCACCACCCATCCGATCGCGATGCCTGCGACGGTCGCGGCCATCAGGAGTGCCGCCGCCAGACGGTGCGGCTTCCACCACGACGGCACGCGGAGCACCCGCAGATCCGCGGGTGACCGGATGAGCACGTGAACCTGCGGCCGTGGCACGACCGCGACGATCGTGGCAGAGTCGTCGCTCGAAACGCTCTCCGAAACGATGCCCGTCACCTGCACCTCGCTGCCCGTCTCGACGCCGCGAACTGCTTGAAATGGCTCGGGACCGACCACGGCCACCACGGTGGTGCTTCCCGACTGCATGAGCAGCGTGCCGCCGGCCGCCGTCGTCTGCATGTCCATGACCCGCGCCGGAAACGTGACCAGCGCACCCTTGTAATCGCCCGGCGCGGCGACCGTGCCGTGGTACGAGGCGTGCTTGTTAATGGCCACGATTGCGTCGGGGGCGATACGGATCGGCATGAGCGGGCGTCCCGATTCGAGCCGACGGACGACGGCCTCAACCAGTCCGGCCACCTCCCGGCCGCGGTCCACAAAGCCCGCCGCCTCCACCAGATCGCCCAAGGCGAACGGCTCGACGGAGGATGTCTCCACCCGCACGCCCATCATGCCCGCCTGAAGATAGAGAAACCGTCCCGGCGCGGCGAATGTGACGATTCCCCGCGTCCGGATCCGGTGGCCGTCCGTGGGGTCGGGAGCATATTGGGCGATCGCGTGGAGCGGCACCTCCTTTGCCTCAAACGGCGTTCCGACCGCGGGCTGCGCGATCGCGACGTCGTTCGCGTGGGCGATCAGCAGCCGGGTGCCGCGATGCTCCCCGCGGGTGTTGAACTGCGTCGCTGCGACACCCACCAAGCCGACCTTGGCGTCGACCAGGTGATCAGGACGCGAGGCGATCACCCACTTGGGCACCACGGCCGTGAACCGCCTGCCGACGGTCTCGGCCGCGAGCTGCCATTCCGATCCGTTCTCACGTACCCCCTGGATCAGGCATTCGACCTTCACCCGCAGGCAGTCGTCGGCACCGCTGAAAAACCGCTCCGGTTCGAGAGCCCGCGGCTCTGGCTCGGGCTTCTTCTCCAGGACTCGGTTCTCCAGGATTCGGATCGTCACGGGGAGGATGTTGGGCGAAAATCCACCGCGGTTGGTCCAGCCGACGACCTCCACCTCGAGCCCAGGCGCTAGCCGTTCGAGCATCGCAGGATCGCACTCGAGCGCGATAGTCTGGGGGACGTCCCGGAACGTGTCGACCCAGATGCCGCCGGAATCGTCCTGCATGATCAGTCCGCTGCCGACCCGCCACGTCACAACACCCCGCACCGTCACCTGCCGCCGGGCGGTAGCATTGATGTCGGCGAGCACGTCGCGGATCGACACGAGCGGCGGGAGGGCCTGGCCCT
>CAMCQY010000032.1 GCA_945877135.1 Candidatus Kuenenia stuttgartensis
GGGTCGTCGATCAGCAGTCGATGGACCAGATGGGGTCGCCGTACGTCCTCGCCCACGGTCTCGGCCGGCCGGTGGCCGATGCCGTGACACAGGTCACGTTCCCATCGGCCGGCAGGTATCGGCTGTGGGTCCGCACCCGCGACTGGGTGGCGCCGTGGAATGCCCCGGGCGCTCCCGGACGGTTTCAACTGCTGATCGACGGCGCGAGCGTGGACGAGGTGTTCGGCACGAGAGGGGCCGACTGGCACTGGCATGACGGCGGCATGGTCACCGTACCGCAGCAGGCCACCATCGCTCTCCACGATCTCACCGGATTCGAAGGGCGATGCGAAGCGATTCTCTTCTGCAAGGACGCCAACTTCGAGCCAGTGAACGACGTCGAGTCCCTGAACGCGTTTCGTCGCGAGTTGCTCGGCTTGCCTTCGACGCCAGACGACGGAGGCAGCTACGACCTCGTCGTCGTCGGCGGCGGCCTCGCGGGCACCTGTGCCGCGATCGCGGCGGCACGGCAGGGCATCACCGTCGCGCTCGTGCAGGATCGCCCGGTCCTCGGCGGAAATGGCTCCTCGGAAGTCCGCGTCTGGCCCGAGGGGATCACGCGGGCGGAGCCCTTTGCTCACGTGGGCGACATCGTGGAGGAGATTCTGCCGGACTTCGCCCGCACGGGAATGATGGCGGGAAAAACCGCGGAGTACTTCGACGATGGCCTGAAGCTCCGTGTTGTGCGGGCGGAGCCGGCCATCGCCCTCTTCACGGATCATCGCGTCAATTCGGTGGAGACCATCGACCACCGGATCGTCTCGGTGGTTGCGGAAAGCACCAGAGGCGGGCGGCGCACGCGACTTCGCGGCCGATTCTTCGCCGACTGCACCGGCGATGCGGTCGTCGGCTATCTCGCCGGCGCCGACTACGAGTTTGCCTTGGGCAACAACATGGGCATGACCAACTGGTGGCGGCCCATGGACGCGTCGAACGACAAGCACGTGCTCGCCTGCGAATGCAAGGACAAGGACGCGCTCACGGCGGCATTCAAGGAGGGCCGCACCGAGCAGCCGTTTCCGCGGTGTCCGTGGGCAATCGACCTTTCAGAAAAGCCGTTTCCCGGCCGGAGGAACTTCACGGCCCAGTGGCCTGGCAACGGCCTCTACGACCACAACGACACGCTCGGCAACCTCGGCGGCTGGTTCTGGGAAAGCGGCTTCGACAAGAACCCGGTCGAAGATGTCGAACGCATCCGCGACAACAATTTTCGGGCCATGTATGGTGCCTGGGACGCGCTCAAGAACGTCGACAAGCTCTATCCCAACCATCGTCTCGGCTGGGCCGCATACATCGCCGGCAAAAGGGAGTCGCGGCGGCTGATGGGCGATGTCGTGCTCTCGGCCGACGACTTCCGCCAAGCCAAGGATTATGACGACAAGGCTTTCCCCTGCTCGTGGCACATCGACGTGCACTCTCCGCACCCCGACTACGCCGAGGGACTCGACGGCATGGAGTTCATCTCCCGGGCGACCGATGGAGAGCGGTTCCGCTACAAGGGGGTTTACTGGGCTCCCTACCGCACGCTTTACAGCCGCTCGATCGCCAATCTGTTCATGGCTGGTCGGGACATCAGCGTCACGAAGGAGGGGCTCGGCCCGGTCCGGGTGATGCGCACCTGCGGCATGATGGGGGAGGTCGTCGGCAAGGCCGCGGCAATCTGCGTGCGGGAACGGACGACGCCGCGGGGCGTGTACCAGACTCATCTCTCGAGGCTCCACGACCTGATGCGTCTTCCCGGTAGCCATCGGCAGCATGGTTGACGACCCCGACCGAACGGAACCGGCACCTGTCCCCAGGGACAGGTGCCGGCGATGCGGTGTGGTGTATACAAGAGTTTTCCGGGGGGAGTCCCGCCGGCGACCGCACCGCGTCTGCCGGCGGCAGACAGACGGATGGCGTGGAATGACCTTCGGGAGCGAGAAAAGATCATGATGAAGAACAAGCATTCCGGTTGCCGTGGCCCACAGCGTCGCGGGTTCACTCTGGTCGAACTGCTCGTCGTCATCGCCATCATCGGCACGCTCGTCGGCCTGCTCCTGCCCGCCGTGCAGGCGGCACGCGAGTCTGCGAGGCTGTCGCAGTGCGGCAACAATCTGAAGCAGATCGCACTCGGCCTTCATAACTATCACGACGCGAGAAAAGAGCTTCCGAAAGCCTTCACGAAATCCACGCCGGTGGATTCAACGGGTGGATGGAATTGGATTCTGTACACGATGCCATACATGGAGTTTGCTGAAGTCTTCAGGGTCGTGGCGCCGCAATCGAGGTATACGGAACTTACGAACGCGGTCGCTTCAAGCGTCGATCCGCCCATTCCGTTCCTGATCTGCCCGTCGTGCATGGTGCCCATTACCGGTCCGCGCGACTACTATCGCACTGCCTGGGGCTTTCCAAATATGTCGTCGAGCAAGACCAACTACGTGGGGAACGGGGGCACGGTGAAACAGTACGGCGGCAGTGGGCCGGATTTGTCGTTCGGTACAATTCGAAAGGGAAAGGGAATCAAGTTCTCCGACGTGACCGACGGCCTCTCCAAAACCGTTTTGGTGGGAGAAGTCGGCGGGCCGGCGGCCGCGGGCGTGGATAGTCGGATTCTGCCTGGTCTGTGGCTTGAGTCCTACAGGGGCGACGACATGATTTTGCCAACGCTCCGCTACGGAGCCGAGAAGCTGAATGCAGGGGTATCGACAGCGTTTGGCAGTTCGCATAAGGCTGGCGGCAATTTCGCCATGTGCGATGGCTCGGTCCGCTTTCTTTCCGATCAGATCAACTTCGTGGGCGGGGCCTTGGCGGCGAACACTTTGGACGTATCCAATGCTGGAAACGTTTCATGGGCGAGGTCGCAAATAGCTTTACCCTCGTACGGCGTGTACCAGAAACTGATGACCCGGAGCGATGGAAATGCCCTTGGCGATGAGTTTTAAGTCAGGGCCGACGATTCTCATCCGGTTCGTCCCGGTCATCTTCCTGGTTGCCGTCGCTACGGGCTGCGGAAAGCCTGTCGGTGCAGCCGTCAGTGGTGTCGTGACGATCGATGGCCGCCCCGCCCCAGCTGGTATCCGCGTCGATTTCGAGCCCCAGGTTGCGAATGCCTCCTCGTCGACCGGCTACACCGACGCGGAGGGACGGTACACGATGATGTTCAATGCCGTCGTGGCAGGTGTCATGCCCGGCGAGAGTGTGGTGCGACTTTCGGTTGCACCGGTGATTGACAGTCGTACCGGAAAGCCCGAGATACCGGAGGCCTTGAAGGGCATCTTGGTCCCTGATTCGCTCGGACAAAATATGACGCTCCGCAAGACCGTCAAGCCGGGCAAAAATAGTATCGATATCGCGATCGGGGCGGATGCCGCGAGCGGCAAGTAGGCGCGGGTCGGTAGGCTGGTGAACGATGCCCTGCGGGAGTGCTGCGGGGCCCGCCGTCAGGCCCGCATGCGACGGGCCTGTTTGTTCGGGGCTGAATCATGATCAAGAGGCGATGTCCGGCCGCCGGATGGATGGCTACCCTCGCAGCGTGGACCGCCGTCGCGAGCGTGGCCGCCGGGCTCCCGGCGAAGGAGCCTCGCTCCAATCCTCTTCGGACCTCCATCAAACCGCTTCGCGCCCTGGGCGCGTGGGAATCCGATCAGGCGGTGATCGTCCGCGGACGGGCCACGTGGGTCTCGCGGGACACGCCGTCGACCGAGTATGCGGCGGTTCAGGATGAGACTGCGGGCATCTGGATCGACGTGAAGCGGGCGAAGGAACTGGGCACGTGGCAGAGCGAGGAGGAATGGAGACGGGTCGAGCCGGGCATGCTCGTCGAGGTGGTCGGCGTCCGTGACCGCGAGGTGCAGACCTTCGCGCCACAGATCATTCCTATCTCGATCCGGCCGATCGCCGACGCCGCCGACATCGCCTTCCCGGATGCCCGGGCCACGACCGCCGACCGGCTCTTCAGCGGAGCCGATGATTCGCAGCGGATCACGATCGAGGGCGTCGTCCAGGGAATGGGCGTGTTCGGCTCCCGCCGGCTGCTCACGCTCGAGGCCGGGGGACGGCATTTTCGCGCAGTCGTACCCCGAGGCGGTGCCGTCGCGGAGCCGGCTGACCTGGTTGACGCGACCGTGGCCGTGACCGGCGTGGCGACGACGAGTTACACCACCCGTGGCCAGTTCGTAACGCCGATGGTCATCGTAGCCCGTGCGGAGGACGTGACGGTCACGGCTCTACCGCCGTCGGCGGCGTTCGACGCTCCGGAGATTCCACTGACGAGCCTCGGACGTTATCTGCCCGATGTCGATGCCAGGCATCGGATCCGCACCCGCGGCACCGTGAGCTATGCCACCGGCGGAAGACTGTGCTATCTGCAGTCGGAAGCATGTGGTGTGCGGGTGGAGACGATCGACGCGGTGGATGTACGACCGGGAGACGCCGTCGAAGTGACCGGATTTCTCGACCGTGAACGGGTGCTTGCAGGACTCGCCCAGGCAGCGGGAATCGCAGGTGCGGCCGTGCGGGTACTGGGCCACGCAGCCCGGCCCCCGGCGACTGTGATCCAGCCCGAGCGGATCATCGAGATCAACCGGGCCGCCCAGCGGGCAGGCCGCGTGGCCCAGCCCGGGGATTATGACGGCTGCCTGATCGAATGCCGCGCACGAGTCGGCGACCTGCGCGACGATGGGAGTGGCGTGATTCCGCTCGTCGCCGGCACCGTCATCCTCTCTGCCACGGTCGCCGACGAGATGCGGCCGTTGCTGCCGCCGCTCGAGCCCGGTGTCGAACTCCTCCTGCGCGGCGTGGTGCGGTTCGAACTCGACCCCGCGGCGGCCGGCAGCCTCCCGCTGGTGGAAAGGATGACGCTGCTCGTCCCCACGGCGGACGACGTCGTCGTCGTGAGCCGGCCCTCATGGTGGACGCCGCGACGGCTGTTGGCGGCGCTTTCGGTGCTGGCAGCCGTGCTGACGGTGGCGATGGGGTGGGCGATGCTCCTCCGAAGGCAGGTTGCCGTGCAGTCGAGGCGACTGGCCGACGAGATCACCGACCGCCGACGCGCGGAGATCGAGTTCGAGGCGACGCTCCAGGAGCGCAGCCGCCTCGCCGCCAACCTCCACGACACGGTGCTCCAGACCGTCACCGGCATCGGACTGCAGCTGCGGTCGTGCGAGCGGGCTCATGAACAGGCCGCCATGCACGCGCCGGAACATCTGACCGTCGCCCAGCAGATGGTCGGGCACGCAATCGACCAGCTGCGCGGCAAGGTCTGGACGATGCGGACCACGCCGCTGGAAGGCAGGACGTTTCCCGCGGCACTCGAGGCGCTGGTGTCGCGCCTGCAGGCGGGGCAGTCCACGAGCATCACGGTGCATATCGCCGGCGTCGAGCGGCCGGTTCCGGAGCTTGTCTCAGGGAACCTCCTGCTCCTGGCCGAGGAGGCCGTTCACAACGCACTGCGGCATGCCGCAGCCAACTCGATCGACGTGATGGCGGTATTCCACGACGAGAGCGTGGGCGTGGTCGTCCATGACGACGGCCTCGGCTTCGAGCCGGGACGTGAGCCGCAGGATTCGCTGGGGCACTTCGGCCTGGACGGGATGCGCGAGCGGATGGAACGGCTCGGCGGCACCGTCTCGATCGAGAGTCAGCCAGGCGAGGGCACCACAGTGACGGCGACGGTCCGCACGCCGTCGTCCGAGCGGCCCCAATCGCCCATGCCGGTTTCTCGCACAGGGACCGAATGATAGCCCGAACGGCCGCGACGTATCCGTTCTCTTGCCCTGTCACTACGAAAGTCTCTTCTCCGGAATCACCCGATGACTCCCGTTTCCGCCCCTATCCGCCTGCTGCTCGTGGACGATCATCCCGTATTTCGCGCAGGGCTCGTGAGCCTCCTGAAGCTCGAGCGCGACGTGCTCGTCGTCGGGCAGGCGGGGTCCGGTGCGGCAGCCCTGCGGATGTGGTCGCATTGCCGACCGGACATCTGCCTGCTTGATCTCTCGATGCCGGACGTAAACGGCATCGAGACGCTGAAACGGATCCGCAGGGCGCAGCCCGAGGCTCGTGTGTTGATCCTCACGTCGTCGGAGTCGGCGGCCGACGCCGACGCGGCACTGGCTACGGGAGCGTGCGGGTTCGTGGTGAAAAACGCCGAACATGATGCGATCCTCGCCGCCATCCGCGCGATCCACGGCGGCGGCCGTGGGATTCGCCGCGGCATCCCCGCGTCGGCGGCCGCCCGGGACGAGATCCTCTCGCCCCGTGAGTTGGAAGTGTTGCGGCTGCTACGCGATGGCTACGACACCACGGCGATCGCAGAAAGCCTCGGCATCACCGGTCGCACGGTGAAGTTTCACGTTCGGTCCATTCGGGACAAACTCGGGGCCGACGACCGTGCGGGGGCCATCGTGAGGGCCTTCGACATGGGGTTGCTGCGGCCCACGGGCCGCTGACTGAAGTCGGGAGCGTGACCACCCGGACCAGCGGGCCCAAGCATTGGTCGGCCAACAGCACTTCGGCAAGCGTCGGCCGAGCGGGTCGGATCAGGAGGAGCAACAGCTGTTGTGTGTCTATTCATGGGGGCAGGTCAATGATCGGGAGGTTTCAGAGTGTTGTCGTGGCGGCGATGCTCGCCAACCGCCAGGCGGTCGCGGAACTGCTGAAGGATCCGGTTCCGAACCCGACCATCGTGCCGTCCCTCGACAGTCTCGCGGCGATCATCCGTGAGGTCGTGGCCGCCTACGAGAAGACCCTTGGCCGCTACGGCTTCGCCAGTGGACTGCTGCGGAGCACGTCGAAACAATCCGAGCTCGGCCTGGCGTATCTGAAGAATGATTTCCCCAACGACATCAGGCAGGCAAAAATAGATCTGTTCGACGAGGAGTGGTGGTCGGTGCCGTCGCAAGTGATCGACGCGCTGCTGTCAAAGCCGCTGGCGAGGAGTTTCACGAGCATCGTGACGGGGGCCAATGAGATCCACGGAGCGTCGAGCGGTTTTTCACCGGCCATCGGCGGGCTGCTGCCGCTCAAGAAGGGGTCCGACATGGAAAAGATCCTGTCTGAACAGTATGCCCGCTGGCGGCCGCCCTCCAAGGGCTGACGCTGCGAGATGGTGCTGCCTAAGGGGGCAGGTCACCAGATAGGGACGGTTTCTGGTGGGCAGATATGGGCCCTGTTGATAGGCCTGTCTTGAGGGCCCTTCAGGAGCCAGACGGAGGCGTTGGGAGCGGAGATGGGGAGACTAACCCGTTTCCCTGCCCAGACTCCACTTGCGCTACTGGGCCAGGTAGAGCGGCAGAGGGCTTTCACGAAGAAGCCTCAAAGCGGTCTCACCAAACACCCGCCGCAGGAGCAGGTTCTTGGCGCTATTACCGGCCACGATCAGGTCCGCCTGCCATGCCTCCGCGTATGGCAGGAGTTCACGGTCGGCACTACCACCCGCGTGGTCCGTCTCTACGGCACGGCCGTGTGCCGTAAAAAATGCCGCGGCCTTTTCCAGTCGTCTTGTGGCGGCTTGGGCATCGTCACCAAAGTGCACGATTCGGACAGGCACATCGGCGTACAGCCCAGAATGAACGAAGTGCTTGAACGTTTTTGCACTTTCGAGCGACCCTGAATAGGCGACAAGTACACGGCGGATCGGTCGGTACCGCTCGGCCACGGCAAGGATCGGCCGTACGCCTTCGGAGACAAGCCTCTCCAGAGCGTCCCGTGGCTCCGGAACGACGTCGTGCTCGAACAGGCCGCGCAGGCCGAACACGCACATATCGTGGTAGCGCACGAGGTCCGCTGCGATCTCAAAAGGATCACCCGCTTCCTCGGTGATCCTGTGCGCGACGTTGGCACCGCGGCAGCGGGTCGCAAATAACTCTCCTGCGGCCTGAATCTCGGCAGCAGCCCTTACGAGCCGCTGGCGGACGAGGTCGGCCGAGGCCGCGGTGACACCGACGCCCATCGGCCGGGGGCCAAGCCACTCCAGACGCAGCGGATCTGTAACAGCGAGGCCGACAAGTTCGGCCGCGCGTGGCTTCGCGATGTCCATGGCGTGCTGAGTGACGCTCTCGGCCGTGGCGCTGGTGCCAAGTCCAACAAGGATGCTCTTGATCATGTGATGGCTCCAAAGAATCGCCGATCAGCACGATCGACGGCGACTCTTATGCTACCGGCGGTCGGCTGAAGTTCCACAGCTGCTTGCCCCCTTCGATGACAGCCAGCGGTACGAGGGCAAGCGCAATGACGAGCAACCACTCGTTACCAAGATCGGTCTTCACCTCGAACACCGGGCGAGTGAACGGCAGCGTCACGGCGGCCACCTGCAGGAGGGACGAGATCGCGATCGCGGCGAGCAGCGCCGGATTGCGGAAGAAGCCGACCTCGATCGCCGTACGCCGCTCGCTCCGGCAGCCAATCGCAAAAAAGAGCTGGGAGAAGGCTGCTACGCAAAACGTGATCGTCTGAGCGTGCTCGATCACGGCAGGGTCGGTAGAGCCCCGCCACATGAACCAAAAGCCGCCCACCGTCACCATGGCCACCAGGGCCCCGTGGGCGAGGATCACGAGGCCTCGCCGCACGGTGATCACAGGCTCTTTCGGCGGCCGGGGCATGCGGGTCATGATGTCTCGCTCTGGAGGTTCGAGGCCGAGGGCGAGAGCCGGCAGTCCGTCGGTCACGAGATTGAGCCAGAGGATCTGGATGGCGGCCAGCGGCGCCGGCCAGCCCGCCACCGCGGCCGCGAACATGAGCATGACCTCGCCGGCGTTGCACGAAAGGAGGTAGTGCACGAACTTCTGCACGTTGTCGTAGATGCACCGTCCCTCTTCCACAGCGCTGACGATTGACGCAAAGTTGTCGTCTGTGAGCACCATGTCGGAGGCCTCTTTCGTCACGTCGGTGCCGGTAACGCCCATGGCGATGCCGATGTCGGCAGCCTTCACCGCCGGTGCATCGTTGACGCCGTCTCCCGTCATTGCCACCACTTGTCCACGCCGCTGCCAGGCTCGAACCACCCGCAGCTTGTGCTCGGCCGTCACTCGGGCGTAGACCGCGATCGATTCGACCGCCTCCGTCAGGGCGTCATCCGACAGGACGTCGAGCTCGGCCCCCGTCACCGCCCGGCCTGCGCCGTCTGCGAGGCCAAGTTCGCGACCGATCGCCAGAGCGGTGGCGGGGTGGTCGCCTGTGATCATGACGGGGCGGATGCCCGCCGAACGGCAGGTCCGCACCGCCTCCCGCGCCTCTTCGCGGGGCGGATCGATCATGCCGACGAGCCCAACGTGCACGAGATCGTGTTCACAGTCGTCGGGCGTGCCACCGAATGACTCGTGTTCCGCCACCTCGCGGTAGGCGAGTGACAACACCCGCAAAGCCCGGTCGGCGAGGTCGGTGACCATCGCGAGGATTTCACGTCGCCGCTCCGCCGTGAGCAGCACGACCACACCCTGCCGCAGTTCCGCCACGCACTGCGGCAGCACCGCCTCGGTGGCACCCTTCGTCTCCATCCGGCGGGATCCATCAGCCTGTCGCACGACCACGCTCATTCGCTTGCGCTCGGAGTCGAATGGGATCTCGAAATCGATCGGCTCGATGGAATCGCCAACCGGAATGCCCGCCTTCATGGCAGCCACCACGAGGGCGCCTTCGGTGGGATCCCCCACCACCCGCCAGCCGCCACCATCATCTGGGCACACTGCGGCGTTGTTACAGCGGGCGCCGATCACCAGCAGTCGAACCAGGTCGGGCTGCGTGGCCACGACGACGGAGTGACCGTCCTTGGCCCGGCGAAACTCTCCGTGCGGCGCATACCCCCCACCGGACACGTGGTAGAGATCGGTGGCCGTGGCTATCTCCCGAACCGTCATCTCATTGCGGGTGAGAGTCCCCGTCTTGTCGGAACAGATCACCGTCACACTGCCCAGCGTCTCGACACTCGGCAGCCGACGGACAAGGGCGTTGCGGGCCACCATCCGCTGCAGACCCACCGTCAGCACGAGCGTGACGACCGTCGGCAGCCCTTCTGGCACCGCCGCGACGGCCAGGCTCACCGCCCGCAGAAGCACCTCCATCAGCCGACCGCCGCGGGCGACCTCCAGCGCGAAAATCACGGTCACCACAACGAGGCAGACGGTGATCAAGAGCCGGCCTAACTCGGCGAGCCGTCGCTGAAGTGGGGTCGTCTCGGCAGGCGACCGCGCCAGCAGGCTGGCGATGCGACCGAGTTCCGTGGCCATCCCGGTGGCCACCACGAGCGCGGCACCGCGGCCAGCCGCCACCACCGTGCCCGCGTGCACGATTGAACGGCGGTCGCCAAGCGGCGTGGCCGCAGGCAGCGGGCCACCGGGCCCTTTCTCCACCGGCTCGCTCTCTCCGGTGAGCGAGGCCTCCTGCACCCTCAAACCGAAGCCCTCGATCAGCCTCGCGTCGGCCGGCACATTGTCGCCGGCTTCGAGTGCGATACGGTCTCCGGGCACGAGTTCACGGGCCGGCAGTTGCTCCAGCTCCCCATCGCGCATCACCTTCGCCAGCGGCGCCGACATGCGCTGAAGCGCCGCCATCGACCGCTGCGCGCGATCCTCCTGGAGAAACCCGATGATCGCATTCACGACCACGATCGCGAGGATCGCGGCCGTGTCTGCCCAGTCGCCCATCACCCCGGCGATCAGCGCCGCCACGAGCAGAATCCAGATCATGAGTTCCTGAAACTGCCGCAGCAGCTTCCACCACCAGGCCTCCGGCGGTGGCTCGAGGAGCGCATTCAACCCGAACGTGTCGTGGCGACGGTCTGCTTCCACCCTGCCAAGCCCGTGGTCGAGGCTGGTGTTGAGCCGCCCGGCCGTCTCCTCCAGCGAAAGCGAGTGCCAGAGAGTGGCCGTGGAGTTGCACGGAATCGACGCCGCGTTGTCAGACACTGGCTTCATGAGAGATGAAAGACGAGGGCCAAGGCGCCGCCGATAACCAGGATCACGAGCAGGGCGTCAGGCTCGATAACCGGCAGCCGCCCCTCTGCATGATAGAGCTGCCCGAGAACGGCGATCGCCGTGGCCACAATTACGGCGAAGGCAGTGACGGCATGGGTGGGCGACACAGCCTCGAAAAGGCTGCCCGGGCACACTGCGTCGAGCGGTACGAACATGATCATATTGAACGCATTGCTGCCGAAAACATTGCCCACCGCGAGATCGACGGCACCGAGACGAACGGCGGCCAGTGAGGCGACGAGTTCCGGCAGTGACGTGGTGAGAGCTACGAGCGTGGTACCCACGAACGTGCCCCCGAGGCCTGAGCGGTCGGCCAGGTCGGCAGCCACCGCCGCCAGTCGCGGCCCAGCCATGACCAGCACCGCGGCCGCGATGAGGAATAGCACCGCAGGTCTTGAGATGCCCCCTCGCTCCTTGGGCATCTCATCCGCGGCGAGCCTCACCGAAATACGCTGATCGATGAACAGCATCCGGGCGCCGAGTAGGTAGGCGATGAGTATCGCCCATGACCAACCGCCGATGCCACAAAAGTTGACTGCGGGCAGTTTGCCCGCAGTCAGGATAGCGCAGCCCGCCAGCCCCGTGACGGCGATGGCAAGCGTTGCGGATAACGCATGCGATGCCGCCTCGCGGGAGAGCATTTTCCGGCCATTTTTCTGGCATAGGTCGATGCCCGCAAGGATCAAAAGATTCATAAGGCTGCTACCGAGGAGATCACCCGCGGCAAGGTCGGCATGCCCGCTGCGCACTGCCGCGACATCGACGGCGAGTTCAGGCAGGGAGGTGGCCGCCGCCAAGAGGACGCTACCCACGAGCAGTCGCCCAAGCCCGGTGGCGTCGGCGATCGCATCGGCTGCCCGCGCAAGGAGCGTTCCCGCGCCGGCCACGATTGTCGCGAGCACTAAAAACTGGAGACCGAGCGTGACCATAGGCACAACACACCGCTCCATGTGAAAACGTCCATATTATTCTAGATCGTCGGTCGCCCCTCGCCGCCTCATGATGCGTTCAAGGCCAAGCCAAGGTTCACGAGTAACTCACAGAGGTCACTCGGGGTGGACACTTGGGTATGTGCGGGATGCGCGTCGTCGCCGACAGCGATGACCCAGCCGCCGCGCCGTGCGACCTCGGCCATTGCCTCGGCATCGTTATGGTCATTGCCCGCGTACAGCAGCCCAGGTGATTCGTCTCCGACGGCCGCGATGAATTCGGACACAGCCGTGCCCTTGTGTACCTCCGGAAACGGCGATATTTCCACGCCGAGTGAGCACACGGTAACCCGTACGTCAAGTGCGCGAGCCTGCATATCCAACGCCAGTTGCCGTATCGCCGTGACCGTTTTCGGAGACGCACCTCGATGGTGGATCGTCATGCCCAGCGGCTTTTGCTCGAGCCACGCACCGGGCAGGCGTTCAATAGCGGGAGCAATGGCGCGAGCGTGCGCCGCGAGCGTGGTCGCCCCCGCTACCACGCGCTGCTCCCCGACGTGCCTTCCTTCTCTCCACAACTCGAGGCCGCCGCTGCCGGCCAGCCACACGCCGGGGATGTCAATGCGGTGCCGAAGATCGGCGAGGCTGCGGCCGCTGATCACCCCCACCTGACATCCGGCCGCCGCCAAATCAACCAGAGTCCGCCGCATCGACTTCGGCAGCCGTGCTTGCTCCGGGCGGGACACCGTCGGGCTCAACGTGCCATCGAAGTCGAACAGCAACAGGATCCTTCGACCGGCAGACGCCGCGGCCACCAGCGAGTCGATGCCCACTGCCGCCATCACACCAAGGCCTTTCTGCCCGCCGCGGCTCGGGCCTTTGCCGGCGTTACGGCATGCATGCCGGAGAGCAACTCCGCCGCCCACCGATAGATATTGTGCTCGTCCACATGCCGACGCAGTCGCCGCATCCGTTCAGACCGTTCATCGGCGGGCATTTCCACCGCATAACGGATTGCATCGGCGAATTGCTCGGTGTCGTATGGGTTGATCACCAGTGCGTCCGTCAGTTGCTCCGCCGCGCCGGCGAACTCCGACAGAATGAGACACCCGCCCAGCCCATCCTGCGCAAGCACATATTCCTTGGCGACGAGGTTCATGCCGTCGTGCAGTGAACTCACGATCGCGATCGTGGCCATCGACAGAAATGCGTGGACAGTACCGGCGTCGTGCTGGTCGACGAGCAGATGGATCGGCTTCCAGCCTTCCGTGGCGAACTGTGAATTGATCTGCTCGGCATAGTGAACGAGTTCCTCAAGATGATCCTGATAACGCTTCAGATGCAGCCGGCTGGGGGCCGCCAGCTGAACGAGGCTCACCCGTCCGCGATGCTGGGGATACTTCTGCAGGAAGTGCGCGAATGCCCGAAGCCTTTCCGGCAGACCCTTGGTGTGGTCGATGCGATCCACGCCGACTGCGACTTCGACTCCCTGAAGGCCCATGGCCTCCCTCAGGGCTTCGTGGCGGCGATCGAGTGCTGGGCCGGCCGGCACCCCCCGCTCGCTCCACGGCTGCACGCTGATCGGAAGGGCTCGAACGCGAGAGACATGTCCGCGGACTTCCGCCGTGAAATGATCGCGGTCGAGCTTCGCTTCGAGCATCCGATCGACCGTATCGAGAAAGCTGTTGCAATACTGCTGAAGGTGAAAGCCGATCACATCAGCCCCGAGCATGCCCCGCAAAATCTCCTCGCGCCATGGGCATATCCGGATTGCATCGACGCTCGGCCACGGAATGTGCCAGAACAGACAGATGCGCAGGTCGGGCCGTACCTCCCGCACCATCTGCGGTACGAGCGCCATCTGGTAGTCCTGAACGAGCACTATGGCTTGGCCGCCCCCGACCTCCTCCAGGACGGCGTCGGCGAACCGACGATTCATCGCCACATAGTGCTGCCAATCCGATGTCCGGAAGATCGGTCTCTCGTGCGCCAAGAGGCACATCGGCCAGATGGCATCGTTGCAGCACCCATAGTAGGCATCGTTCTCGCGAGGTGTCATCCAAACGCGGCGGAGTGTGTAGCGCGGGTCGGCCGGCGGCACGGTCAGGCGGCCGACAGCGTCGGCCGTCTCGCGATCGGCCTCCCCGGTGCCATGCGCGATCCAGACACCCCCACAGGCCTGAAGGACAGGGTCGACGGCGGTAACAACACCACCCGGTGGCACGACCGCATGCGGCTTGCCATCCCGACGCACGTGCAGATACGGTTCACGGCTGCTCACGACGACGAGCTGATTACCGATGCCGAGGCAGTCAAGAGCGTGCGCCCTTAGTCGCCCGCTCGTCCAGATGCGATCGGAACGGGCCGCTTCGTGCGCTTCCTGAAACGTCGCGGTCCGGGCAGCTCGATAGGATGCAGCGAGGCGATTGGTCTCGCTCACCAGCTGACTCGATGGCAACCATACTGGGGGTGCTTCGGACGAGTCCTCGATGCGCACCCGTCGCATCCAGTCGGCAAGATGCTGCAGTGGGCGGTCGTATGCGAGCCAGGCGATGCCCCCAACCAGCGTGGCGAGCATGACGGCCGTGATCACCACGACGAATAGCCCCTGCGTCAGCCTAGCCGCAGCACGCTCAGCGATGAAAGTTACATCATGCGCGACCACGAATGTGCCTGCTGCTTCTCCGTCGTCGCGCAGCATGCGCTCCGCCCGCATTCGCACTGGACGCCCGTGGTCAAGCAGCGTGCTGCAGCGATCGCTATCGCCCGGAAGCAGACGAGTCAACTCACCGGAGATTGATGACTCGAATCCCTTGAGTTTCGGGCCTGCGGCGAGAAGTCGGCCATCCGAACCAAAGACCGCGCATCCGAGCAGCCGGCTATGACCCTCCAGACGCTTACCCAGCCGCGTGGCCACGTTCTCTGCCGGGCCCCTGAGGGCATCGTGAACCGTATACGATAGCACGTGAGCAATCGCGCGGGCCCGCCGATCGATGTCTTCGACATCGATCACCCGCTCGCGCTCTATCTGCCACCAGGTGAAAAGGGCGCCAAGAATCCCCGTGACGCCGGCGACGAGCAGACCAGCCCGCAGCGACCGCCATCTCTGAAAGACGTCGTCTCTCATATGCGTTCCGTCCATGGAGTCGAACTTTGCGCCCGGCTGTGACGCTCAGTCAAGAGCTTACGACTCCGTAGGCTTTCCAACAACCGCTGGCACGTCGCAGCGTTTCGCCAGGGGCCACGGCGATGAGATTCGATGAGCGAGTCGGTGTTCTCGTGAACGAACTTCAGACATCGCGGCTTTCAAACACTCTGGCCCTGCACGGTTAACAACCCGGCTGGTACCAAGCTGGGGGCAGCGTCACACGTCCAGATTTTCTCCGGACGTGGTGCTGTTTGACGGGGGCATGTCTTGAGCTTGCTTCGAAGGCACTCCCGACGGAGAGTATTCTACGACCTCCCTACCAACCATCGAAAAGTCACCATGTCTGTACACGCGGACCTCATCTACGACATCGGTTTTCACAAAGGCGAAGATACCGCCTTCTATCTCAAGAAGGGCTTCCGGGTGGTCGCCTTCGAGGCGCATCCGCGATTGGCCGAACAGGGCCGCCAACTGTTTGCCGACGCGCTGCGGGAAGGCCGCTTCACCATGGTGGAGGGTGCCATCGTCGGCGCCGAGAGCGGGCGTCCAGGCGCAGCCACCGTGAACTTCTACATCAACGAATCCAAAGACTGCTGGGGGACGACTCAAGGGTCATGGGTCGATCGCAACGCCCGGGTCGGTACCGCCAGCCGCGCGATCACGGTAGCGACCGTGGATTTCGTCGGCTGCCTCCAAACCCACGGTGTGCCCCACTTCATGAAGATCGACATCGAGGGCTCCGACTGGTACTGTCTCGAGGCCCTGCGGCAGGTCGCGGAACGGCCCGACTTCGTGAGCATCGAGTCAGAACGGACCGACGCCGGTCGGGCGCAGATGGAGATCGCCTTGCTTGAATCGCTCGGGTACCGCAGCTTTCAGATCGTGCAGCAGACGCGGGTGCCCTGGCAGGTCGTCCCAAACCCGTCGCTGGAGGGTAACGCCTGCACGCATCGGTTTTCACTCGATTCCTCCGGACTGTTCGGTGCCGATCTCCCCGCCGGAGGCTGGGTGGACCGGATGGAGATCACGGCCGCTTACGAGCAGATCTTCGCCCGACACAGAGCGTTCGGCGAGCGGTCGCTGCTGAGACGGTTTCCCGGCATGGGCCGGGCATTGTGGGAGATCGAGAAGCGGTTCGGCGTGCCGTTGCCGGGTTGGTACGACACGCATGCGCGGCTTGGCGGTTGAGACTCCGCGGAGCCGATACCGCTTCAGCCCGACCCCGCAGGGGGGGACAACACTGGGATCGCAGCCCAGTTGGCGAAGGTCGGAAGAGAGGCTTGGCCCGGCGTGGGTGCCGGACAGATCACCGCCCGAGTGCCTGGCTGCCAGAGCGCGTCGCCGACGGCTGCGGCCCACCACGTAAACGTCGATCTCGACACCACAAGATTACGGGCGCCTGCGACATTCCAGAAATCGTCGCGGCCCTTGCATCCGGTCAACGCATCGGGTTGCTCGACCCGCCAGCCGTCCGCCGCCAGCCTGCACTGCAGGTCCTCGACTGCGGCACGCTCATCGGCGATCGGCCACACCACGAGCCTGCGCAGGGGGTCGATCCGCTCCACGGCCGCCCGGTAGTATTCCCACGGACGACGACATCAACATCGCTTGTCGACCGGGGCACTTCGTAAAGGCTGGTGGCAAAGGCGCCGGTGTGACGTATGCATCGGGTGAGAAGCTGTCGTTCACGGCGACGTTCAGCGAGCCGATGACGGTGACGGGCGTGCCGAGGCCTCAGGCGGTGATCGGCTCGACGGTCCGCAATGGTGCGTATGTCGGGGGCACGGGCAGTCGGCGCAACGGCGCGGCCCCACTCTCGGCTCACGGGTCGAGGTCTGTCGAACTGCCTTCGTCATCGCCTTCCTGGCCCGCCTTGCCGCGGCGCTGGGGCTTCGATTCATCGTGCCGTCGGAACACGGCGACAACGTCCTCGATTGGCACGACGTAGAGCAGATTGTTCTGTTCGAAGTCCACGGGAATCGAATTCTTGGGGTGGAACAGCACCTTGTCGTACTTCTCGATCGGGAAGTCGGCGTCCCGCTCCACCTGCAGGCTCACCTCGACGACCCGCCCCGTGATCGTGGGGATCTCCGCCTGATCGGGCAGCACGATACCGCCCCGCGTCGTGTGGCGACTCTCGTCCTTGCGGATCAGCACCCGCATCCCCAGTGGTTCAACGAATTCGTTCACCGCGACTCCCTCGACTGAATGCACATCAAAAAGTGCCGCACGTGTCGCCGCGGCAGCACCTGTTGTACGCATCGCCGCCAAGGCGGGCCAGCCGCGAGTCATGGTGGGCCAGAGACGAACATTCGGCCGCGTTTTTCCGGGCGATTTCTCGCTGGCCCCCGCAGCCGTTGAACGTCACAATCCCGCCCCCCGCGGCCCTCCCCTGCTGACGGCAGCCGCACCATCACGTATCCCCGTCGCGAGCCACTCATGGACGTACGTTATCGACCATCCCTCGGCATCGCCGCCATTGCGTTGCACCAGCCCCCCTGGGAGTTGGAGAACGCCTGGTTCGGCGACTCGATGCCGCGGAAGTTCGCGCACCACACTGGCATCGAGGCCCGCGGGATCTCTCTCGACGACGAGCTGACGATGGGGCTGCATGCCGTCAGGCAACTCCAGCGGGAGACGGGCTGCAACCTCGCCGACTGTCGCGGCATCGTCTTCGTGTCCCCCTCGTTCATTCCGCCATCGATCGCCCGACAGCATCTCACACCCGCCCAAATCCTGAGCGAGCGGCCGAGTCTGGCGGCACGTCAACTGGCCCGCGGACTCGGCATGCGGCGGTGTCGCACCATCGGCCTGAACTGGTTCTGCTGTGGCTACAGCCGCGCGTTCTCGCTCGTCTGCCGACGCTGGGCCCCGCGGCTCGCCCTCCGCAACGACGAATTCCTGCTCGTGGTCGCCGCCACTCGGATCAGCCGTATCACCGACTACAGCAGTCCCCAGACCGCTGCCCTCTTTGGCGACATGGCATCAGCCACGCTGCTCGCACCGACGACGAGCCGGAAGCATCCGGTGCATTTTGAGATCATCCACGCCGACGCTGAAAAGCGGCCGGCAGAACGGTCTGCATTTGATTTCCACCTGAGGCCCCATGTACCCTCACCGGCTCCCGGAGGCGGAACAGTCCACGCCGACGAGCGGCTGGTCTATTCGCTCGACGGCATGGCGATCGCCGAGATCGCGCCGCGAGCGATGTCAGCCGCTGTCGCCAAGGCGCTTGCCGATGCAGACCTGACCGGCGGCGACGTGAACTTCGTGGTGCCGCACCAGGCCGGATCGGGAATCGTTCGCTTCACCGGCATGCAGCTCGATGAGCATGGCGTCCGGTGCGAACTCGTCAACGGGCTCACACGACGCACCGGCAACGTCAGCGCCTGCTCCGTTCCCCACGCCCTCAAATCCACATGGGGCCGGCTGGCGGGGCTTGTCGCCTGCCCCACCGCCGCGGTCGGCAGCCCCGGGAAACCCGAGGTCTTGCAGGGCTGCATCCTGCTGCGGTCCACCCCGTTCCACGCACGCCTGGCAAACGCCGCAGCCTGACGCCTGCCGGTTCGACCGTCCTTCGCGATGATCCGAGCCCTCTTGCAGCGCAAGGCAGGGGCGTACCTCGCAGTTCGCGAGGTACGCCCCTTGTTGCAATCGATACTCGGCCGCAGGCCGTGCGAGAGGAAGCGACTACCGCTTCCACTCCTTGCCAGGCAACTTGCTCGGCCATTCGTCGTCGGTCAGCCACACGAGCGAGGTGGAGACGTCCGAGAGGCCATCGGCAGACGCCGGCTGATTCACAGCGATCGTCGGCGATCGCTTGGAACCGACCTCGAACCGCACATGGTGGAAGTCGCTGTCCGACGTCACCAGGCTCTGGTGATGGCTGGGACGGAACCCATCCGGCACCTTGCCCAGCACAGCCTTCAGACGCTTTTTGCTGCGGAGCCCGCTGATCGCAAGTTCCACGGTGTTGCCAACCCGCCGAAGCACGGCGTTCTCAAGCCCAGCTCCCGAAGGGGCGTCGAGCAGCGAGGTGATCTGCCGGGCACCGGTCGACCGGTTGCCGCTCGACTCACCCGCAGGACCAGCGGGGCCTGCCGGACCTGCCGGACCACGCTCGCCCTTCGCACCGGCAGGGCCCTGCGGACCAGCCTTGCCATCCTTGCCATCTCTCCCGTCCTTGCCGCTGGCACCAGCCTCACCCTTGGCACCCGGCTTTCCGTCCTTCCCATCCTTGCCCGCTGCACCAGCAGGACCCGCCGGACCACGCTCACCCTTCGCACCGGCCGGGCCTTGCGGACCAGCCTTCCCGTCTTTCCCGTCCTTGCCGCTGGCACCAGCCTCACCCTTGGCGCCGGGCTTGCCGTCCTTCCCATCCTTGCCCGCCGCGCCGTCCTTACCAGCGGCACCGGCCGGACCACGCTCACCCTTCGCACCGGCAGGGCCTTGCGCACCAGGCTTTCCGTCTTTGCCCGCCGCGCCGTCCTTGCCAGCGGCACCGGGGAGACCACGCTCACCCTTCGCGCCAGCAGGACCTTGCGCACCAGGCTTGCCGTCCTTGCCGGCCGCGCCATCCTTGCCCGGCGCACCGGGAAGACCACGCTCACCAGCCGGACCACGCTCACCCTTCGCACCAGCAGGACCTTGCGCACCAGGCTTTCCGTCCTTGCCAGCAGCACCCTTGAGTCCGGGCTTCCCATCCTTGCCCGCCGCACCATTGAGGCCAGGCTTGCCGTCCTTGCCCGCCGCGCCGTCCTTACCCGCCGCACCATTGAGGCCAGGCTTTCCGTCCTTGCCCGCCGCGCCGTCCTTGCCCGGCGCACCGGGAAGACCACGCTCACCAGCCGGACCACGCTCACCCTTCGCACCAGCAGGACCTTGCGCACCAGGCTTTCCGTCTTTGCCAGCAGCACCATTGAGGCCAGGCTTCCCGTCCTTGCCGGCCGCGCCATCCTTGCCCGGCGCACCGGGAAGACCACGCTCACCAGCCGGACCACGCTCACCCTTCGCACCAGCAGCGCCGTTGAGGCCGGGCTTCCCATCTTTGCCAGGTGCGCCGTCGCGGCCGGGGGCACCATCCTTGCCCGCCGGACCAGCCGGGCCACGCTCGCCAGCGGCGCCCTTCGACCCCGCTGCGCCAGCACTGCCCGCCGCGCCGCCACCAAAGCCCACCGCCTCAGCGAGGCTTGCGATCAGGCCAGGTGACGCATGGTGCAGCCGGCCAATTTCGAACCACTTTTTGTGATCCTGATCCCAGATCCAGAGCAGCCCGTGGGCCTCTTCGTACCACGCATCGCCCGCTTCGCCGTGCGTCGGCAGGCTTTCGAAGTTGTCAACGATGCCCAGGATTTTGCTGATCGGGGGGATGCCACGGCGTGCCACTGGAGAACCTCCAAAAAGAACTGTGCGGTGAAGAACAATGGTGGGAATACGACCCCACACAACGCAAGCGCTTTAAATTACCCAGCTTGCTTATATTGCAAGGTGCCGAGATTATCGGCAAATTCAAGGCAATTCAAGAGCCCCTGGCATACGCGTTACGGGGATTGTCCCCCCCCACTTCAAGCCCGCCGCCCGTGCGGCGACCGCCGGCGCTTGGATCAACGCGGAAGGCCAGAGATTGGCGCCGCCGGCCATACTGCGCTGGCAGCCGCAGCCCACGAAATCACTGCAGTTCGCGGTCGAGAAACGTATAGCCGAGTGCTTCCATAAAGGCCCGCTGCCGGTTGTCGGCCGCGCCGCCGTGGCCGCCCTCGATGTTCTCGTAGTAGATCACCTGCTTGCCCAGTTCCTCGAGCCGCGCCGTCATCTTGCGGGCATGCCCCGGGTGCACGCGGTCATCCCGCGTGGAGGTGGTGATCAGGATTGGCGGATACGCCTGCTCACGGCTCAGGTTGTGATACGGGGAAAAGCCACGGATAAATTCCCACTCCTCGGGATTATCGGGGCTGCCGTATTCGCCCATCCAGCTCGCTCCGGCCAACAGTCGGTGAAACCGCCGCATGTCGAGCAGAGGCACCTGGCAGACGATGCCGCCAAAGAGGTCGGGCCGCATCGTCAGCATGTTGCCCATCAGCAGTCCGCCGTTACTTCCCCCCTTGATCCCCAGGTGCTTTGGAGATGTGACCTTGCGGGCGATCAGGTC
The DNA here is from genome assembly GCA_945877135.1 of Candidatus Kuenenia stuttgartensis. Lineage (GTDB taxonomy): Bacteria > Planctomycetota > Planctomycetia > Pirellulales > UBA1268 > CAMCQY01. Next base: position 21,217 of record CAMCQY010000032.1, read on the forward strand.
CTCGGCCACCGCGATGAAGTCTTCATAGGCCCGGGGACGGTTTGCCTTGAGGGCCGCCTGATGCCACTCCGGGCCGAACTCACCGCCGCCCCGGATGTTTGCGATCACGTAGACATGCTTTCGCTCGAGCCACGCAACGCCGGCGATCGGCTCGTAGCCGGGCAGCAGCGGAATCTCGAAGCCGCCGTAGCCATAGAGCAGCGTCGGCGTGCTGCCATCGGCAGGCAGGTGCTCTGGGCCGATCTGAAAATAGGGCACCGCCGTGCCATCCTTCGAGACCGCCTCATGCTGGCTGACCCGCAGCCCGGCGGCATCGAAAAACGCCGGCGACTGCTTGAGCCTTTCCGGCATTGGAGCCTGAGCCGCGGCATCGATGGTTCCCAGCGACAGGGTCGATGGCTGAAGAGAGCTGGCTGTGATCAGGAAAAAATCGTCCATTTCCAGATCGTCAACCGGGATGCACGAGGCCGTGCCGTATTCGGGAAGGCCCTGCAGAGGCTGGCGTTGCCACACGCCGTCGCGAAAGCTGAGCGTGAACAGCCGGTTGCGGACGTTGTCGAGCGTGGTGACGATCAGATGATTGCGTGTGGTGGCGAAGGAGATCAGCGACGTCCGCGGCGTGGGCTCGAAGAGCATGTGGATCGTGCGATCGCCGATGAGAAAACCTTCCAGGTTGGCCGCCAGCAGGCTGCCTGCAGGATAGGTCGTGCCGGCCACGGCCCACGGACTTCGCAGTTCGATGAGCAGCCATTCGCGATGCACCGCAGCCGACGCGTCGTCCGGCTTGTCGACTTTCACAAGTTGGCCGTCTCGGCGAAGAAACATCTCGCTGGTGTAGAAGGTCTTCTGCCGCACGACGAAGTCTCGCTCAAAGCCGGGCGTGAGGTCCCGCCAGGCGGTCACGCTCATGTCGTCAGGCTGACCTTCGTAGACGGGCGGCGCAGCGCCCAAGGGCGTGCCGCGGGTCCACTCACGGATCGTCCGCGGGTAGCCGGAGTCGGTGAGCGACCCGGGGCCGAAATCGGTGGCCACGAACAGGCTGTCGGCACTCCGCCAGGCGACACGGCTCTTGGCCTCCGGCAGCGTAAAACCGCCCTCCACAAATGCCTTCTTCTCCAGGTCGAACTCCCGCACCACGTCGGCATCGGCACCGCCGCGGGAGAGCGACACGAGGCAGAGCCGATCCGTCGGCTCCAGCACGGCGGCACCGTGCCAGACCCAGTTTTCTCCCTCCTGCGCCGAGAGTGCATCGAGGTCGAGCACGGTCTCCCAGGCAGGCTCCGGCTTTCGGTATTCGTCAAGCGTCGTCCGCCGCCAGAGCCCCTTGGGGTGTGCGGCATCCCGCCAGACGTTGTAGAAGCGGTCGCCGATCTTCGTGATCATCGGTATCCGCTCCTTCGAGTCGAGGATGCCACGAATCCGAGTCTCGAGCGCCTTGAACGGGTCCGAACCGGCGAGCTGTGTTACGCACGCTGCATTCCGTTCGCGGACCCATGCGAGCGGCTTCTCGCCGGTGACTTCCTCCAGCCAGAGATGGGGATCGGTGGGCTCGTTCGCCAAGGCTGATTCCGACATGGCCACAAGAATGCTCCACAAAAAGAGGAACCCAAGGAAGCGAAGGGATCGGTGCGGCCAGACTGTCACGACCGCACCTGCCCGCTCCCGACCACGACATATTTATAGGTCGTGAGTTCCCGCGTGCCGCATGGGCCGCGGGCGTGGAGTTTGTCGGTGGAGATGCCGATCTCGGCCCCCAGTCCCATTTCGCCGCCGTCGTTGAACCGCGTGCTCGCGTTGATCATCACCACTGCGGTGTCCACACGGGCCGCAAACCGGTCGATCGCCGCCTGATCGGCCGACACGATCGCATCGGTGTGGCGGGAGCCGTAGCGGTTGATGTGGTCGATCGCCGCGTCAACCGAATCGACGACCGCCACCGAGATCTTGGGGCCTAGAAATTCCGTCGCAAAATCGGTGTCGGAGGCCGGACCCGCCACAGGCACGAGCCGACGGGTGGCGGCGTCGCCCACGATCTCGACGTTGTGCTCTCCCAGCGCGGCTGCGATGTCGGGAAGGAACCGGTCCGCTACGTCGCGGTGCACGAGCAGCGACTCCGCCGCGTTACAGACGCCCATCCGCTGGCACTTCGCGTTGACGGTGATCGCCTTGGCCATCGCCAGGTCGGCCGCCCGATCGACGTAGACGTGGCAGTTGCCCGTGAAGTGCTTGAGCACCGGCATCCGCGCCTCGGAGCAGACTCTGCGAATCAGCGTCTCGCCGCCGCGGGGAATCACGATGTCGATGAGGTCGTCCATCGTGAGAAACGCGCCGACCGCCTCCCGATCGGCAGTGTCCACCAACTGCACACAGTCCGCCGACAGGCCGGTGGCGACGATCCCCCTCCGCATGCTCTCTACGATCCGACCGCTGGAATGGGCCGCCTCCTTGCCGCCGCGGAGGATGATGGCGTTGCCGGCCGCGAGGGCCACTGCCGCCGCATCGGCGGTGACGTTGGGCCGCGACTCATAAATGAAGAAGACCACGCCGAGAGGCACCCGGATCTTACGGACCACCAGACCGCTGGGCTGCCTCGATTCCTCGATCACCTCGCCGACGGGATCAGGGAGCCGGGCCACCGCCTCGACACCTGCGGCAATGCCTTCCACCCGCTTGGCATCGAGCGTGAGCCGATCGATGGCTGCGGCCGTGAGGCCGAAGCCGGGGGCGGCAGCGAGGTCGAGCCGGTTGGCGGCAAGAATATCGGCGACGTCGGCCCGGATCGCGGCGGCGGCGGCCCTCAGGCAGGCTGCCTTTGTGTCTCCAGGGACCCCGGCCAAGTCGATGGCGGCCCGTCTGGCCCGCTCGGCGATCGAGCGGCAGTGCGCCAGCAGGGCGGTCGTGGGAGGGGTGGCGACGATCGTGGAAGCCATGGACATAGATCGTTTTCCGAGCGAGGTGCGTGTGGCCTTCGTTTCCATTATCCTACGACGCCTTCCAGTTCTTGACACGCAGGAGTCGCCTCGATGAATTCCACGAATTGCTCCCGTCGCTCGTTCCTCGCCGCAACCGCCGGCGTCGCCGCCCTCTCGCCGCTCGCCCGCCTGGCCAGTGCAGCCTCGGCTAACAACCTGAACCTGGGCGTGCAGATCTATTCGCTCCGCAACTACAAGGTGGACGAGGCGCTCCAGCACACCCGCGATCTGGGCTTCAAGTTCGTCGAGTTTTATCCCGGCATGTATCCGATCGCCTCCGATGCCGCCGCGATCGACACCATGAAGAAGAAGCTGGCAGACCTCGGCCTCACGATCTCGGCCCATGGCGTGAATCGCTTCACCAAGGATGCCGCGGCCAACCGGAAGATGTTCGAATTCGCGAAGGCGGCCGGCATCCGCACCTTTGGCGCCGATCCCGACCCCGATTCCTTCGCGAGCCTCGACGAACTCGTGAAGGAGTTCGATGTTCGCGTGGCGATTCATAATCACGGCCCCACGCATCGCTACAACAAGGCGATCGACGTGCTCAAGGCAGTGGAAAAATATGATCCCCGCATCGGCGCCTGCGCCGACCTCGGCCACTACCTGCGGTCGGGCGAGCAGCCCGTGGAGGTGATCCGGGTTCTCAAGGGCAGGCTGTACGGCGTCCACTTGAAAGACTTTGCCGAGATGCAGGACAAGACCAAGGGCGTGATTCTCGGCAAGGGCCACATCAATGTGCCAGCCGTGATGGCCGCGCTCGTGGCGGCCGATTTCCCTGCCGACGGCGCTCTCTCGATCGAGTACGAGGAAAACCCGCAAAACCCGCTCGCCGACATCAAGGCGTGCGAGCAGGCCGCCCGCGAAGCGATCGCGGGACTGTAGAACGCCCGCTGGCCTACGCTCGTGCGGTGGCGCAGTAGAGTTCCAGCGCGGTGCGGACGAGGCCCACGGCGTGGACGCGGACGATCTGGATTCCCGCGGCGGCCAGCCCGCAGGCGCTGCCGGCGGTGCCGCTGTCGCGTTCCTCGAGGCTGGCAGGCCGGCCGAGAGCCTGCTCGAGCGACTTGCCAATGAAGCCCTTGCGGGAGTGGCCGACGAGGATCGGCACCCCCAGGTCGAGAAACTCGCCCGCGCGGGCCATGAGTTCGAGGTTGTGGGCATGGGTCTTGCCGAATCCGATGCCGGGATCGAGACAGATCCGGTCGAGCGCGATGCCGGCGGCGAGGAGCGCGTCGCGACGCCGCATCAGGTAGGCGTGGATGTCGCCCACCACGTCGTCATAGCGGGGATCGATCTGCATCGTCTGGGGTGTGCCCTGCATGTGCATGGCACAGACGCCGACACGCGACTCGACGGCGACGCGGAGCATGTCGGGATCACCCTCCAGTCCGGTCACATCGTTGATGATCTCGGCCCCCAGTTCGATGGCCCGGGCCGCGACCGCCGCCTTCGACGTGTCGATCGAGATCGGCACCCCCGCCTGCCTGGCAAGTCGCCGCACGACCTCGCCCACGCGGCGGAGTTCCTCGTCGGGTGGCACCGCCACGGAATAGGGTCTCGTGCTCTCGCCGCCGACGTCGAGCATGTCCGCGCCTTCGGCGACGAGCGTAAGGCCGTGAGCCACTGCCGCCTCGACCCCCGCATGACGGCCGCCGTCAGAAAAACTGTCGGGCGTCGCGTTGACGATCCCCATCACGAGCGGCCGCCGGATCATGCGACCACCACCAGGAAGAGCCAGCCGAGTGGTACGCAGCTGCCAGTGGCCGGGGCGGTGATCGATGCTCATGACGGGATTGTAAAGAACCGCCGGTCGGCCCGCATCACCGCGGATTCAGCGGTGTTTCCCGAGCGCCCTCGGCCTCGACGATTGGCCAGCTGGCGCGAAGGTCGTCGGCATAGGGGCCGATCTTCTCGATCGGGATCGACCGGAAGCCGAGCTTCAGGGCCGGCGACTCTGGCCGCAGCCGGTAGTCGTCCTTGTCGCGATCGACAAACATTGGATCGGCCACGACCGAATTCCCGTCGAAGCCGAGCGACTGCCACGACGCCCACTCGTCGAGGGCCTCGATCTCCTCGAGCTTCACGTCATCGATGAGCACGCCCGCGGCGGCCCCGTTGACGTCGATCCTCACCACGCCCGTTGCCATCTTCTCGTGGTACCCAGGCTCGCCGGCGGCCGGCACCCGGAATGTGAAGTCCACCGGCTTCCAGTCGGTGTTGATGGTCGCTTGGTTCGGCGAGTTGCCCCAAAAGAACACCTGCGGGATGTGCGATTGCAGCATGAGCCCGACCTTCACGTCCGGCCGGTTCGCCTTCAAGCTGGCGGAGAGCCGGTAGCTGCGGCCGGGCTGGATGGCGAATTCGGAGGAGACGATCTGCGCGGAAACCTCCTTACCGCTTGCGTCCTTCCCTGTGCCGGCGTTGATGCCCAGCGCCCGCTTGCCACCAGAGGCATCCCCTTCGGCCACAGCCGCCACCGCGTCGGCCGGTTTCATCTGCCACCGCCATTTGTCGGGCAACGCCCCCGGCTTGCCCGCCTCGAAAGTGGCGTTGTCGATCGCAACTGTTGCGAGCGTTTTGCCGGTCTTTCGCTGCCCGGTTAGCAGCGGCAGGCCGTGGTGCCAGAGGACGTTGTCGTCAGACTTGTAATGGTCGAAGGGGAGGTTCCGAAACGTGAACAGCTTCGCCTTCGGGTCGCGGTAGTCGACGATATTTCGCAGAAACTCGTTGCCTGTCATGACGAGACCGTCGGGCAGCACGGCGTCCTTTGGATGGAGCTGCATGTTGCGCATCGACTGCCAGGCCGGCTGCCCCGCGACGCTCTCGTAGCCCTTCACCATCGTGGGGAAGTGGTTCGTCCAATTCTTGTTGCTGCCGGTCCAGCCGCTGTATTCGATCTGCTGCGGCCCGCAGTCGATGAAGACGTTGTTTTCGATCAGGTTGTCGCGGCCGTTGTGGAGATGGAGGCCCGCCTTTGAGCACCGGGCCACGATGTTGCCGATCACGTCGACGCCGCCGGCGTTGTCGTCGAGGTAGACGCCCCAGGCGAAGTGCGGGCTCACCCATTTCTCCCCCTCGCGGCCGTAGCCGAGGATGTCGTGGAAGAAGTTGTGGCGGATCACCGAACCTCGCGAGGATATCCAGTCGCGGCCGCCGGTATAGACGGCGCCCGTGTCCTCCGTCTCGAGGTTCACGTGGCGGATGTGGTTGAACTCGATCTCGAGGTTGTTGCCGCCGAACATGATGCCCATGCGGGGGCCGTCGTGAATCAGGTTGTGGGCCACGCGGTTGCCGACGCCGCTGAGTGCGACGCCGACCCCCTGCTTGTAGAAGACTCCCACGTGGTGGATGTAGTTGTTTTCCGCGCTGTTGCGGGCCGGGGTGAGCGTGATTCTGTCGCCGCCCGAGATCGAGATGCCGTTCGACCCGGTCTCCGAGATGTCGCAGCCGACAACGGCGTTGTTGAAGCCGCCATCGATCGACACGCCGCTGCCGGAGTAGTTGCCGACGTTGCGGACGGTGCAACCCGCCACGCGGCAGTGCCGGGCGTTTTTGACCGTGACGGCCGTGCCCTCGCAGCATTCGAATGTCAGCCCGCGGATCGTCACGTGTTCGGTGTCGGGGCCGAGGCTCATGATCGTGGCGAGCGTCGGCACGAAGACGGGCCGGTCGGCAAGCGGCGCCGGCGGCAGGAAGAAGAGCGTGTGGGCCTCGCGGTCGTGGTACCACTCGCCAGGAGCGTCGAGTTCCTCCCGCATCCCCTGGATGAAATAACGGTCGCCGGGGCGGATGGCATAGGAGCAGTCGGCGGTCAGCGTGATCTTCCGCGATGCGGCGTCATTCTCGGCGGCCATTTCATAGATGCGAACGATGTTGTTCCACCAGTTGTATCGCGGGAAAATCAAGACCTCGCCGTCGGTCGGCCGGGCCCACGGCCGCACGTCCGCGGGCTTCTGCACGAACGCCCGTTTGCTCTCCCCTTCGATGTCGGCATACATCGGCAGGATCTTGCCATCCACATAGGCCCAGCCGCCGCCGTAGGGATTTCCGGGGTCGAAGTTTGGCCAGCGGGCAAGGTGCTGCCGCCTGCCGGCAAAGATGAGCTGCGAGAACTTCGCTTTGTCGAGGCCCTGCGCGGCGAGGTCGGCCTTCAGGAGCCCGCCGCCGCTGCGCTGGTCGTCAGCCACCGGCTGCCAGCCGCTGATGACGGCGCCGCCGATCAGCACCGGCTTGTCATTGCCGTAGGCCCGCCAGACGACAGGGGCATCCGCGGTGCCCGAGTCTTCCTTGGAAAGCATGAACGTCTTCGCGAGGGAATAGTTGCCACCGTGAATGAAGACGGTGACGGGCTCTATGAGGCCGGCCTTGCGGCGTTCGCGGATCGCGTCGCGGGCCCGCTCGAGCGTGGCGACGGGGCCGTCGGTCTGGCCGGCGTTTGGCTCGGCGAGCGCCCCCGACCAGGCGTCGTTGCCACTGGGTGACACATGCCACTCGGCAGCGAGCCCCACACCGCTCAGGAGTGCCGCAACGGTGGCGGCGAGCATCAAGACAGTGACACGGCTGCCGGTGAAGATCGGGAACTGTACGGGCATGGGAGGCTCGTTCGGGGTGAAGCAGAAAAAATGAGACGCAGCGCTCCTCAAAAGGACTGCTTCCCTTTTCTATCCGCCGCAGCCACAGCTTGACAGTCTGGCTGTTCAAATACTATACATATGTTTAGCATTTGTGCTGTTTCACGCCGTAGCGGCGCGACACATATCAGCGGTTACAATGCAGGAGTCACCATGGTTACAGTCATGAACACATTGGCCATCTACGAGCAGTTTCGGACGGTTCTCGGTGAGGAACGCGCGAAGAGCTTCGCGGAAACGATCGGAACGATGATCGAAGACGCCAAGAACACCGCGACGAAGGAGGATTTCCGAATTCTTCGGGAATCGGCCGACGCCAACACCGCTCGGCTTGAGGCTGCTCTCGCAAGGCTTGCCGAGTCCCAGGCCCGCAGCGAAGATCGGCTCGTCCGCCTCGAACAGACAGTTCAAAACCTCGCGGATGCCCAGGCCCGCAGCGAGGATCGGCTCGTCCGTCTCGAACAGACGGTGCAAAAGCTCGCCGAGGCCCAGGCCCGCACCGAGGCCAGGGTCGAAGGACTCGCTGAGGCTCAGGCCCGCACCGAGGCCAGGGTCGAAGGACTCGCTGACGCTCAGACCCGCACCGAAGCTCGGCTTGACCGTCTCGAGGAGACGGTTCAAAAGCTCGCCGAGGCTCAGACCCGTACAGAGGCCAAGCTCGAGCAGCTCATCGAGATCGTCACCAAACTTGTCATCCGCAGCGACCGGCACGAGGGCGATCTTCTCGAACTGAAGTTCCGCGACCGCCTGCCGTCGTTTCTCGGCAGGCTCCTCCGCAAGGCCAAGGTCATCGAAGCAGCCGAGTTGATCGACGCGATCGAGCCCACGGTGGGAGCGGTGGCCGTTGACGACTTCCTGCGGTCCGACGTGGTGGCGACGGGCACTCTCGACGGCAGCTCCGTCTACCTCGTTGGGGAGATCTCCTACACCGCCGACGAAGACGACGTGATGCGGGCGGCGCGGCGGACCGCCTGCCTAGTGAAGGCCGGCCTGCCCGCCGTCGGACTGGTGGCCTGCGAAAAGATCTCCCCGCAGACCGCCGAATATGCCAGCAAGGAGGGCGTGCGAGTGTGGCTCGATGGCCGCATGCTCGATGCCGAGAGTCCGCGGCGATCACCCGCGGCGTGATCGCTGCGGATGGAATCTACCTCTGGCTTCAACGCGACGCTCATTCCAAGGCGAACGAGAACGTGTTCGGGCCTTTTGCCGTGACCTCGGCGGTGAACCCCGATGTGGCGGCCGACGCGTAGCGGTCGGGGAGGTGGGAGGTAGAGATGGGCTTGAGCGGGTCGACCCCCGGCGAAGCCGCCGTCGGCGTGAGCTGTCGCGCCACCGCGTAGTCGGTGTCGAGGAGCGTGGCCGTCAGCACGAGGTCGTCCGCTTCGATGAGCAGCCGGCAGCCGTTGGCCTGTGGGAGAGAGACTTCCAGCAGCGTGCCGGTGCAGCGGATGAGACTGCCTTGGTAGCTGGCAGGCCGGGCGGTCAGTCCGGCCGTGCGGGCGCGGATGTTCACGTCGAGAATGTCGGTGGGCTGCATGTCGAGGGCCGCGGGCGGCTGTGTGTGACCCGTGGCGCGGAAGACAGCCTCCGAGACTGTGCCGAGGCCGTGACGCATGCGGATGAAGCCGGCGACCTCGACGATATCGCCGGGAGCCGGCGGTTCGGTCGATGCTGTCTCGATGCGAACACCCTCGAGTCCCTCCTGGAGATAGAAGAAACGACCCGGGATGACGCGGGTGACGACGCCCGCAGTCCGCACACGATGGCCCGGCGTGGGCTCGGGACGGTAGCCGGCGATGGCCCCAAGCGCCACCTGTGGCGACTCGAAGGCGTCCACCGGTGGCGGCGACAGCACCTCGACGTCGGCCGATCGGGCGACATAGAGCCG